>CAIOST010000200.1 GCA_903861045.1 uncultured bacterium | reverse complement strand
GTGGCTATTTGGTCGAACAAAGAAGGGCGAATCACCAGATATTCCCTGAACCCCGAACCCTGAACCCTGATTCCTGAGTGGTTACACCGCCGTTATCCGACCATGAGATGTCCCGCCCCCCCGCCCGGAAAGGCAGCTTGTATGTCCTATCCGTTCCCGTTCCGTTCGGTCCCAATCCTCCTACAGGCATGCATGGCCGGGCAGACAGGTTTGGACTGCGGCGGCCGCAGGCGGTGAGCGCCGTCGAACCGCTTGCCGCCGCTCTCTCTGCCGCGGCTTGACGCGGCGTACCCGTCTGGTGGCATCCCTGGGGGCGAGCCGATCCCCGGGCGTGGCGAGCGGTTCGACTGCGCTCACCATCTGCGACCCCGCCCGCCCCAAGCGCGACCAAGGTCGCGCATTCCAAACCTTTTCAAAATTTCTCACCCAACGGCAGCGATCACCAGCGGTCGCCAATCCTATTACTCGTGCCTACCCGCACTCGGCCGCGGGTGCATCGCTTGGTTGGCCGCATTTATGAAGCCCATTTTAGATGCAACTTGCGATCGGTCTGGACGCAGTCGCGCAGGTAGAGGTTGATGAGGTTCTGGTAGGGAATACCCGTCTCCTCTGCCATGCGTTTGAAGTGTTCGATGATGTCCAGTCCCATGCGGATCGTCAGTTGTTTTTTCAGCCGTTTGGCGTACGGGTTGCGCCGGCTCTTCATTTTTGTCAGGTCGTATTCGGCTTTCATGTGGTTTCTCCTGGATAAAGTTTGCGTTCGTTACTTGTGGCTTTTCGTGCCGAGATGATCCGGATCACATCGCCTCCTTCGCGCAGACAATGACAGATCAGCAGCACACGCAGGTGACTGCTCAGCCCAAGCAGCAGAAACCGGTCTTCGTGCCCGGAATGATCGCGATCGAAGAACTCAACGGCATCCTCGTCATAGAAAACGGTGCGCGCTTCCTCAAACGACACCTTGTGTTTCCGCTGGCTCTCGCGGTTCTTCGCCTCGTTCCATTCGAAACGCAAAGGTTTCATGAGTTACATTGTAGGTACGTTGTCGTTATAATGCAAGTCAGACTTGCCTCTGGCAGGGCAGGTTATTCTATTCGGCCAGCTTCCTGAGAAACCAAGCCATGTCCTGGTACGACAGGCTGGAACTCTGGTCTGTGGTGTAACGGTTCCCGCCTACGTTGTAGTCATATACGAGCACAACCGTATACCGCGTTTCGCTCCCTCGGTCGACCCGCATTGTTGACTCGACTATCTCCGACTTCGCCAGGGTGGCCATAGTGCGGTACCACTGCTTGCTCCTCCTCTGGCGAACGGCCTCGTGAACAGCAAGAACCACTACTATGCCTGCAAATCCAATACCTGCTAGGTAGGAGGGATGGATGAAGGACTTTCTTATAGCTGATATGGCGGGAGGGATGGCGGCATCGAAGAATAGAACTTATCGAGACGAAGTCCGTCAATCTTTCACGGTTCTTGCCACTTTCTTTCAGGCAAACAAGCTTACCACGAGGTCGTTAATGGAATCGGATGCAATTCAGGGTGACCAGTTCAAGATCATGCGATCAGACCTGACCGATGAAGGGTATGAGGTAATAGATTAAGGGCTCGACAAATGGTATGACGGTCATGATCGCGGAAAGGCGATTAGTGACGTAACTGTTCTGCAGAAGGCACTTGATAAAGTGCGAGGGCGTAAGAAGTAAGCAGTCCAGACCTATGTAAGTATTCATCCGCGCCCCAAGGCCGGTGGTTATTGGCTCAGGTGGGGATTTCGGGGCAGAACTCGTGCGCGAATAGGAGACAGACCGCCGAATGCTGGCCGCAGACATGCGCATGCCTGCTGTGTAGCGTTCGGTGTCCTCACCGAAATGGAAGGCGAGGAAGGCAGGGAAGCGCAAGAAATGGACCATGGACTCCGATGCATGTTGGCACAGTGCCTCGTCGTGGAACGGCGCTGTTTCCCGTGACGCCCGGAGCATCATGCGGAAGATGTCACGCAGCCTTGTCGTGGCAGTTAAGAGGCAAGGGGCAAGGGGCAAGAGGCAAGGGGTGGTCGCTCGCTTCGTTCCGTGACATTTACGAATGGGGAGCCGTTGAGCGCGAGTACGGAGCCTCGCGTTCCCAGGACCACACCTGGGACAACTTCGACCGCATCGTCAATGTCGAGGACAGGCTCGCCTCCAATCCCGCCGCCGAGGGCGTGCCGGCCTATGTCGAATACCGTATGACGCGCTTGGCCGCCGCATCGGCCGGCTCTATATCCGTCCCAATGGTGTCCCGCCCCTCGCTCGGAAAGGCAGCTTGTGTGTCCTATCCGTTGGAGGCCAAAAAATCGCAAACGTTTGCGATTTTTTTGCTCGGGAACCCTATGCCTCCCTCACGCTGGTCGGGCGCCATATCCGGCCGCCGTTGATGGTTACGCGCATGGCCGGAACCGGAGTTCCGGCCTACGTTGCGCCGGCGTCCCCGTGGGGTGCTGACCTCTGACTTCTGTCCTCTGTCCCTCAGCTTTCTACGCCATCTGGCAGGTCAGGAGTTCCTGCTCCTCGGTGTCCCAGAGCACCAGCGCCTGGGTGGCAGGTGTGAGGTCGTCGTGGACGCAGATGAAGTGCGTTTGGTCGATCAGGATGTCGCGCTGGGTGTGGAAGTGGCCAAAGACCCAGCCGCGTGGCCGATAGTGCAAGCCTTCCCAGAGTTGCCGCAGTTCCTGTTCGCCGCAGTCGTCGGCTGGCCCGGCGTCAAAACCGGCGGCGTGGATGTGTTCGGCCACGCCGAGGGCCAGGCTGGGGGAACCGCGCATGCCGATACCAATGCCGGCGGGGCAGGAGTGGGTGACCAGCAGTTCCGGTCGTTCGCGATTGAAGAGCGCGACCGCCTGCTCGCGCTGGCGGCGTAAAATGTAATTGGGCAGGCCGGCCAGCACATTGTGGCGCTGCGGTCGGTCGACGTGCAGCGCGCCGCCGAGAAAGCCCACCTTGGAGGCGCCGAGGCGCGCCACTGAGGGGCGTGGTTGGTACACCAGATTCAGCGCCTCCTGCCAGCGTACGGTCTCGCCGTGGCGCAGCGCTTGCCGCAACCAGGGATGATCTTCGTGGTTGCCGTCAATCACGTGCAGCGGTACGGGATAGCGCAGATGCTGTTCCGTGGCCTGCGCGATGGTGGCACGACAAAAGCCATAGTCGCCCACCTGGATGCCGGCGGCAATCTGGTAATCGGTCTGCACCTGCCGCAGCCGCTCAGCGAGCTCGCGGTGTCGGCCATGTACGTCGCCCATGATCAGAATACGCATAGGTTTACGCGGTGCGCGCAAAATCGGCCTCGATGCGCGCCTGGAAGACCGTGATGTCAGCAAAGACCTTGCGCAGGACAGAGCGCTCCAGTTGGGTCAGTTCGGACAGGTTGACGTGGTTGTCGGGGGGGGTATGGCGGCCGACCTGCGCAGCCTGGTGGGTCAGGCGCAGTTGCATGAGTGTGGTGTAGGCTTGCACCAGTTCGTCGTGGCTGGAGGGGCGGAGCACGCCCAAGTCGCGCAGGCGTCCGAGGCGCTCCAGGGTGTTGGTTTCCCCCACGTGGTGCCGCAAGGCGTACATGCGGGCAAAGTTGACGAGTGGGATGATGGCGCTTTTGATGTTGAAGGTGGCGGCGTGGTCGCCGCTGCTTTCGAGCTGGATGTTGCCGAAGAAACCACGCGGGGGCTTGAACTGCAGCGTGCTTTGGGCCAGGTGGAAGAGGAATACCGCCGGAGGCGGCTCCAGCAGCTGTTGCAGGTGTTGGCGCAGTTGGGTGATATAGCTGGCGTCACCATGAATGCAGCGGAAGTCGAAGAAGATGTTGACGTCGAGCAAGTCCTGCGGGTTGGCGTTGTTGATGCAGTCAGAAAAATAGTGGCGCCACTGGCTCAGCGGTTGGCACCACTTGGGGTTGCAGGCCATGGTCTCGCCCTTGCAGCGCCGGTAGCCCACGTGCGCCAGCCCCGTGCAGACTTTGGCGCCCAGCCGCAAGAAGTAGTCCTCCGCCGTCACGCCGTCGGCATAGATCAGGGCGTTGTCCTGGTCCGTGGCCATGGTTTGCTCGCCGCGGGCCACGCTGCCTAGTGCTACGAAAGCGTACGGCGCAGGTGGGGGCCCCAGTTCGGCTTCGGCCAAAGTAAGGAGACGAACCGTCACCGCATCGGCCACGCTGGACATGATGCGGGTGATGTGTTCGACGCGGGTGCCGCCGTCGAGCAGCGCTTGGATCAGGATGGGTAGCTTGGCGAGACAATCCCGCAATTCATCGGCGCCGCTGCTGCGGCCGATCTCGGCCAGCAGCAGCCCCACGGCGTGGCGTTGCGCGTGCAGGATCTCGGTGCCGGCCAGTACGCCGAGGGTGGCGCCGTGCTCGTCAATCACTACGAGATGCTGGAGGTTGCGCTCTTGCATGACGCGGGCCGCCTCGAACAAGAGGGCATGGTCGGGGATGCAGATCAGGGGGGCGCTCATAATCTGTGAGACCGGCCGGGCCGCATCCCGGCCGACGGCGAGCACTCGGTCGCGCAAGTCGCGATCCGTGACAATCCCCACTGGTTCGCCGCCCGGCGCCTTTACCAGAATGGCGCTGGCGCGGGCACGTGCCATGGCGGCTGCCGCTTGCTGAATCGGGGTGTCGAGCTCACAGGTCGCTAGTGACAAGGTGGATGCGCGGACTGGGCGCGTGGTTAGCGGCAGCGTCGTGTGGAGTTCGGTCAGCAGTCGTTGGAGGGTTTCTTCGGTCTTTTTGTGGGTAGTAACATCCTTGAGAGATAAGACCTGTCCGGTCTGGCCGCTGATTTCGACCGGGGCGGTGGTCAGCAGGACGTCGGTGGTGGTGCCGGTCTTGCTGATCAGGCGTGCCTGCTGGGGCGAAACGGGGTCCAGAATGCGGGCGAGCGGGAGGTCGGTCAGTTCGGCTTCGGTGTAGCCGAGGCGATCCAGCAGGGTCTTGTTGGCATAGACGGGGCGGTCGGCGAGCACCATGAGCACCCCTTCGGTGGTTCCTTCGACGAGCAGGCGGTATTTCTCCTCGGAGGCGCGCAGGGCGCTCTCGGCGCGCCAGCGCTGTCGCTCGAGACGTAGCCCCTGATGGGCCAGGTAGCCGAGCAGCAGCGCAATGATGGCGGAGATGGCCACGGAGATCAGGAGGACACGCTGGGTGACGCGATCAATTTCCGCATGGACATCGTCGAGATAGATGCCGGTGCCAATAATCCATCCCCAAGGGGCAAACCCCTTGACGTAGGAGAGCTTGGGGGCCACGCGATGCTCGTCGTCCTTCCATTGCCAGAGGTAGTCGGTGTACCCGTCGCCGTGGGCGCGCACCAGGTTGGCGAACGCCACAAACAGCCGTTTTCCGGCCGGGTCGGCATAGGTGGAGAGGTCCTGGCCATTGAGTTCCGGGCGGTAGGGGTGCATGACCATGCGCGGCTGTTCGTCGGTGATCCAGAAGTAGTCCTTGGCGTCGTCACCAAAGCGGAGCCGTTGGATGCGGGTGATGGCAATCTGTTGCGCTTCGGCCTGGGAGAGCGCGCCGCTGCGTTCCTGCTCCTGCAGGCTGGCCAGTTCGCTCCAGGCCGCCTGGGTCAGTTCCCTGATCATCTCCTTCTTCCGGTCAATAATGGTCCGGCGCATGGCGGGGATGATCACGACAAAGATCAGCCCCAGGCAGAGCGCGAACGTCAGCAGGGCCGGCGAGGCGATGTGGAGCAGGAAGCTGTGCCGGTGCGGCTGGGGCGGTGGCTGGGTATAAGTCCGATCCATGGGTTCATTATAGGGCCCGTTTCCAGGAACGCAACGGGTACATTAGCCCTGAACTATCGCAGCCAACCCGCCCCTCACTTCACGGCCTGCTCGTGTGGCGAGACGGGGTGCAGGTTGTAACTGGGGTGCTGCTTATGGAAGTAGTCGAGGTCCCACTGTTTCGGGAAGAGGATCACGAGTTTGCTTTGCAGATCCTGCGCGAGTTTCACCCCCGTGGCCAGGGTCAGGTCCTGGACCTTGGCGCGGTCCACGTCGGCGTCGAACCAGCGCACCAGCGTAAACGGGGCGGGTTCCAGGCGTGGCTCGGCGTTGTATTCCGATTGCAGACGGTACATGACCACGTCGAATTGCAACTGCCCGACCGCGCCGAGTAGTGTGGTGGTGCGGGCGTCGTCCAGGCTGTTGAACGACTGGATCACGCCTTCCTGCAGCAACTGGTCCAACCCTTCGCGGAACTGCTTGTACTTGGCGGTACCGAAGTTGCGGATGTACGCAAAGGCCTCGGGGGAGAAGCGCGGGATCTCGTCATACCGGATGTCCGGGTTGCTGGTCAGCGTGGCGCCGATCGGGAAGGCCTTGTGCGTGACCAACCCCACGATGTCGCCAGGGAAGGCTTCCTGCACGGATTCGCGCTCTTGGGCGAAGAGCTTCTGCGGGTAGGAGAGGCGCACCGGTTCGCCGGAGACGGGGTCCTTCACCACCATGTCTTTGACGAACGTGCCGGAACAGACGCGCACGAACGTGAGGCGGTCGCGGTGGCGCGGGTTCATATTGGCCTGCACCTTGAAGACGAAGCCCGAGAAGTCCTGATGTTCCGGCGGGATCGGGGTGTGGCCGGAGATGCGGGGCTGGGGCTTGGCGCCGTAATCCACGAAGTAGTCGAGTAGCAGTTGCACGCCGAAGTTGGTGATGCCGCTGCCGAAGAAGACCGGCGTGATCTGGCCGGCCATGACCGCGGCCTCATCAAAGCTTTCGCCCGCGCCGGAGAGGATCTCTACTTCCTCGCGCCACGGGTCATAGATGCGTGCGGGAATCTGCTGGCGGATGGCTTCATCGGCGAAGCCACGCACCTGATCGGGGGCGCGGTGCTGGCCGCGGGCGGTGCGCTCGAAGAGGTGCAGGTTGTGGCGCAGGCGGTCGTACACGCCGAGGAACTCGCCGCCGCTCCCCAGTGGCCAGGTGACCGGGAAGGCGCCGATGCCGAGCACGCGCTCGAGCTCATCCAGCAGCGCCAGCGGGTGCTGGGCCGGCCGGTCCATCTTATTCATGAAGGTGAAAATCGGGATGCCACGCAACCGGCAGATCTCGAAGAGCTTGCGGGTGCGCTCCTCGATCCCCTTGGCGGCGTCAATCACCATGATCACACTGTCCACCGCCGTGAGGACGCGGTAGGTGTCTTCGCTGAAGTCCTTGTGGCCGGGGGTGTCGAGCAGGTTGATGACGCAGTCGCGGTAGTCGAACTGCAGCAGGGTGGAGGAGATGGAAATGCCGCGCTGTTTTTCCAGCTCCATCCAGTCGGAGGTGGTGGCGCGGCTATCGCGGCGGGCGCGCACCGAGCCGGCGAGCTGGATGGCGCCACCGTAGAGCAGCAATTTCTCGGTCAGGGTGGTCTTGCCGGCGTCGGGGTGGGAGATGATGGCAAAGGTGCGTCGCCGGGCAATTTCCTGCAGGCGTTGGGCATTGGTCATGGGGGCGCTCCAGAGGGTGCAGTGGTAAGCGGCGCAGAGTAGAAGCAATGGGTGCGGATGTCAATGCCGGGGTGCCCGAGTTGGCCCCCCCCCACATGGTCTTTTCCGGAAGCGCCACCTTACGCAGGCTGGCTGTAGCTAAGGTCTTGGTGGTAACCGCATAAGCCGCTGTTGTGTATGCTAGCAGTGGCGAGGTGTTGGTTGGCAGAGAATTTGGACACGGGCAGGATCGGTGCAGACCATTCATGTTGGCCACAAAAGGCACAAAACCACAAAAACTGGCTCTTTTGTGTCATTTGTGCTTTTTGTGGCTAGATTCCGCCCGGCGGGGAGTCCGCAAATACAGGTCTTCAGGAAAAGACCATGGCCCCCCAGCCACCAGCCGGTGGCGCAAAACTGCGGCGGAGCTTGCTCGATTCTAGCCCTTGACGCGCAGGCGGATTCTGTGGACACTCTTGCCATGGACCCAGTGGATTCTTGCCCGTTAACGAGCCTGCTGACGCGCTGCGGCGTCCTCTATGGCGTGTCAGGCGACGACAAGATTAACGCCTTGATGGCGGTGGTGGCGCGCCTGGAGTTGCCGGAGGGCGTGAACCGCGATCTCGTCATTGAAGAGCTGCTGCGCCGCGAAGACATCTCCTCGACCGGTATCGGGCAAGGCATCGCCCTGCCGCATCCGCAAAATGCGGCCGCCCTGCACATGCCGGCGTCGCTCGTGGCGCTCGCTTTTCTGGCGCACCCCATCGAGTATGGCGCGCCGGATGAGCTGCCCGTGCAGGCCATCTTTGTGATCTTGAGCAACGACCGCGCCCAGCACTTGCGCCTGCTGGCGCTGCTGGGACGCGTGCTGCAGCAAGCGGACGTCATGGACGCACTGGCGCGCCAACTGCCAGCCGCAGAGCTGCTAGCCGTCATCCACCGTGTGGAGGAGCGCATGCAAAACAAGCTTGCCGCCGGCAAGGTGCCACCCCGTTGAGCACGGCGGGCGCTTACAGCGTGGCGTCCGGTTGGTGCCATGTTTCCGGATGCGCCTCGAAGAAGCGGTAGAGGGTGGCGCGGGCCACACCGAGGGTACTGGCAGCCTCACGCCGGTTACCATGGCAGTTGGTCAGTGCGGCGCGCACACGGTCAATCGTCAGCGGCTCGCGCTTGGGCGGCGGGTTCACCGTGGTGGCCGGCACCACCGGCGTGCGCGACAACATGCGTGCGGACGGCAGATGTTCCGGTCGGATCTCTGCGCCGTGGCATTTCACCAAGGCATATTGCAGCCAGTTTTGCAACTCGCGCACATTTCCCGGCCAGTCATAGGTCAACAGTTGATCCATGGCCTCCGGGCTGATACACACGGCGGTGTCGCGATGCATCTCCGCGAGGAATCGCGCTAGCAGGTGCGTCACTAGCAAGGTGATATCCGCCAGTCGTTCCCGCAGCGGCGGCAGCCAGATTGGCACCACGTTCAACCGGTAAAAGAGATCTTCGCGAAAGCGACCAGCCGCGATCTCCTTTTGCAGGTCGCGATGCGTGGCGCTGATGACGCGTACATCCACCCGTACCGGCGCTTCACTCCCCACGCGCTGGATCACCCCCTCCTGCAAGACCCGCAACAGGCGCACCTGCATGGCCGGTGAGACATCGCCGATTTCGTCCAGGAAGATCGTACCGCCGTCGGCAATCTCAAAGCGCCCCTTCTTGTCACGGATCGCGCCGGTGAAGGAACCGCGCACATGCCCGAACAGCTCGCTTTCCAGCAACCCCTCGGGCAAAGCGCCGCAGTTCACGGCGACAAATGGTTGGTTGGCGCGCGGTCCCTCGTGGTGGATGGCCGCGGCGACCAGTTCTTTGCCCGTGCCGCTCTCCCCCCGTAGCAGGATCGGCACCGTACTGTCAGCCACGTCGCGGATCAGGTCGAACACTTCCTGCATCTTCTCGTCGCGGCCGATGATCCCGGCAAACGATTGCACCTCGCCCACCCGGCGCGCCAGTGCAAACTCGCGGGTGACATCGTGAAACATGGCGGCCACCCCCACCCAACGACCATCCAGGGCGCGCAATGGACGGATCTGCGCATCCACTATGCGCGACTCACCCTCGGTGGTGGTGATTTCCAGCCGCCCCCGACGTTCGTCAAAACCGGGCTCGGTACCGACGGCATCTGCCAGCACGCACTTGCCACCACAGAAGCCACAGCCGAAGACCTGGTGGCAATCACGCCCTACGACATCCTGACGTCGGCGCCCGGTGATCGCCTCCGCCGCGCGGTTAAATTGCACAATGCGGCGCTGTCTGTCATGCACCAGCAAGCCGTCGGACATGCTCTCCTCCAGCATTGCCGTATGGGCCCGCAGCTCGCTTAGCGTCTGGAAATACCCCTGCTCAAAGAGATCGGTGACCAGTTGCCGGATGAGATCGCGCAACTGCCGGAACGCCGTGCGGCGTGCTTCCGGTTCAGTGGCAAACTGGGCCGGCTGCGGCAGGTGCCACGTCACCACGGCGGGGTGGCCCAGCAGCAGGGGTAGTTGGGTGGCCACTTGCGGACATACGGTAATGATCAGGTCATACTCTGTGCCAGCCACTTCCGCCAGCGTGGCGCAGGGCGTGCCGTTCAACGACCAGCCGTGCTCGGCCATGACGGCAGCGGCCAGCGGGTCTAGCGGCGCCGGTGTCAGCGTGGCTAGGGCGATGTCCACGCCTGGCGTGGCGCGCTGGCGCGCCAAAGCCGCCGCCATGTGGACACTCGCGCCATCAAGCCCGCCGATAAACAACAAACGCACATTCATCTGGCCACCGCCCATCCCGCGCCCGCGGCCTATTTTTTCTGCCGCAGATCATAGGCCGCCAGGCCGTCGCCATGCCGTACATAGAGCACCCCATTGGCAACCACCGGCTGCGACCAGTGCTGCTGCCGGCCGAAATCCACCGGGAACGAGCCGCTTATCTGGCAGGTGGCGCCGTTGCGCTTGATCAGCAGCACCTTGCCACTCTCGGAGTACGCCAGCAGGCCACCCTCGATGCCTAGCAGCGCGGCTTTACCCACGCCGTCGAGTTTGGAAAGTACCGCGCCATCTTGCGGATTCAGGCAGTAGAGCGTCCCTTTGCTACTCGTCAGGAAGAGGCGCTGGTCGATCAGCAGTATGCCGTGGAAATGATTGTCCACCTCCTTCAAATGCCACACGCGCGTTGCGCCGGTGTCACCAATGCGCAGGCATTCGGTGCCATAGCCATAGCCGGAAGAGACCACCACCAGATCCGGGCCAACCGCCACCGGCGTATTGGGGTGTACACTGTAGGTGTTCTTGTGCGGATGCTTCCAGAGCACCGCGCCGGTCTCAGGGTCCAGCCCCACCACGTGCTCGGCGGTTTGCGTCACGAGCTGCCGGCGCTTGTTCAGTGTCAGCAGCGCCGGCGAGTGGTAGGCGCTGCCGTCACTCAAGCCTTTACTGGTCCAGAGCGTTGCCCCGGTGGCGCTGTCGAGCGCCGCGACGGCGGCATCCGGTCCGCCAGGGTGGCAGATCAGTTGTTTGCCAATCAGCAGCGGCGACTCGGCGATACCCCACTGGATGTTGCGCCCCCGGAACCGCTCCAGGATGTCCACCGCCCAGACCTTCTGCCCGTCCTTGGCGTTGACACAGACGACCTGTCCCATGCCGCTGACCAGATAGATGCGTCCGTTGGCGACCGTCGGTGTTGAACGGGCCTGCTCATAGCTGGCGGCCCACTCCGGGCCGTATTCATACTGCCACTGCAGGGCCCCATCCGCCACGCGCAGGGCGTAGAGCGAGCCAGTGCGTGCCTTGCCCGCCCCCGTGGCACCGGTGAGGTAGAGCATCCCATCCGCCACGGCCGGCCCGTTATACCCTTCGCCTGGCGTGGCCACCTGCCACAACTTCTTCGGCGGCTGCGACCAGTCGCTCAGCAACCCCTGCTCCGCGCAAAAGCCATCGCGCTCCGGACCGCGCCACTGCGGCCAATCCGCCGCCGACACCACACCTGCCACCGCCAGCACCGCCAGCCAACCCATGCCGATCTTCGTAGACATACCATTTTCTCCCGTGCAACTGCCCGCCACCCTGCGGCCGGCCGCGCCGGCCCCCTACTTTAGACCGCAGGTAGTGTACCTACCTTTGGCGGTTATTACAAAGACAGAACCTTGCGGCCACCCGCCTGTTTCCTGTACCCTGCTGGCCTAACGCACACTGGAGTATCGCGCATGGCTACCGAACTGGATGAGGCAACCAAGACCATGCTGGCAGAGATCCAGCGCGGCGGACACCTGCCGGCCTTGGACATGAACGTCCACGAGCTTTGTCGGCTGGCCGGTGATTCCCATTCCAACCTGCCGGATCTAACGGCGGTCATGCTGCGCGATCCGGCGATCACGACCTTCATCCTCTCTATCGCTAATTCGGCGGCCTACCGGACATCCGGTGAGCCCATCCGCACCGTCTCATCCGCCGTAGTCATGATGGGGTTTGAACGGGTCAAGTCGCTGGTGCTGGGCATGTTTATCTTTAAGCAGAGTAAGGAGAACGTCAAGAGCCGCGATTTGTACCGCCTCTTTACCTGCGCCTATTTTTCCGGCTCTTTCTGTGTGGCCTTGGCGCGCCGGGCCAGACTGCCCAACTCCGAGGAGCTTTTCGTGGCGGGACTGCTGCACGAACTCCCCCGCTTGATGCTGGCCAATACCTTTCCGGACAAATACCATGCCATGGAGGCGCTTATCCTGAAGGAGGGGCTGCCGGCGGATGCCGCCTGCCAGCGTGTGTTCGGCGTATCCTTTGCCGGCCTCAGTCGCGGCATCTGCGAACATTGGCATCTGCCCGAGAGCATCCTCTCCGTGCTGCCAGCCGTGGCGGGCACGACGACCTCGCCACGCACGTCGATTATGCGCGAAGCCACGCAATTGGCCGATATGATGTTCGGCAACACCCCCGGCGGCGCCGTCAACATCGGCGAAACCCAGCAAAACCTGCGCAAGTTGCTTAAGGATGACAAATTTTCCGTCGAGGATTTCGCCAGTACGATCTGCGATGAGGATCAGAACCTGACGCGCTTCTTCAAGATCAACGCCAAAGACGTTGGGATGATGGTTAAGATCACGGAATGGGGCAAGGCCAATGCTGCCCAGGTTGCCATGGATCTGGCCTACGGCTCCGGCCTCGAAGCGCTGGAGAAAAAGGAATCGCCACCACAGGTGCAGATCGGCGCCTTCATGACCGAACTGGCCCTCTGCGCCCGACGGCATACGGACATCAACGGCGTCCTGCTGCTGGCACAGGAAGCGCTCTACAAGTGCATCCAGCCGGATTTCCTATTCACCGCCCTCACCGACCATGCCACGGCCACCCTGCGCGGGCGGCTCTATGTCGGTGCCGACCTCGCCATTCATGCCCGCGATTTCGCCATCGACCTCACCAAGAAGGACGCGCTCATCCCCATGCAACTGCGCAGCGGAAAAGCCGGCCGCCTGCAGGCGGATCGTGCCCGCCTGGGCTTGCCCGACACACTCAAGACGCTGCGCGTGCATCACACCATGCTGGTGCCGATTATTATTTGCGGCAAGACCCTGGGCGCCTATGTGCTCGGCCGCGGACATGACCAGCCCTTCACTGACGAGGAACTGGACTGGGTCGAAGCGGTGGAGACGCATGTGGCCCTGGCCTTCGAACCTATCCTACGCTAATAGCCACGATACACTTAGTCGATACTTTTTCTGCGTGTCCTTGATCCACCGCTGGTAGTCGGGCGTCCAACGTCAGCCTATCCGGTCGTGAACCCGTTGCGGGTTCACGGTACGGATCAGGTTCTTGTTCGGCTGTTGGATTTGTTTCTGGCGCGGAGGTCAAAAACGCGGGCACCGGAGGACGCTTCCTTGGCGCGAAGGTGCGCCACCAGACGTTTCACGTCATATTGGTGTTCGGCGGAGATAGCATCCTTGGCTTTCCAGACTTCTGCAATTACTTCATCTTTCATCATCTTCTCCCATCAATTCAAGAGGCGTACATATTTCCGGACATGTATAGCCGAGCACAGCGCACACACTGCGAATCACAGGTTTCGTCTCGGCATTGTCAATGTGTCTGCAATTCCATGTCAGGAGGTAATCGACGCCGTGGTAGGCCGAAATTGCAACATGCAGAGCGTCATCCGTAGCCTTCTTCGGCAACGCGCCTTCCTGGATCAATGCCTTGGCAAGATCAGTTACGGCATCCGGCATGGAAAGGTGCGGCATATCTGCCAGGCGCTGCAGACGACGTTTCGCCGCCTCCGGATGCCCTTCTCCCGCCTCGTCAATCACCAACTGCGAGGTAACCAGTTCAAAGCGCTGACGCTGCCCTTCCCACCATCGACTTGTTGCATTCTGCCAGGCAGCAGCAAGCAAATCTCTAGCTGGAAGCGCGGTGAGATAGCTTACGACTGAGGTTTCGATATAAACCGTTTTCATCCCAAAAATGTTATCACTTAGTCCGATAGAAGTGAAACTCTATTTACCCGGAGCTTCCGGGTTTGTGGGGGGATTGTGCTTTGAAGGGGAAGGGGGCCATACTCAAGCCGCCGAACTGGAAGAGCCGACAAAGTGTGCGACGAAGCGTAGACGACAAAGTGTGCGACGAAGTGTGGGACGAAGTGCCTGTTGCTCCTATCCATGCCACACCACACTTCGTCGCTTTCTTCGTCCCACGCGTTGTCGTCTACGCTTCGTCGCAAGACTTTGTCGAGACTGCTTTCGGCCAGCAATATCTCAATACAAAAGGGGCTGACAAATGAGTAGCGAATCAATTTGACGGTCACAAAGCAAAAGTCTATCGTTTCAATAACAAAGGGCATGACAATTGCATACGACAGAACATGACGGCAAGTCCGATGGGCGGTCCATTTAACGTTCTCAGGAGTAATGATGAAGAAAACCCATACACCGAAAGGTCCTGATAAACCCACTGCGAAGTTCGTAGGGATGATCTGGGATCAAGCACACACGACTGATGCCAATAGCATACGGCTATGTCTTCAAGATGACAAAATTGGCATATACTTGGGGTCAAACAGTCTGCAGGCGCCTGATAGCAATATGTTTACTCCACTTGTTAAAGAGTTCCTGCGATACGCAGTATGGATGCGCTGGCCATGGTCCAAATCGATAAACGTTAGACGATGCAAGGTTGAGGCCGCTGGCGTAACTCAGGTATGGTCTATGAGCTACGACGACAAAGCAAAAGACTTAAGGATCAACCGAGACTGAGAACCAAGCGATGCACCAGCAGCCGGTAGCTGGAAGGATGAATAACATGAATCGATTGCGCATATTCATGCCGATTGCTGGTATGTTTGCGATGATTGGTTGCCGATCTTCGACCTCGAATGACTTGCCGAGGGCGGAAGCTGTAGATTTACCTATTGTGACAATACGAAGCGTACCTCAATATTCCGACGGTTCAATAACAATCATGTCATTCGCTGGTGGAACGAATCGCGTGGACGATAACTACCCAGTGAAGCGGCTCAGTTTTCGAAACGGAAAAGATCAGATACAGGTGACTTGGGGTGGCAGCAGGATGCATCCTCCTATCATGCTCGATTCCAACCAAGTCTACACTTTTACGTTTGGCGGCAAGGAGATAACGAGCGCAGTGACTGACCAAACACTTTTCATTTCATTGCTATTGCCAACGAGGAACTTGTCCGGCGCGGACTTGAACCTGGACAAGCCGGCGAGATGAAAGAACCGGACCTTGAATGCCTACGTTGCAAATCGAAGCTGGCGTTTGCAGGAAAGAAACGCTTTTACGAACCGCGAATCGGCGGCGTATTGGGCGCGCTCGCCGAGATGGCTGCGAAACGTGAGGAAGAGTTCGACCTTTGGACGTGCGGTAATTGTGGCCATGTCGAGCTATTCACAGAACCAACCAACTGATTGATTGATGGAACACGCAGTGACGCTGCGTAGGCCAGGCAGGCCCTCTCAAGGCACGGTCTTGCCATCCAAACGTCCGTACGATACAGTTGTTGCGAGAGTTGCGATATGACGACAGCGACAGAACGTGTTTTGGCTAGTGCCGTAGGGCTTCCCCCCGTTGAGCGGGCAGAACTGGTTGAGGGAATCCTTTCAAGTTTTGTTTTTCCCGCACGGGCCGAGATCGACGCCGCATGGGCACGCGAAACCGAGGCGCGCATCGACGCCTACGACCGCGGCGCGCTCACCTCCGTTCCGGCCACCATGGTGTTCGAAAAGATTGAGAAGCAGTATTCCTCATGAAGCTGGACTTCCTCCAGACTGCGGACGATGAGTTCGCAGCGGAAGTCAGACGCGCCCTCGGTCGCGTCCTGCAGTATCCGACGGCATGGACGCTGGTGGCCGCGTGAACGCGGCGTTGCCGGCTAAACCGCTTTCCATACGCACTGCTTTTCCAGATCCGCGCTGATGGCATCCTCGTCGTGGCAGTCCAGAACCTGCATCGGCATCCTGAGTCGTGGCAGTCCCGCCTCAAATCGTGAGCTCCGGCGAACCAAGCGATGCACCAGTGGCAGTCGCAAGGTTGGAACTCAATCCAAGGTGCGGGCCGCTGGTGATCGCTGACGCTGGTAGCCAACCAAAATGGCCCATTGAATCCGCGAACGCCGAAGAGTACTATAAGGGCATGCATGCAACTGCGGAACAAGTCATGGTTGACGCGCTTGGTCTTCCGCCTCCACTGCGGGCGTTTGTTGCAGAACGGTTGATTGAGAGCCTAGACATCCCGGATACGGCTCCGCTTTCGACCCGGTGGCGGGAAGAGATCCGTCGCCGTTGCACGGAACTTGATCGCGGTGCCGTCGAACTGCGGGACGCGGATCAGGTATTTGCCACAGCCTACGCAGCGCTTACATGAAGATGGTGCGATTTTATCCGGCGGCGGAGACCGAGATGATTGAGGCCGCGGCGTATTACGAGGCGCAGCAGGCTGATCTCGGCCGACGGTTTCTCGCGGCCGTGCAGGATGCGTGCAACCGTATTTGTGTTAATCCCCGCCTCTTTCCCCTGGTCGAAGCCGATGTTCGTCGCTGTCTGACGAAGACTTTCCCTTTCGGCGTGCTCTTCCGCGAACGATCGGAAACGATTGTTGTCATGGCCGTCATGCATCTGCATCGCGACCCCAATTACTGGAAGCAAAGATAGATGGCGAACCAAGCGATGCACCCGCGGCAGGAGCAAGGTTTGGGCTCCGTCTCCGGTGCAGGCCGCTGGTGATCGCTGACGTTGGCCACGAGAAATGAAGATGAGTGAAGAGAAATACCGCACTTTCTGGAGACGGTTCTGGGCCGGAGTCGTGGACGGAATCGTGTTGTTGCCGATAGCACTGTTAGCGAACTGGACATGGGCGCACACTTGGTTGTCGGCTACTGCACCGTAATTGCCTGCACCGGACAGACCCGCCGGCAGGCGTCGCAGCGGATGCACTTCTGCTGATCCACGATATGCCGCGTATGCGGCTGAAAGGCGATCGCCTCCACCGGGCAGGCCTGCGCGCAGCGCGTGCAGCCTGTGCAGGTTTCCGTCACCGTATAGCGGATCAAGGCCGGGCACTTGGCAGCCGGGCAGTGTCCGGTCACGTGCGCGGCGTATTCCTCGCGGAAATAGCGCAAGGTGGTGAGCACCGGGTTGGGCGCGGTGCGCCCCAAGCCGCACAAGCTGCCGCCGCGCACTTGCTCCGCCAGTTGCTCCAGCGCGGCCAGGTCCTCTGTCCGTCCCAGCCCCGCACAGAGCCGTTCCAGAATATCCAGCATGCGGCGCGTGCCGACACGGCAGGCCGTACACTTGCCACAGGACTCCCGCTGCGTAAAGGAAACAAAGTAGCGGGCCATCTCCACCATGCAATCCGTCTCGTCCAGCACCACCAGGCCGCCGGAGCCCATCATACTGCCGGCCGCCAGCAGCGTCTCATACGCCACCGGCGTATCCAGCAGTGCGGCTGGCAGGCACCCCCCGGAGGGGCCGCCAATCTGCACCGCCTTGAGCGCCCGTCCCTCTGGCACACCGCCGCCAACCTCTATGACGATCTCGCGCACGGTCAGCCCCATTGGCACTTCGATCAGTCCGCCGCGCACCACGCGGCCGGCCAGCGCAAACACCTTGGTCCCCCGGCTCTCGCCGGTGCCATAGCGCCGGAAGGCGGCCGGCCCCTGCGCCACAATCCCCGGCACCAGCGCCAAGGTTTCCACGTTATTCACCAGCGTGGGGCCCGCGTGCAAGCCGCAAACCCCCGGGAACGGCGGCCGCAGACGCGGTGTGCCGCGCCGCCCTTCCAGCGACGCCAGCAGGGCGGTCTCCTCGCCGCAGACAAAGGCGCCGGCGCCTTCCTCCACCTGCACGTGCATGGGTACGCCTGCCACCACCTCCAACAACCCGTGCGCCTGCATCCGCCGCAGCGCCTCGCGCACCCGCGCTACCGCTAGCGGATACTCATGGCGGATATAGACGATGGCCTCGGCCGCGCCCACCGCCCAGGCTGCCAGCAGCAGCCCCTCGAGCACACGATAGGGGTGCGACTCCAGGAGCATGCGGTCCATGAACGCGCCCGGATCGCCCTCATCCCCGTTGCAAACCACGTATTTTATGGCTCCGGCGGCCTCCTGCACTACCCGCCACTTGCGCCCGGTAGGAAAACCGCCGCCGCCACGGCCGCGCAAACCGCTCTGCTCGATGGCGGCAATGACCGCCTCCGGCGGCTGGGCGCGGGCCTGTTGCAGCGCCACAAACCCGCCGTTTGCCAGATATTCCGGCAGATCCAGCGGATCGAGCGCGCCGCCCCCCTGTGTGGCCAGGCGCACCTGCCGCGTCAGGAACTCCGCCGTCGCCGGCGCGGTCGGATCCAGCCCGCACGCTTCCACCGCATCCTCGCTGCCGGTCAGCCAGCGATCCAGCCAGAGCGCGCCGAGTTGCCGTAGCCGCCGCACCACCCCGCGGGCCGGGAAGTGGCGGCCAATCACGGCCGGCACATCCGCCGGCTGCAACCCCACATAGCGCACCGGTAGTTGCCCCGGCAGCAGCACTTCCACCACCGGTGCCTGGTAACACGCGCCCAGGCAGCCGACCCGCTTCAATTGCACCGGACCGCCTGCGCGCGCCACGGCAGCGGCCACCGCGTCAAACAGTGCCTGGCTCCCCTTGGCCACGCAGCAGGAGCCCAGCCCGATGCGGACTTCGCCCGCGCCATCCTCAACCACGCGCGTCGTCAGCGGCGCGCCGCCCGCCGGCGCGGCCGCGGCGGCCAGCACGCTCGCCAGCAACGCCCCCACGCGCTCCGGTGCCAGATGCCCGTACGTGGTGTCATCAATCTGCACCACCGGCGCCAGCGTGCAGCACCCCAGGCAGGCCACGGTCTCCAGCGTGAACTGGCCACGCGCATCCGTATCCTCCGCTGGGCCCAGTTGCAAATGACGACGCAAGGCGTCCAGAATGATCGGGGCGCGCTGCACATGGCAAGCCGTGCCATCACAGACCCGGATACGATGGCGGCCGGCGGGGCGCAGCCGAAACTGCCCATAAAAGGTGGCCACGCCCGTGATCTCGGCCTCCGCCATCCCCAGCCGCGCGGCCAGTGCCTGCAAGAGCGCGGGCGGCAGGTGGCGATGCCGCTCCTGGATCGCCAGCAGGATAGCGATCAGATGGCGCCGCTCCGCGCCCACGCGGCCCAGGAGCTCGTCCAGTTCTATGCTATCCTGTGTTTTCTGCATGCAAGACCGGTTGTGACGGCGCAGGGTTCAGGTTTCAGGTTTCAGGGGTTCAGTGTTCAGGTTTCAGGTTTCAGTCGGGTCTCTGGCGCGGGACTGCCAGATGAATCGGAGCATGAGAATCGTTCCTCCATCTTTGTCGCGAGCTTTGTCGATGGAACATCTTGCACGGCATTTTCTTTCGACAAGGCTCGCGACAAAGCGCACGACAAGGTTTCGCAGATCAGGGACGACCGATCCATAGTACCCAAAAGCGACCCGCAGCTGCTATACTCCTTCGCACGACATGCAAAGAAACCAAGCCATGGTAGCGCTGGCCCTGCTCGTTCCGGCGCCCAGTCTCGGCGTGCTGGCGGGGATGATCCTCTTTCCTGGCACGCTGCTGGGCCAAGGGCTATTCGCTTTAAGCAAGCTCTGGCTCTTCCTCTTGCCTGTGCTCTGGCTCAAGCTGGTGGACCGCGAGCGCCTCAGCTTATCGCCGCTACGGTTGGGCGGAATGGGGCTCGGATGCATATCCGGCTGCGGCATCAGCCTGTTGATCCTCCTGGCCTATGTGCTATTCGGGCAGGGGCTCTTAGACCGGTCGCTCTTCGTGGCCAAAATGCAAGCCGTTGGGCTGGACGCCTGGCCGGTCTATCTAGGGTGTGCCGCCTACTGGATTCTAATCAACTCCGTGCTGGCCGGGCTACCTGAGCCATGCCATCGTGGACCTGGCCGTTTTTGGCATCGGTGCGTGGTTGCTGCGGGGGTAGCGCCTGGCGTTTCCGCAGGCCGCGCTGGGCGCCTACCGCGGTGCCATGCCCCCGGTGCCAGGCGCGACGCTGTTCAGGTTGCCGGACCAATTGAGTTCCAGCGCCTGCGAGACGCAACGGTCTTCGAGCTGAGAACGACAAGGCAGGTCTGGTCCTGAACTGCCATGAAGTGCCGAATTTGCTATGTTCGATTTTATGGGGCACGCGCAGGCCTTGTGCTGCCGGAGCGGAGAGTTCCGCCGTAAGCGCAAAAGGCCAGAAAGGAAGAGAGGCGATTTCAACGCCCAACAACCAACGTCCAACAACCAACGCCCAATAGAACTTGGACGGTCCCGGTGCTTCCCCGTTGGCTGTTGGGCGTTGGACGTTGGTTGTTGGGCGTTGTGTCCGGTCCGGCGACGCGTGTCGGGCGGCGTGGCGTTGGTCGCGTGGCGTGCGGCGGGCACGGGACTGCCCGCCGCTACTCTTCCGTTCCAACGTCCAACCACCAACGCCCAACGTCCAAGGGTCCGGCGGCGTGGCGGCAGGCGTCAGCGCCCCGCCTGAACCCTGGCACCTCGATCCTGGCACCTGGATCCAGTCACCTGCCCACTAGCCCCCTACACGGCTACGCCTTCTTGGCCTTCTTCGCCGCTGGCTTCGCTGCGGCCTTGGCCGGGGCCTGCTTCACGACCAGCTTGACCACCTTCTTTGCTACTTTCTTAGCCGCCGGCTTGACGGCCTTCTGGGTGCCGCAGTTACAACTGCAGCAACAGGCGGTCTTGGCCTTGGCTTTCCCTGCGGCGGCCTTGCGGGCGGTCGCCTTGGCTGGCGCCAGTCCGCCGAGGCAAGGCATGGTCAGGTCCACGGTCACCGTATTCCCGGCAATCGTGAAATTGGCGGACTTCGTGCAGGTGGAGATGATGTTACACGTGGCTGTGACCGTGTAGTTGCCATCGCCCAGGGAGGTCTGCCAGAGCGGGTAGTCTGTGGTGGAGGTGGTCTTGGTCAGCGTCTTGCGCTTCACTTCTGCGCCGGAACTGTAGATCACGGCGGTATTGCTGGTGCAGGAGAGTTGTCCGTGGACGTACAATTTAAGATAACCCATGGTCGTGCTCCTTGGTGTGTTGTTTGGTGGGCGCTCATGACCCCACGCAGGGCCATGGTTAGCGCATCACCCCTTAGTCGAAATATACAATCATGGAGAGCAGGATGCGGTGTTGCAGGATATCCTCGGTGCCGGGTGGTATCTTCCAGTAGAGCGCGGCCGTATGCACGTCATTTCCCCAGCGTGCCTCGTAGGCGGCGTCGAGCGCATAGCGCGCCCACTGGATCCCGGTGCCGACGTTGGCCGTATAGTAGTTTACGATCTCTTCGATCCCCGGTTCCGGATCGTACCCGACACCACAACGCAAGGGGATCTGGCAGGAACCGCAGGGGACCACATACTCGGTGCCCAGACGCACGGCATACGCATCCTGACAACGGCCGCGGGAAAGATAGTCATTGGAAATGGGGTTGTAGCGACGCCCGACTTGCCGCATGGTGAACTGGGACCACTCGGTCCAGGTGAGATCCAGCGCCACGGTCAGCGGATCACTGGGGCGCCAGGCTACTCCGCCGCCCAGCACGAGCGGCATGTTGATGGTGGTGGAATTAGTGTAAGGGGGGCTAAACGTCCAGGTTGGATCGTTATCCTCATAATAGGAATACTGTCGGCGGCGTTGCCCTTGCAAGGTGAAGGGGGGCTTGACGACGCCGGCGAAGGCCCACTCCTTGACCGGACGGTACAAGGTGCCCAGCACGAAGGAGTAGCCGCGCTGGATGGCATACGATTCGTCCAGCATATTACCCGTCTGACTGTCGATCAGGATCCACCGTTTCCGGTAGGAGCTATTCTGCGTGATGTCGTCATTCCAGATGTTGAAGGCCAGGCCTGCGGCTAGGTGATCAGTCAGGTCCATGGCCAGGGCAGGGGTGACCACGGCGAAGGCGCCCTCCTGTCGCAAGCGGTAGTCGGCGGTCCATTTGGGGGGGGCGAGGAAGCCATCTTGTTCCGGGGTATGCAGGGTCTGCGACAGGTCGAACATCTTCAGGTAGTTGAGGGAGGCGGTTAGGTTATGATCGGCCAGGCGGAAGGGGTAGACGAGGCTGGCGTAGTTCAGGTCCGCGAAGCTGGAGTCGTGCTCGCTGCGATATTCGGTTGGGGTGAGCACCTGGCCATGGCTCTGCCAGTATTCGCCGGCCAGGGAGCATTCGGGGCGTTCGAGCTGGGTGAGACCGGCCGGGTTCCAACTGGCGGCCGTGGCGTCGTCTGCCACCGCTATAAAGGCGTTGCCCTGGCCCATGGCGCGTGCGCCGGAGCCGACCGGGTTGAAGGTGGTGCCGGCATTGATTTGCGCCTGGCTGCGCAGCGGGAGCAGCAGCGCGAGCAGCAGACAGCCCAGGCCCGCAGCCGTTGACCGGCCGCCGGGCAGGCGGTTGGGTAGGGGCGCTAGCCATCGGAATGGGTTGGTGGTAGTCATGTCTGGCCTCGCGGGAGGGGGGGCATGGTGATCGCTTTCGGTGATGCCGTCATAAGTAGCGCTTAGCTCGCTGGCAATATGGCAGAAAACGGCACAAGTTGCAATGGTGTGACCGGTCCCTAGTACCTCCCAGGCTAGACGATCACGGCCTTGCTTTCTTTCCGGCCTCCGCCGTATAGTACTTTCCATGAAACCGTTGACCACCAGCGTCTACACGTTCAGCAACCTCATCGAGGGCGGCTTTCTGTATGTGGACAAGACGGCCGGCATTCTCGATCTGCTTCGGCCCGCGGGCGCGCAGTATTTTCTCGCCCGCCCGCGCCGCTTCGGCAAGTCGCTGCTGGTTAGCACCCTTAAGGTTATCTTTCAGGGCCGACGCGAGCTGTTCGATGGACTGGCCATCGCCAAAACCGACTACCCCTGGAAGCCGTACCCGGTGATCCATCTGGATATGGGCGACCGGCAGGCGGGAACCGCTGCTATGCTGGAGACGTCGCTACGCGACTGCGTGGACGAACAGGCGCATGTGCTCAAGACGGGGCTTGTAAAGGGGACGGCGGCGGCACGTTTTCGTGAGCTTGTTCTGAAACTGGCGGAACGCGACGGCAAGGTCGTCATTCTCGTGGACGAATACGATAAGCCCCTCCTCGGCCAACTCGGTCAGCCCGGCGTGCGCGAGATCCAAAGCGCGCTTAAAGCCTTTTACGGGGTCATCAAGGCTACCGAGGCGGCGCAACGCTTTGTGCTCATCACCGGCGTGAGCAAGTTCTCCAAGGTCTCGATCTTCTCCGACCTGAACAACCTGACCGACCTGACCATGAACCGCTCGGCGGCCACGCTGCTGGGCTACACGCAGAGCGAACTGGAAGCGAACTTCCCGGAGCATATCGCCGCGCTGGCTGCCGCGCTGGGCAAGTCCCGCGAGGAGACCCTCGCCGACATGCGCGCCTGGTACAACGGGTATCGGTTTCACCACGAAGCCGAGACGGTCTACAATCCGGTTTCGGTCATGAAGTGCTTCTACGAGCGCGATTTCAAGAACTACTGGTTCGAGACCGGCACGCCGCGGTTCCTGGTGGATCTGTTGAAAGATCAGCCAGTGAGCCTTAACGATCTGAACGTGCCGGAAACCGCCTTTTCGGCCTATGAGCCGGACCGGCTGGAACCGCTGCCGCTGCTGGTGCAGACGGGATACCTGACGGTGAAGACGGCGGCGCTGATCGGCGATATGCGCTATTATGCGCTCGGTTTTCCGAACCGGGAGATCGAGCAATCGTTCAGCTATTGGCTGGCGCAGGGCTTCGCCTGCCTTCCGGCGCAGGAGATGAGCAGCGCGTTGCAGCGCCTGGTGCGCACGCTCCAGGCGGGCGACGTGGCCAGCATGCTGGCCACGCTCAAGACCTTCTTCGCGCAGGTGCCTAACACGATCACGCTGCAGCACGAGAAGTACTACCAGACGATCTTTTTCACGGTTTTCACCCTGATCGGGGCCATGACCGAGGCGGAGGTCAGCACGAACATCGGCCGGATTGACGCGGTGGTAAAGACGAAGTCGGATATCTACCTCTTCGAGTTCAAGCTGGGTGGCTCGGCCCAGGCGGCGATGCGGCAGATGCGGGCGATGCGCTACGCCGAACCCTACGCTGCCGACGGCCGCCGCGTCACCCTCGTCGGCGTCGCCTTCAGCCGCAAGGCGCGTAACCTGGGCCGGCATCTGATCGAGCTGGCGGGTTGAGGTTGCGCGAGGGGCGTGGCCGGCAGTGGCGGGCAGCCGCTAGTCGTGGCGCGTGGCGGGTTCACTGGCGATCCGGGCGAACCGCAAATTATGTTGCGCACAACATAAACAGGGATGCCCCCGGGGGTAGGGGAGCGCGCCCACGCATTGCACCGAAAATAAATGCTGCTATACTGCCAGATGTTTTTCGCCCCCAGGCCCCACGCCATAAGGAACACACAGACGCATGAAACGCCAGAAGCCACGCGCCGCGCTCCCCGCCGGCCTCACCCTGCTGGGAGGCGGCACCATGCCGACGCCCCCTTCGCCCGACCAGGCTACCTTGGAAGCTTTCCCTAACCCGGCACCCACGCGTGGCTATCAGGTCACCTTCGACTGCCCGGAGTTCACCTCGCTCTGTCCGGTCACTGGCCAGCCGGATTTTGCGCACATTATTATCACCTACTGGCCCAACAAGCAGTGCGTGGAGAGCAAGTCGCTCAAGCTCTACCTCGGCTCGTTCCGCAACCAGGGCTGTTTTGCCGAGACCATCGTCAACCGCATTCTGGACGATGTGGTGGCCTGCTGCCGACCACGCCGCGCCGTGATCACCGGGCGTTTCACACCGCGCGGCGGCATCGGCATCGAAGTCACCGCCACCTATCCGCACGAATAACTACGCCGTTATTCCTCATATTCCGCCCAGCCGCGGGAGGTCTCCCAGACGCGTACGCGTACCAACCGCACGCCACGGCGCAGCGGATAGCGCGCCTCGCGCTGGCGCGCCTGCTTGGTTAACTGGCCGCGAATATGTTTGAACAGGGTGCGTGCCACCACCTCCGTGGTAGGATCCTCGGCGGGAAAGCCGATCACACGCTCGCCATACGCCTGCTTGAGGGTGGCAAACATCGGGTCGAGGGTGTTCAGGCAGAGCGCGTGATCAAAGGCCTCCATGATCTCCTGCGTCATCTCCTTGATGACGGTGAAGTCACAGACCATGTCTTGCGCATCCAGCCGGTTGGCCTCCAGCACCACTTCAATGCGCCGGGAATGCCCGTGCGGCGAGCGGCACTTGGCGGGGTGCTTCGATAACTGATGACCGCTCTCTACCTCAAAAACCTTGCAAATACGATATGGCATGGCTCAATCCTTTCCTTATACGCCTGAGCGCGCACCGAATAGTTCGACCTGCAGCCGGCGGCAGTAGCGGAACCCGTATTCCTTGCACACGTCCACCAGCCAGGCATCACGCGCGCGCAGCAGCGCGCGGTCGTTGCCTTCCGGCATCAGCAGCACGCGCTCCGGCGGCACCGGCCGCGCCAGGTCCGCCAGGATCGCGCGCACTTCCAGCACGTCGGCCGGTAACGATACCACAAACTTAAGCTGAAAGTCATACTGATCCACCCAGGCGGCCAGCGTGGCAAAGTTGATCCGCAGATCCTCGTCCTCCTCCGGCGCCGCCGAGGAGCTGCGCAACTTGGGGCTGAGGGAGGCCAGTTGACAGGCCACGCCCTCCGGCGGCAGCGTGCCATTGGTTTCAATCGTCACATGCCGCCCCTCCGCCTGCAGGGCCGCGGCCAGTTCCTGGATCCCCGGCACACTCATGGGCTCGCCGCCAGTCAGCACCACAAAGCGCGTGGGGAAGGCGCACACCTGCCGCACCAGGTCTGCTAGTGCCACCGTCTGCCCGGCATCGGCCGCGCGCGCATAGGCGGTATCGCACCAGACACAGCGCAGATTACACCCCGCTAGCCGGACAAAGACCGACGGCACCCCCGTCAGCCGCCCTTCGCCCTGTAGCGAATGAAACCGTTCCACCACCTGCAGGACTTGCTCCGCCATAACACGCTCCTTCTCATTCGCGCCCATTGCCACCACCCCAGCCAACGGCACCCCGTAGCTTGCTCTTCCTGGCGTGGTCAACGTTCGGAATCATCCGTGACAGTGTACTCACGTCGGCGGGGGTGAAGCAAGAGCCCTTGTGTATGGGTTGAATCATCCCCTCCTTCATGGTATTCTCCTGTGGACTAACAAGCAGAAGGCCACGGAGTATTTGTATGCTGAATGACTGGCGCACCGAATTGACCAAGATCATCGACAAGCGGCCGCGCGCCACGCGGGCCGAGCTAGAAAGCGCGCGTTTTACGCAGTTTATCGAGGATGTCATTGCGCCAGCCTACAAGGAGCTGTCTGACGAACTCAGCAAGCACGAGCGCAAGGTCAATATCCGCCAGACCGCCGTTTCCGCCACGATTTCCGTCTTTCAGAACGAGACGGAGGAGATCACCTATCGCATCCTGTCGCGCTCGCTGACGGTCGGACTCGTCCCCTATGCTGAGGTCCGCATGCGCAAGGGGCAGCGCCTGGTGAAAGCCGAAGGCAATGTCAAGGGGGCCGGCACCGTTGGCACCCTTGATCAGATCACCCCTGCCGATGTGATCGCCAACTTTCTCTCCTACTACCGTACCGCCATGGATGCCGGCCAAGCTGTCTGAGCCAGGCCGTGGCCGTAATCCGCCCCCCTTACGCGATGCTTGACCGCCGCCATCTGCTGCCACTGCTTGCCTGCCACAGTACCCCCGGCGACGAGGCCGAAGTCTGGCAGTTGCTGGAACAGCATTGGCACGCTGCCGGGCTGGCGATCACGCGCCTGGGCCACTACGCCGTCACCGCGACCACACCCACCCGTCGCCGCCGACCGGTCCTGCTCATCACCGCCCACATGGACTCGCCCGGCTTTGCCGTGGATCGCCTCCCGGCCGCCCGTGGCGCCCGCAAGGCGGTTGCCGGCCTCACACGCCTGGGCGGCGCTGCCTTCCCCGGTCATCAGGTGGCCGGCGTGCTAAAAAACCGTGCCGCCAAAACGGCGGTCATTATTCGCAAAAAGGCCAGACCCGGCGGCGAAGCGGACTTCGTCTGCGAACCGCTGCCCCCCGCCCGCCACCTGCCACTCGACCTCCGCCACGGCGACCGCGTCTGCTTCGCCAGCGCACCGGAGCTGACCGGCGATAAGATTGTGGCCCCCTTTCTCGATAACCGCCTCGGTTGTTGGCTGCTGGCTGAACTGGCGCCACGACTGGCCACCTGGCAGACGCCCTGGCAGGTCGTACTGGCTGCCACCGGCAGCGAGGAGTTTGGCGGCTTCGGCGCCTCGGTGTTGGCCCACCATGTGCGCGCCGACTTGGCCATCGTGCTGGATGCCACCTATGCCGCCGCGGCGCAGCACGTGCGGCTGGGGGGCGGCCCCGTGCTCACATTGAGCGACGCCTCCGTGCTGCTGAGCCCGGCGCGGCGCGACCAGATCATGGACCTGCTTGGGGCGGCCGGCATCCCCCTGCAGACGGAAGTCTACAATTTCAGCGGCACCGATGCCCGCGCCTTTCCGCGCCTGGGGCAGACCTGCCCTGTGCTGCCGCTGCTGCTAGCCACCACCGGCAACCACTCGCCACAAGAGACCGCCGATGGCCGCGACGCCGACCAACTGCTTGCCGCCATCGCCTGCCTGGCAATGCAGCGTCTGTAGGTGAGTTGGGAGCATATGCACGGACATGCAGATGATTGCCGGTTTCAGGCGTTCTGCCGGTGAGCGTCTGCCTGCCGTCCCCGGCGGCCTTGTGCCGTCCTTTACACACAAGTTCATTTGCGTTCGCCTAGATCACAGACGAAACGCATCCGGTAGGGCGGGGCCGCCGGACCCGCCGTGCACATGTCATCTTCGAGGGCCCTGTTGCCAGACTTGGGCGAGGCTCCCGCCGAGCCGAACACCTGTCCAGGTGCCGCGCCGGTGCGGCATGGTCTTTTCCTGAAGACATGGTTATGCTGACTCCCCGCCGGGCGGAATCTAGCCACAAAAAGCACAAAAGACACAAAAGAACCAGT
>CAIOST010000199.1 GCA_903861045.1 uncultured bacterium | reverse complement strand
TGCCAACCAACACCTCGCCACTGCTAGCATACACAAAAGCGGCTTCCGCAGTTACCACAAAGCCCTTGCTACAGCCAGCCTGCGTTAGGTGGCGCTTCAGGAAAAGACCATGCCGCCAGCATGCGTTGCTGCCTAATAAGTTTGGCATTGTGGCGTAAAATTGTTTAATTTATCCGTTCAGCAAGGGACAAAAACGAACGAGGGTGATTGGATGGCAAACCGGGTTCCACAGGGCAAGGGCAGCAAAGACCGAACCAACGACCGACGCATTTACGATACCAACTTTGATGGCATTCGCTGGCTATCAAAAAAGGAACCGGTTGGCGGCGCGTCAGCACCACCACAGCGTGCTGGTCACCCCGCGCGGGGCATGGCGGCAGCCGAAGGCGCGCCCGGTCGGCAGACCAAAGAACTGGCAGGTTGAGTTCGCTGCCGGCGTACCCATGCCGTGGTTGCGCGACCGAGGCATCCATATAACATCCCATGACTTGCCAGTAAATGAATGAACCATGAGGCCGTAACGCCCGAGGAGACTGCCATGTCCAGCATCGACTTCCACGCTCACCATAGCCCCCAGGGCGCCTGGTTCACCTTCACCTGCGGCGCGCTCGGCGCCGGTGGCGGGCCCGGGCTGGAGACCGGCGAGGTGCCCAAGCACCGTATCTACATCGGCTGGGCCGAGGCCGGTGAGGGATCGAACTGCCACGTCATGCCCTTCCTCCAGGAGCACGCCGGCGCCGACCCCAAGGCCGCCTACACCCCGGAGCAGAAGAAGGCCGACGCCCGTCTGCGCGTCAACCGTCTCGACCCGGCCGGGCTGAAGCGCGATTACGGCTTCGCCACCGACCGCTGGACCCATGGCCCGCTGAGCTTCGCGCTACACACCCCGGTGGTGCCGGTTCCCGAGCCGGGCAAGGCGCCCCTTGCCGCCGAGCGCGCCGCGCTGCTGCCTGCGATCGCAGGCGAGCTGGTCCTCGACAACCGCCACGGTTCCACCGCGCTGACGCTCTTCTTCGCCCTCGGGGTCGAAGCCCCGAGCGCCGCCGTGCCGCTCGAACTGGGCCCCGATGCGGTCGGCTTCTCGTGGCGCAACCGCTGGGGTGTGGCCGCGCGGCGTTTGCCTGGTATCCGCATGACCAGTTCGTTCAGCTTGCCCGATAGTCTGGCCAAGGTCGCGGTGTTCCACCGCCTCTGCAACCACCCCTGCATCGCCGTGCCGGTCCCCGCCGGGGCCACGGTC
Organism: uncultured bacterium; assembly: GCA_903861045.1. Lineage (GTDB taxonomy): Bacteria > Verrucomicrobiota > Kiritimatiellia > RFP12 > CAIWXQ01 > CAIWXQ01. The sequence continues at coordinate 15,837 of CAIOST010000199.1, read as the reverse complement.
ACCCTGCCGCTGGCCATCGGCGCCTTCGTCGGCGGTACCGCCACGGTCGGCATCGACCTGCGCTACCGCTACGCCGACTTCTACGCCGGCATCGAGGACGTCCTCGCGAGCTGCCTCGCTCGCCACGCCGAGCTGAGTGCGCGCGCCGCGCGCCAGGACGCCTGGCTCGCCGCCACCGCGCTCTCCGCTGACCGCCGGCTTCTGCTCGCGCACGCGACCCGCAGCTACTGGTACTCGAACCAGGCTCTGATGGAAGGGCAGGTGCCGGTGTGGGTGGTCAACGAAGGCGAGTACGCGATGACCAACACGTTCGACCTCACCGTCGACCACGCGTTCTACGAGTCGATGCTCAATCCCTGGGTGCTGCGCAGCGCGCTGGACATGTTCGCTGATCGCTACAGCTACGTCGACCAGGTCGTCGATCCGGTGACCAAGGCGGCTTATCCGGGCGGCATTTCGTTCTGCCACGATATGGGCGTCAACAACGTCTGGTCCGAGCGCGGCCATTCCTCGTACGAGGTTAGCGGCATCCCCGGCTGCTTCAGCTACATGACCGCAGAGCAGCTCGACAACTGGATCCTCTGTGCGACGACCTACGTGGTCCGCAGTGGGGACAGCGCCTGGCTGCGCGAGCGCGAGCCGATCGTGCGCGCCTGCCTGCGTTCGCTTCAGAACCGCGACCACCACGATCCGGCCAAGCGCACCGGTCTGACGCAGTTCGACAGCAGCCGGGTTGTCGCCGGCGCCGAGATTACCACCTATGACAGCCTCGACCACAGCCTCGCCCAGGCGCGTAACAATCTCTACATGGGCGTCAAGAACTGGGCCGGCTGGCTCGGCCTGGAGCTGTTGCTCGGTAAGCTTGGCGACGCTGCGGCCACCGCAGAGGCCCGCGCCGGCGCCGTCCTCGCGGCGCGCACCATCGCCGCCGCCGCCGACCCCGCGACCGGCATCATCCCGGCGATCTTCGAGCCTGCGAGCCCCGGCGCCAAGAGCGCGATCATTCCCGCGATCGAAGGCCTGGCCTACCCGCGCTGGTGGGGTCTGGATGCGGTCCTCGATCCGAAGGGACCCTATGGCAACCTCATCACCGCGCTGGACCGCCACCTCCAGGCGATCATGAAGCCCGGGGTCTGCCTCTTCCCCGATGGCGGTTGGAAGCTGAGCTCGACCAGCGGCAACAGCTGGATGTCGAAGATCATGATCAGCCAGCATGTCGCCGACCGCCAATTCGGCATGCAACCGTCCGCCGCGGTGCAGACCGCCGGCGACGCCGCGCACGTGAAGTGGCAGGTGGTGGGTAGCCGCCTCTTCGCCGCCAGCGACCAGTGCATCGACGGCGAGGGCAAGGCCAGCAAGTACTACCCGCGCCTGGTCACCGCCTGGTTGTGGCTGGACGGGGCGCTGCCGCCGCTGTGACGCCGGCGCTGCGCCGCTCAAAACCCCGCGCGGCTGGCTCTCCGTGTATTATGGTGCGGATGCCAATAACCGTTACTGCCTGGGCGCACTGCTGTTCGATCTGCAGGCACCGGCACGTCTGCAGGCCGTCTCCGGCGGCCTAGTGCTGCGCGTGCCCCTTAAAATCGAACATAGCAAATATCTCGCAGCCTTCTTCGGTTATCCAGAACTTGGCGCATGCCGCAGCCAGTAGCCCCGGCCCGCCGCGGGCCGCGCGATCTAGGGTAGCTATGATGTGGCGGAAAGTGGCGACAGCGCAGCATTACCTGTGCGTTGCCCGATCCGCAAAAAATCGTAAACGTTTACGATTCTTCCGGCTTGGATCCTAACGAGTTTCTGCGGCTTCGTGTACGTCGGATACCGAGCTGTAGAAATGGCCGGTTTTCCGGCATACGGCATGTCAGGCGGGTTTGGACGTGAAGTCTTTATCTCAGGTCTTTGTCTTTCCAGATGCGGGGAAGATTAAGACCCGGGATTAAGACCCGAGATTAAGCTTTCAGGATGCGAGCGCGGCAAGTGCCGCCGCATCAAGCACGCGCTTGCAGCGGGAGATGCAGGTGCGGCGCGGCAGGCGGCTGTTGTACACGCCCACGGAGCAGACACCGGCATAGTGGAGGCGGTTCAGCTCGGCCAGAAACGCGGACGTAGGCCAATGGCCTGTCCCGAGCAGGTCGCGGTTGGTCTCGGAAAGATGCACGTGTGCCAGAAGCTCGCGGACGCCGGCCAGCGGCGCGAGCATGTCCTGCTCCTCAATGTTCATGTGGAAGCTGTCCACCATCAGGCGGAGCCCGGGCTGCGCCAGGCGCCGGACCAGGGCCGCTGCCTCGGCGATCGTGTTGTGAAACCCGATCTCGCCGTGGTTCACCGGCTCGAAGGCGATGACGACACCGACGCGGGTGGCGTGTGCCCCGGCTTCGTGCAGGCCCTCGGCAATGCGGGCACTGCCGACCTCGCGATCCAGTTCGTCCTTGAGCCGACCCTGGAGCGAGCCGACGACCATGACTGCCTGCCAGCGGGCCGCGAGGTCGGCGAAGGCGCGGAGCAGCGTAATGGTGCGCTGACGGACTGCCACGTCCGGTGAGCAGAGGCAGTTACCGCGCGTGGCATAGCTCGCCCCGGTCTGGAAGGCGCACAGCGGCAGCCCCGCCACCTCCAACGCCTGGCGCACGCGAACCTCGTCAAAGGCGGCAGGGTCCGCAATCTGAAGTTCCACCGCGTCGTAACCGGCCTGCTTCACGCAAGCCAGGTCCCCCTCGAACTCCGTCCAATCCCCGTAGGACACGGGATCGGGTAGCACATAACTGAAGCGCATAAACTTTCTCCCTAATAAAGGCATCAGGTTTCAGGTGTCAGTATTCAGGTTTCAGGTGCCAGTGTTCAGGGTCTTGTTTTCGCCATACTCCCCATCGTCATCCGTGATCGTCACCCGTAACTTGTCCGACGTAGCCTTGGCGAAGTCGGATCGTCCACCGGCTGACAAGAGCGGTCTACGAGGGAGTTGTGAAACTGTCACCTGACACCTGTCACCTGACACCTGAAACCTGCCACCTGCCCCCTCATCTCCCCATCCACCCGCCATCCACCACCAGCACATGGCCGTCCACATAGTTGCTGGCGTCACTGGCGAGGAACAATAACGGGCCGACCAATTCCTCGGGCTTGCCCCAGCGGCCGGCGGGGATGCGGTCGCGGATCTTCGGCTCGCGCACGGGATCGGCCTTGATGGCCGCGCACATCTCGGTGTCGAAATAGCCCGGCGCGATGGCGTTGACGTGGATGTTCTTCGCCGCCCATTCGTTGGCCAACGCTTTGGTGAGACCCGCCACCCCGTGCTTGGCCGCCGCGTACGCTGAAACCGTCCAACCACCCTGGAAACTCGCGAGCGAGGCGATGTTGATGATCTTGCCGCCGCCCTGCTTTTCCATGACGCGTGCCGCCTGCTGGGACAACTCGAACACGCCGGTCAGCATCAAAGAAACGATCTGGTCCCACTTGGCGAGGTCGAACTCCATGGCCGACTGCCGGTGCTGGATGCCGGCGCCGTTGACCAGGATGTCCAGGCGACCGAAGCGCTTCACCGCCTTGGCAACCAAACCTTTCCGCTGCCGACGGTCGGCCAGATCGGCCCGCAGGTAGAGCATTTCGCCGCCCAGTTTCTTGACCGCTTGGCGGAGTTCGAGGCAGTCCGGACTCGACGCGACAGCGACCAGTTTCGCACCCGCCTCGACGAGCCCCGTGGCCACGGCCAGCCCGAGGCCGCGCCGTGCGCCGGTCACCATGGCCACCTTACCCTTAACACTGATTTGCATTGTGTAGCCCCTCTTGCTTTCACGTGGGCCGGATTTCCATATCCGGCCTCATTCGCTCGTCATGGCCGGAACCGGAGTTCCGGCCTACTTCTCCTGCCATGCGTGTTCACCGATCCCATTTCTCGCAAACATACCAATTCGTTCTTCTTGTTGCATCCCTTGGTTGAGGAGCACCAGCAGTTCTCATTATGGAACCGTCCCCCGCGACATTGGGTCGCGGGGACGGGAGATTGGGGTGAAAGACAAGGTAGAAAGATGAAGGGAAAAGACAAAGTAGGGTGCGACAGCCATCCTTCGTCTTCCCTCTTCAACTTTCTACTTTGTCTGTTCAGCACACCAGACATCCATAATGAGAACTGCTGGCGAAACACACTTCGTCGCCACACTCGATCGCACTCTTGGTCGGTTACGCTTAGTCGCTTCGCTCAGGGCCGAGTGGCGCCTGGGCCACCTTTACTGCAGCCTTTTCCGTTGATTGTCGGAAATTCATCCGCCTGTCGTACGATCGGCTGCAAACTCAACCCCACCGGCGACAATTCTCTGCGCAGTGTATCCCATTCGCCCGTCGTCAATTCACCCCACAGCAACAGCGGCACCCGAGAGGACTGGATTAGCTTCAGTGTGGGCAGCAACTCCGGAAGGGTAGGGGACGAGCCGCCAGGGTGGTCAATGTTGATCTCCAAAACATCATAGCACCGGTTCTCAAGTAGGATGTCAACCGGATAGAGACAGCTTGAATGCAGGTGGATGAAGTTCACATCCGCTACCCGGCACTGCTCCCGGTGCAGCGGCAGGAGAAACTGCCGGAAGAGGTCAGGACTCAGGAGCGCGGCGCTATCCTCCTGGCAGTAAGCGACCGGACGGCGACACCATAGCTTGCTCGGATAGCCGCCAGCCGCGTGGGTCTCATGCCAGGGCGGAGTGACGGCTTGGAGGGCACGAACCACGGCCAGCCGCGTCTGCGAGCAATGGCGCAACAGGGCCTGCATCCAGTCGGGATCGTCATGGAACCCCATGACAAACGGTATGCCGCCCAGCATGGCACTGGCGCAGTCGCCCGGACCACGCAGCAGCGGCGGACAGACGGGGAATCGCCCGTCCGAGAACGCCACCAGTTCTTCGGTAAACCGAACCAGAGCCTGAAACCAGGGATTCTGCTCGATCTCAAGTTGCGGCGGCGAAACCGCCGCGACCAGGCACGCTTCCGCGCGGCAATTGGTGCCCGTGGCGAACACCGGACAGCCCAGGATGGCCTCCATCCACGGAATACCCCAATAGGCGGAACCCACGTAGAAAAAGTCGTCATCGGCCTGCTGATGGAGGCGGAACAGGTTCTCGTAGTCGGCCGCGAACGGCGCGAATGACACGTCCTCCGGCCGCAGTTCCTGGCCGTCGCGCCAGCCTGCCGTGCCGCGCGGGAACTGTTCGGCCGGGTAGTAGCCGCCCAACCAGAACCCCAGCAGCGGTCGCTCGACCGGCTCGAGATTCAGGAACGCCTCGTGACGGGCGATCATGCTTCCTTCCATTCGATCGGACAGGTCGCGGCGGCGCCGCCGTCCACTGGCAGCACCAATCCCGTGATCATCGAAGAAGCCTCGCTGGCGAGAAACACGATCGGGCCTACCAGTTCCTGTGGCTGGCCGATGCGCTTCATCGGCAACTTGGTCATCACCTGCTCCATGAAACTCTTGTTGGCGAAAATACTGTTGGCATTCATGCTCGTCTGGAACCAGCAGGGCGCCACGGCGTTGACGCGAATGCCCTTTGTGCCCCATTCACAGGCGAGTTCCTTGGTCAACGCCGCGATGGCGCCCTTGGTGGCGCTGTAGGCGGCATTGCCGCGGCCGGTGCCGAGGAAACCGCCGCCGAGTGCGGACATGTTCACGATGCTGCCGCTGCCCTGCGCCAGCATGACCTTGCCGACTTCCTTGCACATCCAGAACGTGCCGTAGTAGTTCACCTCGGTCAGGCGCCGGACCTGTTCGGCGGGCATGCGATCAGTCGGAATACGCGCCGTGATCCCAGCGATGTTGACCAGGATGTCGATCCGACCGAAGTCCGCTGCGATCCGGGAAACCGTGGCTTCCACAGCATTTTCATCCGCCACATCGCAGGCATAGGTCCGACAGGTACGTCCCAGCGCCTCGATCTCCCGGCAAGTATCGGCGCACGTTTCGGCGGTCCGATCAATCGCCGCCACATCGGCGCCATACGTCGCCAAACCGACGGCCGCGGCCTGACCAAGCCCGCGCGCGGCGCCGGTCACCACCGCCACTTTGCCGGCGAGATTGAACAACGTACTATTCATGAGTCGCCCCACCCCCCGCGCATGTAAACCATGCCGCCAGTTGTTCATTGAACCCGACCGGTAGCGCGCTTACCGGTTCGGTCGTCCCCTTTGCCGCATCATTCAGCATATTCCGCAACAGGCGCTCGGCCGCAGGCACACGGCCCAGGTTTTCGCGGATCCGGAGTGTGTTCAGGATGAACCGCCCGGCTCCCAGGAGATGAACGGAGGTGATCAGATCGGAAGAGAAGTCCGTTCCTCCGGTCGCTAATAACGTTCCACACACGGCCTCCACCGGGGAAGGCACACTCGCCAGAACACGTCCATCTATAATCTCCCGATAGAACCGATAATCCATGACGCCACCGCTCGGCAATCCCGCGAAGACGGCATGATCCTTGGCCCAGTGATCGGCGCGGAAGTACCAAGACGGTGTCCAAGTCAGCGACGGCCTCTCGGCCGCTGGAAATGGCGCCCAGCCCAACAAATAGGGGTACTTTCCCGTGGTGACATCGCTGTCGATCAAGGTCTCCACTGTCAGAAACACCACGCTAGATCCCGAAGCGATCCGACGGGCCAGTTCGGCAAAGACCTCCGGTCCGCCCGGCGTGGGGGGCGTTCCCGAAACCAGGATCACCTGCCGTTGATCCGGCGACGTGTCGCGGAAGCGTCGCCAGGCGATGCCGCTCACCGTCAGCCAGCGTTCAAGTTCGGCATCTTCACCCCAAAGCACGATCTCCCGAAGCACCGCCGGCATGTCCGTGCGGTCGTCGACGAAGAACCCGATATCCCCGCCGTTGGCGGCGGCGCCGCGCTCGAAATCCACCAGGAAACGATATTGACCACTTGGTCCGTCAACCGTCACATCGCGAGAGAACACGGACTGCGTGAACGGAGCTTCGACTCCCTGGGCTCCGTCCGGGATTTCCACGGTGATTTGCTCATCGTATACGCGATTCAACTTCGGATCGACCACTTGCACACGAACCGGATACTTGCCCGGCTTTAGAACGTCGAGATTGGTCAAGACGGCCTCACACTTCACCGTCGTTCCCCGATACACATTCACCGGTTCCACAAACAAATTCCAGCGAACGTTTGCGCTCATGTCGGTGTAGACATCCGCCATGCCGGGCTTCAGTTCTCGGAAGTAGTTAAAGATACCGCAGCCATGAAACCAGACGTCGTTAATAGTTGTGGACGAAAACGAACCAATCAATCGCGGATTGGCACTCCAGGCATTGTAGTCGTCCAGCACCAATCTGGCCATGTTGCGCTGGCTGTCGCGGAAATAGTCCTCCGGCCGGGCCCAGCATTCTTCCAGACGCCATTTCCGCCAGGCCGACAACAACTGATCGTATTTCGCGCGGTATATCTGCGCGTCGCTGGCGTCTTCCTCGTCACATTGCTCGAAGTGTCGCAGGTAGCGCGGGTAGTCCTCGGCGCCACAGACGCCGTACTCCGATAAGAGAAGAGGACGTTGGTCGCCGCTCGTCACATTCTTCTCAAAAAAACCACCCATAGCGTCCAATCCGCGCATGCTGCGGATCGTGTCTGCCGTGTGTGGAAAGATCGGGTACGAATGAATGTCGCGCAACTCGCTCTTCTCCCAGACACGGGAATGCGGGCTGCTCCAACTGCCGATACTGGCGTCGCCATCAAAGCGTCCACTGTTCAGCAGCACGATCCGGCTTTCATCAAGGTCGCGAATCCATTCCAACGATTTGACCGCATTGCGAAACAGGCGTCCGTCCTCAACCTCATTCAAAAGCGACCACATCACAATACAGGGGTGATTGCGATCCCGCCGGATGACCCCAGCCATGCTATTATCCCAGCGTTTGTCGCTCATCTGTTGGCCGGCACCATAGCCACAGCTTCCACAAGCCGCACCCAGATGTTCCTCCATGGCCAGCAATCCCATTTCATCACAAATGTCCAATTGACGCGCTGGCAGGGCGGCGCCACAGGTGATCCGCACGCTGTTGAATCCCATCATTTTCAAGTTCAGCACATCCCGGCGGATCACGTCTTCATCCCCGGCAACGCTCATCGAACCGGGATAATGGAGGATGGCATAGAGCGAACCATGCAAACGGATTCGGCGGCCGTTCAAACGGAAGTAGCCGTTCTCAAAACGAAAATCCCGGAATCCGCAACGGACCGATCGCTCATTCGCCGAAAGGGCGCCGACGGCCTGGATACCCGCGGTCACACGATACAGATAGGGGTCGTTGAGTTCCCACAGGCGGTGACTCGGCACCTGCAACTGGAGTTCCACCCAAGCCTCACCCACGGCGAACTCCTGCTCGCAGACGGCGACGGCGACCGTTTCACCGCTTACCGCCGGTGCCACCGTTACCCGGACTTGCCCGCGCACCGTGGCGGTACCGTCGTTGATCACGTGGGCCCGCACACGCAGGCCGCCCGTCTTCCAATCCGGAATCGCATGGACCTCTTCGATCCGCGCCGCGGGTACGACGCATAATTCGACCGCGTCGATGATCCCGCCCGTGTTGTAGGCATTGTCCCGTGGCGTACCGTTTTGGCGCCGTCCAAGCGGCACATCCGACATGCGAATCCCGTCAATCGCCACGTCGGTCGGGTTCAGCACCCGGACTGCCAGCAAGTTGAGAGCATCCGGCTTGATGGCGCCGGTTGCGTCAAGGGCGAACGGTTCTTCCGAACCTTCATGCAGGCCGATCCGGATACCGTTAACCCAGACTTCCGCCAGATAGTCCACCGCGTGGAACCGCAGCAGGTAGCGCCCGCCGACGTGCGGATTGGCCGGCGCCGTGAAGTCGCGCCAATACCACGCCACCCCGTGATAATCCGGGAAATGGCGCTGCATGACCCCGGGCACCTGCGTGGGCTGGGATGCCGCCAGAGGCGTGTCGTACCACTTCTGTTCGCGGCCTTCGTTCTGCGGGTCGATGGCCATGGACCAGCCGTCGCCATTCAGACGCAGCGTCGTTGAGTGAATGGTATTAGTCATATTGAGTTACGCCTGTTTCCTGTTGTACATGCCAAATTCCAACGCCGCATCGAACATCGCCGCCACATTGACTGGGGGCACGAGTGGTTGGATATTGTGGACGGGGTTGAACACGAAGCCGCCGCCGGGCGCGAGATCGCGGATGCGCTGGCGGACTTCTTCCCGCACTTCGGCCGGCGTGCCGTATGGCAGAACCTTCTGCGTGTCGCAACCGCCGCCCCAGAATGAGAGCCGCTTGCCAAAACGCTGCTTAAGTTGTGCCGTGCCCATCCCGGCGGCCGAGACCTGCACCGGGTTCAGGATGTCCACGCCGATCTCTGCCAGATCGTCCAGGAATTCCGTTGCCGCGCCGCAGGTGTGGTAGAACACCGGCGCGCGGGTATGCGCCTTGATGGTGGCCAGGATGCGCGCCTGACGTGGCTTGATCATGCGACGCCAGAGTTCGGGGGAGATCAGCGGCCCGGATTGCCCGGCGAGATCATCCGCCGCAAAATGAACGTCAATCAGGTCGCCGACCTCTGAGAGGAACAGCTTCTGGGCTGTGCAGATCGAGTCGCAGAGCCGGTCGAAGAAGGCCTCGGCAAACTCCGGCTCCGCCACGAGATCCATCAAGCCGTTCTCCATGCCGCGGACGCGGAAGATCTGGTTGAAGAGATCGTGCCCGCAGGGGGCCATGCCGAAGAGCGCCCGGTCGGTGCTGCGGCGCAACGCCTGCACGCGCTCGCGCAATCCGGCATAGCGGCCGCGGTTGGTCGGGTCCGGCCACGCCATCTGGCGCAGGGCGTCAATCGAAGGCTCCGGCAACGGGAACCCCTGCCAGTCGAAGTAGTGGCAACCGGCGGGCTTCTTGAGCAAGGCACTGAAGTCGTCAGGGAACGACACACTGCCGTCGGCCCCCTGAGCGAAGACCGGCGGCGGTGTATCCGGCGGGTTGGCAAACACGGGGATCACGTCTGCGCCGAGCCGGTCCAGCATGTCCTCGTCCACCCGCGCCACCTGCTGGACGACCTCCAGCGTTTCGACCGGCTTCTCGGGCAGGCCCAGATGCCGGCGCAACGCCGCATAGGTCGGGATGGCGATGGTCGAAACCACCGTGCCGCCAAGATCGATCGGGACGCGATCCGGCTCCTGATGAGCCAGCGCGGTTTGTACGCGTTCACGAGACTTCATCGTCACACCCTCCATTGCCGGATGTCAGACCGTTGTCGCAAAACGCCCTGGCACCCAGCGGCTGTGTCCAACCACAAATGCTCTCCGTCTTCTGGCACGATGCAAATGCTACTCGCCATTCCCAACGGGATCCTTTGCATCTGCCTCCACAAAGCGCGCGAAACCCCAGGCCGCGTGATCATATTGATAGCCGTCCCCGCCATTCGTAACACGTAGAGTCACGTTCTTGGCCTGGCTGACATCTACCGCGATCTCATGCGTCTGCTTCGGCCTCATCACCGGACTTTCGGCTTGCTTCACGCCATCCACCAGCACCTCGAATTGCACGCTCCCCTTTTCGCCCAGATCGTCAAGTCCAACGGTCGCCTTGAAGGTCGCGAATTTCTTGCCGGCTATGTCGAACGCGAAATCCGCTGGCGTGGCGTCGTTGAACGCGTGCGTCCAGAGCCCCTTGGGATAGACCTTGCCATTGATGGTGATCGGCAACTCCTTCACGTTTTTGTCGCGATGCACGGTATCGGATCCCGCCGTGGCCTTGGTCCACGGCAGATCCGAGGCAAAGGTCAGGCCCGCGCAGGTAAATGTATCCGGCGTCGTGAACGAGCCGGCACCGCCATCATTGGTCCTCGTTCCACCAGGCGTAATCGCCTCCACGCGCCAGTAGAACTTGTGCCGCGGCGGCAGGGGCGACACCGTGACCGCAGGCGCCACAGACCATTCGGTCACCACGACGTTGGTAAATTCTGCGGTATCAGCCAGTGACACGCGGTACTTGCGAGCGTTTTGGCTGGGCGTCCAGCCAAGTTCACTTCCCACCGTGAACAGCTTGCTGATCGGTTTGGCGGCTAGCAGGCTGAACGCACCGGGCTCAACCAGATCAGCCGGCTTGCCGTCTGCGGCATCCTGAATGAAGATGATGTCGCTGCTGAATGTTGTGGGCAGGTTCACAGACAGCCCCTTCTGCATGAGTTCGTCGCCGCCGGTAAGCTGCGTGGTAATGGAACCATCCTCGCACCAGAGCCAGTACTTCGCCTTGGCGTCGAGCCCTTTGAGTCTAATGATCTGCCGGCCCTCGTCGGATTGCGGGCGGAAGATGAACACCACGCCTTTCTTCAGTTTCGGCCCCCAGTAGAAGATCCCATCCCAGCGTTTGCCGTCGGGGCGGGGAAGAATATGATGCACTTTGCAGTCGCGCAGGATTGGCCGGATCCAATTCTTATAAGTCGCGGTGGCCTTGCGGATCGAATGGGTCTCGCCGGGCAGCGGCGGCGTGTCGATGACCCAGGCACCCATCATGCCGCTGCGCCAGAGAAACGGGCCTGGTTTATCGCCGCTCTGCAACCAGGTGTAAGTCTGCAACACCTGCGGCGGAAGAGCGTACGTCGAATCGTAGATTCCCATGCGATCCGCCAGTGAACCCAAATCGTCGGTGGTCACGATGTAATGCGCCCGGCTCATCGCCCCGTAGTCTTTGATGCACCCGCCCGCATCGCAATTCTCCAGGATCAGGTTCGGAAACTTCTGGTGTAAAACCTCCTGGACTTTGTAGTACCCAACCGTCCGCGCATACGATCCGTCGGGAATTAATCCCATGTCGTGTTTGAAGTAGTCGAGTTTGTTGTCGGCTACGATCTGCTGCGTCAATGCTTCGGCCTGTTCAAAGTTGCGTCCCCACGCACACCACTGGCCGAAACGCATCCGGTTCTTGGCACAGAACTCTTGGAACGGCTGGCCGCCATTGGGAAAACGCTTCAGGTCCCACACCCAGGGACCTTTGTGGGTTTCCCAGGCACCGGGGAACCAGACCGCATCTACCACAAACGCCTCGAAGCCGAGCTCTTGTGCCAGTTTCAGATGCGTCATCATCCCGTCGGCCTTGTCCGCATTGAAGAACACATTCATGGTGAGAATTGGGTCGGGACAATCCTTGGGCAGGGGCGGCCGGAGTTTCTCCAGATAGAACCGGTGTAGACAATAGCTGCCATCGTCCACGTCACCGCGATAGCAGCCGATGAACGCCGGCGGCAGCCACAAGGTTTGCCCGGCAGGAATCGGCAACTGCGCTTCGGCCAGCAGGAACCTAAGGTCAAGAGTGGTGCCTTCGCCACCGGCGACTACCTGCATGGTCCCGTTACCGGAATACTCCCAACCGATGTAGAGTCCGCGCTGTGCCTCCGCCTGCACCGCCAGCCAAGGCACCGGCAGCGCGCCATTGGGGCCGACTTTCAGTGATTGGTTGAGGGATTTGGCCACTGGCTTGGTGAAGGTGCCGCCTTGGCTGCGGGCGTCGTTCCCGCCGCGATTGACCCACCAAACCGCCGCCGCCCCCCCGGGCGTCAGCCCCGTCATCGCCAGACAAGCCGGCGGCTGAATGAGGATTGCGTTGCCCGAGAGATTCTCCATTTCCGCCCATTGCCGGACCGGTCCGTGGCCCGGTCGCGCTTGAAAGAACTGGCGGTATCGCAGCGCCGGCGCCCCATTGGTGAATACCAGTCTCAGCGTACCGGTCTGCACATCGATCGAACCGTGCTCAAACTTCCACCTAAGATTGCTAGTGGTCTGCGCCACCATCGCTCTTTCCGGGAGCGGCACGACAACCGCCTGGCTTAACCAATTCCCAGTATCGCCCGGAATCCCAAGCTGTTCCACCACGGGCCGATCGCCAACCACTGCAATACGAGCTTCCGTGTCGTCGGAGGTCAGCGTCCACGGGCCGGCCGGGTTCTGTGGCGGTTTATCCATTGTTCCTCCAGTTCTTTCCGCTGGAACAGTGGCGGCCATTGCCGCAAAGAATGACAGCACCGTCAGTGCCATTGTTGCCAGAGTCCATCGCCTTGTTCCTGCATTCATGGCTACTCCTCCGAGAATCGTTCTTTAGCTTTTCTTGTACATCACCAGTTCGCTGGTCAGCGCGCTATCCAGGGCGATCGGCAGGCCGTTGAGCGCCAGCTCGCGGCCGGACATGCGGAAGGTCTGCGACGCGTTGTCGAGCGTGACCTCGTAGTCGGCGGCCATGTCCACGCCGCGCAGACGGAGCCCATACGGTGCGGCATCGTGGGTCAGCTTGAACACCCCCGCATAGCCACGGGAACGGTCCCGGGCGGCGTACTCCAGCACGCACCACGGTGCCGCCTGGGACAGGCCGATGTCCGGCGTGTGGTGGAACACTTCCGGATGACCGGCCAGTACCGGACGGCAGAACCCTTTGTGCAGTTCGATGTACCGCTTGGTCCGGGCGAAGAATTCCGTCTTCCGGTCGGCGTCCTGCGCACCGAAGCCGACAAAGATCGGCAGCGCGAACAGGCCCACGCGCAGGTGCGTATCGGCATCCGCCATCTGGTGCGCCTGCATCTGACTGCCCCAGTTGACGTGGTTGTGGTAGTAGCAGATCGCCTCCGGCGGAATGAACATCGTCATGGCGTTGATGGCCCGGATGGCATAGGGGTGCACCGACCAATCACTTTCGCAGCTATAGTGGAAGAGCGACAGCATGCCAATGTCGTTCCGGCCGCCGCCGCTGGCGCAGTTCTCGAGACAGACGCCGGGGTTTTCCTGCCGCGCCCGCGCATAGGTGCGGCGGATGACCTCGTGATGCCGCCAGAATTCGCTTTCGGCAAAGCCGTCCCGGAGCGTCTGTCCGCCTTCGCGCACATCCACGTTGTAGTCCAGCTTGTAGAAGTCGAGCTTGTGCTCGCGGATCAGACGCAGAACCGTATCCTCGAAGAAGCGAGCGGCGTCAGGATGGGCAAGGTTCAAGGTCTCGCCGCACTCGCGACCAGCGTCGGTCTTGAGCAGCCAGTCGGCGTGCGCGGCAGCCAGACGGCTTTTCTTCGCGATCGCCTCCGCCTCATGCCAGAGACCGAACAGAACTCCCTTCTTGTGACAGTATTTGCGGATGCCGGCCAGACCGCCCGGCAACCAATCGCCTTCCTCCCAATCGCCGCGCAACTCGGTCCATGCGCCGAATTTCGCGCCATACCAGCCGGCATCCACCATGAAAGCCTCGACGCCCATCTCGGCGGCCATGTCGATCTCGCGCAGGATCCAATCGCCCGGCTCCTCCACCACGCGTCCGGCCACGGTATACATTTCCTTCCCCTTGGGGCGCGGCGGCGTGACGCTGGTGCGAATATGGGCGTGCCAAGCCGCCACTGCGGTGTCGAGCGTCCCGTGACAAGGTCCCAGGTGCACCTCCGGACTGATCACCGTTTCGCCCGGCGCGATCACGCGCAACGGTCCCGGTGCCAGCGGCGCGAGGCGGAAGGTGAGCGCGCTCTTGTCGCGTAGCGAGAAGTCGGCCAGGAAGTTGCCCGACCATGCCAGGGCCATGATAAAGCGCTGGCCGATCACACCATTGTCTGCGATGAAATACGGGGGATTGAAAACACGGCCGGAAAGCGTGCGCTCGATGCGAAAGGTTTCCTGATCCACCGGCTGCCAGCGAAAATTCCCTTCCTCGCCCCAGCGATCGCCCGCCAGGTAGCCGATGCGGTAGGCCGTGCGTGCGGTGGACGGATTGACGGCCAGGTGCTCGCCCCATGAGCCCTTTACGCCGCTGTTCCAGAGCAAGCCTGACCAGGGCGCGACATGGTTGAGCGCGGCCGGCGCTTTGCCGGTATTGGTGATCTCCAGGTAGCGCGCCAGGAACGGCGTACCATCCAGGCGTGTAACCAGCCGCACCGTGATGGGGCGCACCTGGTGACGCAGTTCGACGACGGCTTCCACCGTGCCGTTGCGGGCGCCGGCGCGCTGCGAAGCGCCGACCCACTCCCAGCGGTTGTGCAGCGACTGGCCATCGATCTCCAACTCGAAGGTGTGTAGCGGCAGCGCCAGGGAATCGAGTCCCGGCAGCCCTGTGGTGGTGTTCTCGCGCTGAACCTGTCCGGAAGCCGACCAGTAGAGCCCAATCCAGCGTCCATGCTCCAGGGCTTCCGCGAAAACCGTGGAGGCCGAGACATAGCGCGCCGCCGGCCGCTCGCCGGATTTCTGGAACGACAGTTCCGTGTTCGCCGCTGGCGCTGCAATCCGTGTCTTCTGCTTGTTCTGCATAGCTGTTTTCCTTTGCCCGCCTTGGACGCACTCACCTACTCACGCACGCACGCACTCACACACTCACACACGGCGCCAGTGCCTGCCTTGACTGCATGCGATCAATATACTACTTCGCTTTTATCGATTGCGTCTTGCATTGTAACTGAGTTTCTCTCGTTTTGTAACCTAGGCCGGATATGGAAATCTGGCCTACTTCAGGCGTGGCGTGCGCAACGGAAGGTAGGCCGGAACTCCGGTTCCGGCCCGGGAGAAGCGCACGCGGCCGGATATGGAAATCCGGCCTACTTCAGGCTTGGCGTGCGCAACGGAAAGTGGGCCGGAACTCCGCTTGCGGCCCGGGCGACGCACACGAGGCCGGATATGGAAATCCGGCCTACGTCAGGCTTGGCGTGCGCAACGGGAAGTAGGCCGGAACTCCGGTTCCGGCCCGGGAGACGCGCATGAGGCCGGATATGGAAATCCGGCCTACGTCAGGCTTGGCGTGCGCAACGGGAAGTAGGCCGGAACTCCGGTTCCGGCCCGGGAGACGCGCATGAGGCCGGATATGGAAATCCGGCCTACGTCAG
>CAIOST010000198.1 GCA_903861045.1 uncultured bacterium | reverse complement strand
TTTAAGGCAAGAAAAAAGACCGCTCGAAAAATCTTTTTCTTCTCAAACTTGAGAAAATCGCCGTCTGCCGCTCCCCTCGCTCCCTACAGCCGCTTTTTACCTGCGAAGAAATTGTTATTTGGAACCGCTGATCAGCGCCCCACCTCTGTGGCTGCGAACCCAAAGGGGTCTGCCCTTAGAATGAAGATTACCGAAACTGAGGGTATAATTAACCGCACCATGATTGTCTTTTCCTGCTGCCAAATAACCACGAACTAAGAACGAAAAACGGATAGGACGTACAAGCTGCCTTTCCGGGCGGGGGGCGGAACACCTCAGGGACGGATAACGGTGGTTATGTACAGTTTCTGGCGGGGCGGGAGTGGCCGGGTAGGCAGGGGGTTGGCGGACTTATTTGATGGTGGCGTTGCTTATAGACCCCGAAAGTCCTACCATGATGCCGCCTCCGCTCGGAAAGGGATTGCGGATGGACGGGCGGGCTGGGATGAGCCTGCCCGGCCAACGGAGGGTCGCCGGCTGTGTACGGTGTGGACCTGCAGCGACGGCTCGGCAGGAGCCTCGCCCCACCGTCGACCGTACGCGTCAACCGATACACTCGGGTTCCGGTCGATCATCGTGTAAGCGGGGCGTGTGCGCGAGTAAGGGTGGCGTGTAAGGGAACGGGCAAGTGTGCCAGTGGCCATGCGGATGACGACACGTACACCCACACTTTCACCCACGCCTACACGGCTACACGTACACCACCCGCTTACTCGCCAATTCTACGTGGACCGGTCTATATCAGTGCGGCGATTCTTTTGGGGGTTGCACCCAGAGCCAGCAACGTCTTTACCAAGCTATCAATGGTTGCCGATGCCGGACACTTGAGCATGCGTGCGACACCCGACTGTTTTGTTCCAATTCTTTTGGCAATCGTTTCTTGGGTCAGTTTCTCCTCCTTTCGTATGCGTTCAATTTCAAGCGCAAGATTGACGCGCATGCCAACGATTGCCCGCTCCTGCGGTGTCAAGCTAAGCCAGTCCAGCGAATCGGTGACCTGATAGCCTGCAGCCACAAGTTTCGCTCTTTTTTTCGCATCCATAACCTTTATCCTCTCGTAATCCGGTCATACGCCTTCAACCGCAACACACACAAGTTGATAACCGGCTTTGGCGTTTGTTGCGTTTTCTTGGCCAGCACATGCACCATCAACACCGCATCGGGATCAACACGGCAAAATATCCGCCATTCGGTGGCTTTGTCCTTTACCTGTAACTCCAGACATCGGGTACCGATGCACGGCATGGGGCGTGCCTGCGGCAGAGACAATGTGCCGCCATTTTGCAGCACCCCCAGCAGTGTTCCAGATTCAACACGCGCTTCCTCGCTGAACGGCGGCGTTTTGATCTCACCTGACAATATGACGAGGGGTTTCCGTGAGCGCATGGAATAAATATAACAATGTTGTTATGGCATGCAAGTGTAACTTATCTGCCTCACTTTTTGATTCAGTAATGGAACACCCGTGGGGTCTGCCCTTAAAATAAAGATTACCGAAACTGAGGGTATAGTTAACCGCACCATGATTGTCTTTTCCTGCTGCCAAATACCACGAACTAAGAACGAAAAACGGATAGGACGTCCAAGCTCCTTTTACGGAAGTTAGGTGGCGCTTCAGGAAAAGACCATGGTAGGCAGGGGGTTGGCGGACTTTTTTGATGGTGGCGTTGCTTTTAGACCCCGGAAGTCCTACCATGAAGCCGTCTCCGCTCGGGAAGGGATAGCCGGGTGGACGGGCGGTCTTGGATGAGCCTGTCCGAAAAAACTACGGAGGGTCGCCGGGATGTGTACGGCTACCTGACCACCCCCGGCTAGGGGTATGAGGCGGACGTGACCATGACTCCACAGCTTTGGAAGCGCCTATTCATAGTACTGATTGTGGGATTTGGCCTGCTGACGCCCGCCATCGTCACGGTTCTGGACCCCGTGCCGTCCGTCACGACCGCAGAAGTAAACCGTGAGAGGTCCGGAACCCCCGACGGCACGCTGATGATTGATGGACGCAAACAAACGGCAGACCCGACACGACTCCCAACGGCATGCTCTCGGGCGTCCAATACCGGGCTCGCGCAGGAAAAGCGACGAATCCATTTTACGCGATTCGAACAATTCATGATCTGCCTGACATCGTTCGTGCTCAAGCCGGCTTACGAGATCATCGCCCTGCTGATCTTCCTTCTCATCCGGAACAGGAAGGATCCCCCTGTACGAGCCCTGGCCTGGGGCATGCTCGCCTTCTTCCTGGGTGAAAGCGCCTGTGCGATTAACTTCCTGTTTTACCGGCTGGACAACTTTGCCTGGGAATTCTGGCACTGCTATGGCATGATGATCGCGTTTGGTTTCATGGTCTATGCGGTTATGGATTTCACCGATCGGCATGTGCTTCATTTTACCGACCGGGGCACCGGCTGCGTGTTCTTGCGTTTCTGCCACGCGTGCTCCAAATCCAGTCCCTCATCCTGCACCATTCGGCGGCTCGTTCTCTTCCTGATTCCCGCCGCCGGCATCCTCTGCCTCCTGCCCATCTCGGCGCCGATCAAAGATCTGCTTTGCATCGGTACGGTTTTCTACAACGACGTGCTCTTCGCGCATCCCGTCCTTCAGCAATGGTTTGAGATCCGGATCTACCCCGGTGTCGCCCTGCTGTTCTATCTTGTGGCCTGGTTGACACTTCTGCGCGGGAAGGAGGAATGGTGGGACGGCTGCAAACTGCTGCTCGCTGCGGCCACCGGCATCCTGGGCTTCAGCCTGATGCGCCTGACCCTGTTCTGGGTGTTTTCCGACAACATCTTGTGGGCGAACACCTGGGAGGAAATCACGGAATTCCTGTTTGTGCTCGGCGCGGGCATCTTTTTCTACGCCCCGCTCACCGGGGCTCGCCCGGCGCTTCCGCCCCGGCGTGTCGTCATGCCTGCGGAGGGCGACTGCGCATGAGAAAGGCATACCCGCGCGTCCGCGCTTTTTTCTTCAAAACCAAAGCGCGACGCCTCGCGATAACCAGCGCCTGCATAATGGTACTGGCCAGCGCGCTGCTCTCCCTGTGGCGACCCTACCGGATCTTTGTCACGCAACAGTTTCTCCGCCTGGACCACGGGCGAATACTCATCGGGATGAAATATTCGCCGCTCAATACGCCGTCTTATCTTGCCTATGACGAAAGCACAGGGATCGATGCGTATCCACGGGACGCCGAAATCATCGGCCTGTCAGGCTCCCGGGGCGCCATGGCAATTCCCGTCACACGGCTGTCCTGGCACCTGGTCCTGAACGAGGAAGCGGGGGGGGAACCGGTCGTGGTCACACTATGCACCTTTTCCGACGCGGCCCTGGCGTATTCCGCGATCCACCGCGGACGCCGGCTGCATTTCCGTCCGAGCGGTCTTGCCCGCAACAACCTGCTCATGCAGGACCGGGAAACCGGAAGCATCTGGCAGCAATTCACCGGACGAGCGCTTTCCGGCCCCCTACAGGGCTCGGAACTCGACCGTGTGCCCGTCGAACGCGTATCCTTGTCTTCATGGCGCCGGCAATATCCGAAGGGCTGCCTCCTCGCGCCGGCAAAGAACCGGAAAGATACGTCGGTGCCCCATGACATGTGCCCCGTGATGCACGGCTTCGCCACCGATCCTTTTCTCCTGCAGCCCCCGCAATCCGACGCCCCCCGACTCCCGCGAAAGCAAATGGTCACCGGACGTTTGTATCCCTTGGGCCGCTCCGTGGCCACCCCCCGGGGAGAGGAAGCCTCGCTGCCTGATCTGCCGCCGTTCTTGCAGGTTCGCTGCTACTGGTTTGCCTGGTCCGAATTTTATCCGGAGAGCATCGTCCAAAGACGGGATGACACCTGCAACCGTCCATAAGGGAACCCCATGAGCAACTACATCGCACCATTGCTGACCGGTATGCTCGTCGGTATCGCGGTTTTTGCCGGCTGCATGATCGCCGGCTGCTTCCTAAGCGTATGGATTGGTGTCATGATTGATTCCGCCATGGACGCCCGCACCGGCGGCTTAGGCATCCCGATCGGGCTATTAATCGCGCTGGGCGTCGTGGTATTGGCCGTGCGCGCCGGCTGGAAACTGGGCCGGCGGGTCTTTCAGAACCAAGCCCAACAGGACAAGTCCAACGCATCCGGTTGAACCCCATCTGCGTAGTCCCGGGAACAACCATGCCGCCTGTGTCATCCACCGAATCATCCCGTTCACCCGGGTGCTGTCCCAGTGTCCGACTCGCCCCCTATTTGGCCGGCCATCCGCGCCTGCATCGACTTTTTTGCCGGCTACGCTGGACGTGGTGCACGGACCGCCTCCTTGATCTTGTGGCATCCCTCTGGCTGCGTCAAGGGAAAGGCGGGGGTACGGACTACCAGTCGATGATCGCCACCCATGCCGGCAGCCTATGTTCGTCCGGAGCCACGGACGCGGGCGATCTGGATACAGAATTCATCCGAAGCATCGTGAGCGCGGAGCCCAACCGGCGGCAAGCGGCTCTGTTTCTCGCCAACTTGGAACGGTTGGATGCGAAGGTGCAGCGGGGGCTGCTCAAGACCTGGCTTCATGTGGCGGTCGTGACCGGCACATCGCGAAGGGCCCACTTCCTGCGCGCGCAGCGCGAAGGGACACCGCCCCGGCCCCGCCCCATGGATGCCATCGTCGCCCCCTTCGGCGGTTGCAATCTGGCCTGTCGCGGCTGTTATTACCAGGGCAAGCTTCCGGGCGGCAATGCCAGCCCGGGGCAACTGGCACACATCCTGGAACAGCTTCGTTCCCTGGACGTGTACCATGTGCTGCTGGCCGGGCAGGGCGAACCCTTCTTTAACGCGGAAAGCCGCGCGGCCTTGTTTGCCGCCGTCCGGAAGTTTCCGCAACTCTTCTTCACGGTGTATTCCAACGGGACCACGATCACGGACGCCGACCTCGTCCAGCTTCAGAAATGTCCCAACCTACTTCCGATGATCAGCCTGGACGGACCGGAGGCGGTTAACGACTGGCGGCGCGGCAGGGGTGTCTATCAAACCGTGCGGACGACCATGCAACGCATGCGCGACAAGGGGCTTCTTTTTGGATATATCACGACCGTTTTCCGCCAGAACATGGACGCCGCCGTATGCCCGGAATTCATCGCGCACATGGCCGGCGCCGGGTGTCAGATTGGGTATTATTCGCTATTTGTCGGTTCGCCCAAGGCGGCGGACCGCGCCATGCTGCTCACGCCCGCAGCGCGCGCCGGGTATTTTGCGCGGCTGCAGCAGCTTGGCAGCGAAGCGCCCATTCCGCTGGTTGACATCGACGGGATCGAGGCACGGTTCGGCTGTCGCGCCAGACGGGGTGCGACCGTATATATCAATGCAATCACGGGGAAGGTGTCGCCCTGCATCCGCATACCAGAAACCGCCCGGAACGCCCCCCGGAATTGCCTGCACCGGAACGCGCGGCTCGACCAGATCCTGGGTTCGGACGATTTCTTGTCGTGGCGCGAAAGCCTGCCCGAAACCGGGCCCTGTGCGGCGTTCAATGACCTTGAGCCCGGAGCTTGAGGGCAATCATGGCCACCAGCGAATCGGCGGTCAGCAGGGCCAGGACGCTGTTGCGCGCCACCTGTGCCTGCTGCGCTCGTTCCACGATCCCGGGGATCATGGGCTCCATGGCCCGGACCTCCTCATCCGTCAAATGCGGCGGCAGCGTGTCGCTTTGCGTGGGCTTGAGCAACCGGTCGAAGTCCGCGTCGCGGATTTTGACCTGGAATGCCTTCTCCAGCGCGAACATCAGGTCAAGAAAATCGAGCGAGTCCATCCCGAGATCATTGACGAGGGTGTCGGTGGCACGGATCTCCCGGGGCGACCGCGTCAAACTGCGGGCCAGCGCCTGCCAAACCTGTTCACGGATCTGTTCCTGCGTAAACCCCATGTGCTTCCCCCGGCGGATGCGTCAGCGTGACCTGGGCGGCCGTCTTTTTCCGGGGCGGAACGGGCTCGCCGTCCGGATAGCCGACACAAACCAAGCACAGAATATCCCATCCCTCCGGGATTGACAAGATGCGCGCGCACGCATCGCGGGCCAGCAGCGGGCCGGTCATCACACACGTGCCCAATCCCTGCGCGGTGGCGGCCAACAGCAGATTTTGCACTGCCATTGAAACGCCCATGCGCGCATTGTCCTGCTCCAGGCGAAGCAGCCAGGCCCGCGAGGGCGCGTCCGGGCGGAGCAGACCGGCCAGCGTGTCATCCTTCCGCGCCAAGGCCACCACGAGCGCCGGCACCCTCTCAAGACCGGCGAACCGGCGGCCGTACTCGATGAAATCGCAGACGAACTCGGGCTGCACTTCGCGGGCCACGTCCCGCACGGCCTCGTGCACACATGCCGCCAACCGCTGGCAAACGGCTGGGTCACGGACCACCAGGAAGCGCCACGGCTGACGGTTTGCCGCGGACGGCGCGCAGACGGCGGCCTCCAGCATCTGCGCCAGCGCCGCCTCGGGAACCGGACTTGCCTGGAAGGACCGGATCGAGCGGCGCGCGCGCATGGCATCAAACACGTTCACAGCGCGCAGCCTCCATCCACATTGAACACGCCCCCCGTGATGCTGCCGGCCTGATCGCTCAGCAAAAAGACGGCCATGGCCGCCACGCAAGCCGCATCGACCAGCCGGCCCTGCGGCAACCGGGCGATGAAATCAGCGGGCAGCAACCCGAACGTCTGGCCGAACATGTCCGTCTCGACCGGGCCGGGCTGCAGACAATTGACGCGGATCTGCTTCCGCGCGTACTCGACGGCCAGGGCGCGGCTGAACGACGCCACACCGCCCTTGGCCGCCGCGTACACGCTCTGCCCCCGAAAGGACCGCTCGGTGACGACCGAACCGATGTTAAGGATCGCGCCGCTGCGTTCCGCCAGAAAATGCGGCAGTATGGCCTGGCAGCACAGAATCGGACCCGCCAGCGCCGAATCCAACTGGCTGCGGATCTCGGCCTCGGTCAGGGTCGGCAGCAACCCCGGCAGATTGCGCGCCGCATTGTTCACCCAGCCATCGATCCGTGGACAGACCTCGAGGAAGCGGGCCATCCCCTGCTCGATCGCCTCGCACCGCGTGGCATCAAACGGCAGCAGGACCGGCTCGGGGAACCCCCCGGCCACGATCTCGTCCCGCAGCGTCCGGGCGTCGTCCGCATGGCACAGGTAATTGATGCCGACCCGCGCGCCACACCGCGCCGCCTCCCGCGCAATGGCGCGGCCGAGGCCGCGGGACGCGCCGGTTACCATCACGCATTTACCGTGCAGCATTCATGACCTCCCGTTGCGAAAGACCAGGCTCGCGTTCATCCCGCCGAAGGCAAACGAATTGCTCATGAAATATCGGATGTGCGCAGGCCGGGCGGTTTCGGGCACATAATCCAGATCACACTCCGGATCCGGGTGGACCAGGTTGATGGTCGGATGCACCATGCCCGCGCCGGCGCACAGAATGGCGGCTGCGGCCTCCACCGCACCGGCGGCGGAAATCAGATGTCCGATCATGGACTTGGTGGAACTGACCGGCAGGGCGTAGGCATGGTCGCCAAAAACGCTTTTGATGGCCCGCGTTTCGGCGGGGTCGTTTTTCGGGGTCGCCGTTCCGTGGGCATTCACATACGAAATATCGCAGGGCCGGAGGTTGGCCTGCGCGAGCGCCCGCTGCATGGCCCGGGCGGCGCCGCTGCCCGCGGGGTCGGGCTCGCTGATGGAACCGGCGTCCAGCGCGGTCCCGTAGCCCAGGACCTCGGCGAATATTTCCGCGCCGCGGCGGATGGCACCGTCCCACGCCTCCAGCACCAGGACGGCCGCCCCCTCGCCCAGCACGAACCCGTCCCGGCTGCGATCAAACGGCCGAGACGCGCGCGCGGGTTCGGCGTTGCGCGTGGAAAGCGCATTGAGCTTGCAGAACCCCCCCAGGCCGAGCGGATTGAGCATGGAGTCCGCACCGCCGGCCAGCATTATCCGAGCCCGGCCGCGCGCGATCCGCCCATACGCGTCTCCGATCGCATCCGTGCCTGCGGCACAGGCCGAGACATGGATCGATGCCGGCTGCCCGGCCGGGAAAAAACGGGCCATCTGCCGCACGCACCAATCGCCCGGCGTCTGGAGAAAGTCAGCCCCGGGTAGATCCGGGCCGCTGCCGCCGCTCGCCGCGTAGCGGATCAGGTCCGGCATGTTCAGCAACTCCAGGCCGACCCCCATACTGATGCCCCGCTCGTGCGGGGCATAGCATCGTGCAAGCCCTTCGCCGGAACGGTTCGCGTGATCCACCGCTGCGCGCGCGGCCTGCAGGGCAAAGTCCACCTTCCGGTCTTTAAAGCAAAACTGCGGCAGCGTACACTGCCCGGCAATGCGCGAAGGCAGCGCATCGGCTGCGAAGAGCGACAGGGTCGAAACCCCCGAGCGGCCCTCCAGCAGCCCCTGCCGGTAGGCCTCCAGCGTATTGCCCAGCGGCGTGACCACCCCCAAGCCCGTGACCGCCACCCGGTTCATACCCGCCACTCACTTTCCACGGCCCAGCCGCTGCCGGACGCGCCATGCCGCAAACCGCCCACGCCCGCCCCATCCAGCCAGCGGGCAACCGCCAGCGGCAACTCGACCGGCCCGTAGTAACAGCCACCGGCATCCTGCGGAACCGCCCGCTCAGCGGTCCAGCCAAGTCGCTCCAGCCGGGCCAGCGCGGAGACCTGCCGTGCTGCCGCATGCGACTGCGTTTCCAACACCAGAAAACTCGCGCAGTCGGGAGCCGGCAGCAACTGGCCGACCTTGCGATGATGGTTGTGCACGAGAAAATTCTGCTGGTCGGCGACCGCGCCGAAGAGCACGACCGAACAGATTCCCTCGCGCAGCGAATCCACGGCGTGCTGCAGCGCCTGATAGGTCTCGCCACAGGACGGATACGTCAGATAATACCCCCCCCGAATGCCCAGATTCGCTGACAGGTGATAGGCCGGCATGTTGGGCAGACAGGCAAAAAGGAGCATCGGATTGACGGCCTCGTAGGCCTCGCGACAAAAGCGGTCGACCGAGAAGGCCTCCTCCACCCGGGAGAGCTCGGCCACCGCGAGCGCCTCGTCGCGCTGAAATGGGATGGGGCCGACGCCCATCGCAATCAGCGTGCGGTGCTCCAGCTCATCTCCACCCAGGCCGGCGGCGCGCACCGCGCGCGACGCCGCACCCAGCGCCAACCGGTCCTGCTTGCTCAAATACTTCGCCGTCTTGCGCACGCGGAGATACGGCACCGGATCCACGTCATGCGACAGCGCGCCATCCACCGGACACTCGCACCCCGCACCGGTGACCACTACAGGATCTCGGGCATGTTCTGACAGGTACGCGTCCATATGCGGTAGATCTTTCGCCGTTGCTCGTGAATTGCGGGCTCGGGAACCTCCCGAAGCACAAACGTGAGCGTCGCGGTCGCCACCTTCCGGTCGCCGTTCACCACGCTGACCGACGTCTTGGCGGCGTCGTCCCGACCCTCCTCCAGGTGCGCGTCGAGCACCAGCTGATCGCCCGGCTCGGCCGGCGCATGAAACTTGGCCTCATCCACCTTGACGAGCAGGGCGCGCCGCACCCGGTCCGGCACGTTGCTCGACATCTCGACCAGAAAGCCGGAGAGCTGGGCCATGGCCTCGATGAGGAATGCGCCGGGCAGAACAGGATAGCCGGGGAAATGGTCGTGCAGGATGTCCGATTCCAACGAAACGGCCTTGAGCGCCCGGGCACGGTGCCCGGGTTCGAAGGCAACAATCCGATCAATCAGGAAGTAGCGCATGCGGGATCTCCGTCCGGGGCGACAAACCGGGCATCGCGGGCCCGGTGAAAGTTGTTATAGGCGCAGGTGGGCACGAACCGGCCGTCTTCCGACGGCACGGCCACGCAGCACTGGCGCAACCGCGCCAGGTCAAAATTGTCGGCATCCATATGGGAATGGATGTAGACGGCTTTCATATACTGCTCGGCCCGCTTTTGCCGCTCCCGATCATCCAGCGGCTGCGGGGGAAACAGCGCGTCCATCATCGCACGCAGGCGCTTCAAGATCCGGCCCGAATCGAGGCTCGCGTCCTCCCGGGTCCAGAGGTCGTCGATGATCTCGCGGAACAGCTGCTCCGTGGCGGGACCGGGCTCCAGATAGAGCTGCCCGCGCAGCAGCTCGTACAGCCGCGCGCGCGAGACCAGGCGCGCCAGCGGCACCCAGTCGCCGCCGCCGAGCCGCAACGCGTAACAAATCGAATAGCAGAGCGGGTGCGCACACGGCGAGGGCAGGAAATCGTCGCTGCGCATCCACGGGTTGCCCGCCGTGATGCTCCGCAGCACGTCCGGCGTCGTGAGGCGCAGCGCATGATCCATGCGGCGTTCATTCTGTCCCGTGAAGGTGATCGTATGGATCTCGGAACTCACGATGAAGTCGCTCTCCATGACCGTGCGCACGATCGACCCGATCTCCTGGTCGTTGACCCCTGCGGCCACCACGGTAAGCAGCGTGGTGACGGGCTTGTACCGGGCGAGAAGCGCCAGGATGCGCAGCTTGTCCTCCAGCAAGTCTGCGCCGGCGGTCAGAAGATAGGGGCGCGCCTGGAAGGAATTCCACGAGAGCACAATGCGCGCATTGAGCCGGCACAGGTCCGCGAGCAGGCGCTCGTCCTGCAGAAAGCACAACCCGTTTGTGCTGATCGTGATGCGGCGAATGCCCGCCTCATGACACATCTCCACCAGCCTTACAAATTCCGGGTGCATCAGCGGTTCCCCACCCGTGAAATTGATAATCTGCTGCATCGGGTCCATCTGCCGGATCTGCCGCAGGATGGCCGCAAACTCGGCACACGACATGTGGAACGGCACGCGATGATTGTTCAGCGTATAGCAAACCGGACAGCGGAGGTTGCAGGCGCTGGTCACGGGAACCACCGGCAGGCGGATCGGCCGTTCGTGCGCCCTGCAGAGACCGCGCACCTGCGGGCAGTCGCCGCGGCATGCCCCGGCGGGCTGGGAGGCCCCGGCCGGCTGGCTCCCGAACGCGCACATCTCCCGATACCAGGCCGCGTCGGAGCTGATCAGCGCCTCACCGCCGCCATGCGACTCACACCGCTTGACCAGCCAGACGCCCTGTTCGCGCTCCACTAGTTCAGCGGGAACCACGCGCTTGCAGACGGAGCAGATACTCTGTGTGCGGGCAAGTACGTTCATGGACGATTCCGTGGCGCGGCCACACGCCGGCTGAGGGAAGGAAGATACCAGAAAACTAGCGTATAGGCCACCGCTTGAACGCCCAGGCTTTCCGGCAAACCGGGAAACGCCCAATTCCAACCCGGTTGCACATGGAACGCCGCATTGATGTTCAGCGACGGATCGGTCAACCACCGGGCCAGCAGAAAGAATGCCAGCCCCGTCGGGATCGCGACCCAGGCGATCCCGCGCGGCACCCGCACCTCGCGCAGCGCGCTTAGACCCGCGATCAGTCCGACGGTGTGAAACATCGCGCAACTGACCGAAAAATGCCGCACCACGAGGGTGTCCACAAGCCACAACGGCCATGCGATGAGCACCCAGCCGAACCCGACGCCCACGCACAAGCCTGACCCGCACAGCATACCGGCGCCCAAAAGCAGGTTGGCGAGGTAACATAGAGCCAGAAGCCCATCCGGCCCGACCGAACAGACCGTCTGGACGCCTTGCCACCCTGTCGCGGCAAGAACCGCCACCCCCCCAACCAGACGGCTGACCCGGTTTCGTTCTGCCTCCCTCTCGCTCACAGGCCTCCGTCCAAAATCACGGTCTGGCCCGTGACATACGTGTTCCGCGTTCCTATCAGGAAGGCGGCCCAGGCGGCGATCTCGGCGGGGGTGCCCACCCGCTTCAGCGTGCAGTGCTTCACATACTCGGCATGCAGCTCCGGGCTCAGCAGGGCCGCGATGCCCCCGTCAAGAATACCGGGCGCGATCAGATTGATGAGGATCTGGTGCCGCCCCAGGTCCTTGGCCAGCGACTGCACCAACCCCACCAGCGCCGCCTTGCAACAGGCATAATCCACGGGCGACGGCACCGGCTTGACGCCGTCAATCGAACCGATGATCACCATCCGGCCGCGCCGTTGCGGCGCCATGCGGCCCGCCGCCCACTGGCAGGCCAGAAAAGGCCCGGTCACGTTGACAGCCAGCATGCGCCGGAACGCATCCGGCGCAACCTCATGCCACGCGGGAACCAGCGGCTGACCGGCACGCTCATGCGCGGTAGCAAGTCCCGACGCGATGACGAGCGCATCCAGGCCGCCAAGCGCCTCGCACGCCTTCTGAAGGACGGGTGCAATTGTTTCCTCCGCAGCCAAATCAAGCGCCAGAGCGGAGACCCCGAGCTCCTCTGCCAGCGCCCGCGCCGGCGCAGCATTCCGGCAATAGGTAAACACGACCGCATGCCCGTCCCGCACAAGCTGGCGGCAGATCGCAGCACCGACATATCCCGACCCGCCAATGACAATCGTACGCGCAGGCGTGTCCATCTCAAAGACCTCCGTCGGCCACCAGGGTGAACCCCGTCATGTACCGGTTGGCGTCCGAAACCATAAAAGCCGCGAGGCGCGCCACCTCGTCGAAGGTGCCGAGGCGGCCAAGCGGACAATGCTGCAAATACGCGTGCAACCGATAATCGGGCAGGCCCGCCGCGACGCCCCCCTCCAGCAAGCCGGGCGCCAGGGAGTTGACCGTGATCCCATAGCGCCCCACCTCCTTGGCCAGGGACTCGGTCAGCCCCTTGATCGCCGCTTTGCTGGCGGCATAATGCACCGGCGCCTCGATCAGCCGGACCCCCGCCAACGAACCGATGTTGAGAATGCGGCCTCCCCGGCGTCGAATCATGCCTTTCAACACGGCCCGCGTCGTCAGATACGCGCCCTTGACATTCACATCAAAAACCCGGTCCCAATCCTCCTCCTCCAGCAGCGCCACGGGCAGCGCCTGCGAGATGCCCGCATTATTGACCAGAACATCGATGCCGCCCCATTCGGCCTCAAGCGTCCCGATCGAGGCGCGCAACCCGGCGACATCCAGCACGGATTGCTTAAACGCGCGGACATCGCCCGAAAAAGCCCGCGCCGCGCGCTCCGTCTCGGCCGCCCCCGCCTCATTCGACGCGTAGTTGAACGCCACACGCGCACCGAGCTCGCAGAACACAACGACCAGCCGCTGCCCCAAGCCGGACGAACCGCCCGTAATTAACACGCGCTGCCCGTCCAGATTCATGACCCCTCCCGCGACCGGTGAAAGAGATTGTACGTGCAGATGGGCATCAGGCGGCCGTCCGGCAGCGAATACTGATGGCAACACTTGGGCACCCGCGCGAGGTCAAACGTATGACGGTCCATGTAATGATGGATAAAGATGGACTTGGCAGATGTCTCCAAGACCCGGCGTTGCGCCGCGCCATCCTTGGCCCGGTCGGCCAGTCCCTCAAAGAGACGCCGCACGGCTGATACCACGCGCTCGTTCCGGGGGCACTCTCCGGCCGTGCTCCAGAGATCCGAAACGATCTCATGCAGGGAGTCCTCCAATTCCTGCGAGGGTGCAATCGTAGCCGATTCCGCCAGCATGGTCAGGTGGCGCCGAATGTCGGCAAAACGGGGGATGGGCACCCACTCCCCCTGCGCCGTGCCGAGCAGATACGTCAGGGAGACGCAGCGCGGATCCGGGCAGGGCAAGGGGAAGAAATCGTCCGCCCGCAGCACACCCCGGCTCTGGCGGGCTAGCGCACGAATCGTGCCCGACACGGTGAGACGATCGAGCGGATCCACGGCGATACCCTCCCGCGCATCGGCCAAGGGCTGCACGGCCAGGGAAAGGATGAACGGCTTTTGCAGGAGCAGATCAAGCGCCTGGCCGAGCTGATGCTCGTTGACATGCCGCGCCGCGACAAATAACAGCTGGCACGGAATGCTGTGCGCCTCCAGCTGGGCCAGCGCCTGTTGCCGGATCGCGACAAGATCCCGTCCGCGCAGCGCGCAGTCAGCCGCCGCGTCCAGACCGTCAAACTGCAGAATCACATAGGCTCCGCTCCGCGCCAGCGCATCGCAGAAAGCGGCGTCCTGCGCGATCCGCAGACCGTTGGTCACCAGCGAGACACGGGCAATCTCCGGGCGGGTCGCGAGCGCGATGAAATCTAGGAGCTGCGGGTGCAACGTGGGTTCGCCGCCGCTCAGCGTAAGATTCTCCAGCGAGCCCTCGGCGCCCAGCAGGTGCTCGACGCATCTCCGGAAGGCCGGTTCCGGCATGTCAAACTTGCCGGCATGATCGGCCATGCAGATGGGACAGTCGAGATTACAGCGGTTCGTAATTTCGATGATCGGATGGCAACAATGCTGCTCATGACGCGGACAAAGCCCGCAATCGTGCGGGCACCCCCCCCGCGCAGGCATGCTCACCGTCAAGGGCACGGATCCCGGTTGCGCATACCGCACGGCCTCCAGATAGTAGCCGACATCCTCTTCGACCAACGCCTTCGAGCCGCCATGCGCCGGGCAGAACTTGTCAAAGTAAACTCGGCCATCCTGGCAAAGCACCTTGGCGGGAACGAGACTGCGGCACACAGGGCATACCGAGGTGGTGGAACCGATATAGGTGTGCGGCCGCCTGTTGCGCCTTGGCGGGCGGGTGCTGGCCTGTGAAACCACCTGCGACATCCTACCGCACCCTCCCTTGACCATGGCGCCTAGGCATCCCCGCACTGCGGCGCCTGACGGCATGCGCGGCGGGGCGTTTTGCAAGACCCAGCTTGCCCAGACCGAACGCACCCGACGCCTCGGCCGGAGCCCCTTGCTTGGCCGCGACAACCGAAGCCGTCCAAACAACTGAAACGACGATATCACGAACGAATAGGACGTACAAGCTGCGTTTCCGGCAGGGGGGCGGAACAGAAGCTAGGAGTCGAAGCTGGCGTCGAAGCTTCCCAGACTTCATCAGGATCGGCCGATAGCGCAGGATCCGCCCAGATAGCCACAGGTTCAGGGTTCAGGGGGCGGGGCCGCCGGCCGGTGACAGGCAGGCGCGTTGCCGCGCAGGAAAAAAACCGAAACGTTTCGGTTTTTTTGAGCCGGCGCCCGGGGTTCTGTATCGCGTTGCCGCATGGCCCGATGAGCTATTCGCAACCAAAACCCGCGTGTAAGCGGGTGGTGTACGTGTAGCCGTGTAAGCGAGGGTGTATGTGTGGGT
>CAIOST010000197.1 GCA_903861045.1 uncultured bacterium | reverse complement strand
GTTCAGGCCGGATTTCACCGCCAGAGCGGTCGCGCGTTTGGGGCGTGGCTATCTGGTCGAACAAAGAAGGGCGAATCGTCAGGTATTCCCTGAACCCCGAACCCTGAACCCTGATACCTGAGTGGTTACGATTCCTGAACCCCGAACCCTGAACCCTGCCCCCCCCGCTTGCAAAACTCGCAATAGGCCCGGTGCAGCGCCTTATCCTGCCACGGGTCGGCGCTCCCCTCAGCGAGTTCCGCTTCGCTCCAGCCGCTAAAAACCTCCGTCACGGCACAGAGGCGCTTTTCAAAATCAACCGTGTAGCGCGCGCGCCAGGTGCGGTAGCTGATGACAAACTCCGTCTCCCCGATCTGTGCCACACGTTTCCGCTCGGCATCGTCGGGGAGAAAGGAGAGCTGATGCTGCAGAAAACCCTGCAGCCCCGGCACGCCCTGCGCCGCCAGAAACGCAAGTTGCGCCACCGCCGCCTCCGCAAATACCACCTGGAATTCAGGAGCGGCGTCTTTCAGCCAACCCTCGACCGGCAGATCAAACCGGTCATAACAGGAGAGATACGGTTTGATATCCAGCACCGGTGTGCCATCAATGAAATCATGTTCGCGGATTTCGAGTCTGGCGCCTTGTACCGAACGGAGCAGCACGGCGGAGATCCCGAGGCGGTTCGGCCGGTGGGGTGAGCGACAGGCGAAGGCGCCCACGCTCCCCGCTGCTAGCCGCGGCGGACGGATCATCAACTTCTCCGCGGCCTGATGAAAAAGGAAAACAACCCAGATGCGGCTGAATTCATGGAGGCCAGTGAGCGCCTGGCGGTATTCCGGCAAGATCTCAATGGTGGCCCGGTTCTCCAAAAGTCCCGGCTGCCGGGGGGCATCAAAATGCCACTGCTGCGCGCAATGGACCCAGCCAATGGGGCGAACGTCAACATTCATAGGGATACGCCAGCACGTTTGGCCGGTTGCGGCAGCCCTCATACCCGCAGTGTTCTAAAGCCATCAAGCAAGACCCTAAGCATGCCAGAAGTCGCGGGCCTTGTCCAGATTCGCGCAAACAAGCACTGGACAGCGACCACGGATTGTGTTCTACTACGCCCCCCTTGCACCGGACCGTCTGGTTTATTCCTCGCTCCGTTGCACACAGGCCGCGGCTGTCGCGGCCGTTCTCCTCCACGCGTCCGGCGGGCTGGATAACCGATAACTGCCGGACGCGAGTACCGCATGCATACCCAGAACCGCGCCGTAACCGGCGCGCCGTCGCACCCTGTCCATGCCCATGAACCGCAGCCAACCGCTGCATCACCCAGCTCCGGCGTCTTTGAACGGCTGCTCCCGGCCCTGCAACGCGCCGTGAGTGAAGAAGGGTACGTCACACCGACGCCCATCCAGGAACAGGCGATTCCATTATTGCTGGCAGGCCGTGATGTGCTGGGGTGCGCCCAGACCGGCACCGGCAAGACCGCCGCCTTTGTGCTGCCGCTGTTGAACTATCTGGCGCAGCACCGGCGCCCCGGCGCCGCCGGCCGGCCGCGTGCGCTGATCCTCGCACCCACACGCGAACTCGCCGCCCAGATCGGCGATAGCATCCGCACCTATGGTCGCCACGCACATGCCACTTACACCGTCATTTTTGGTGGCGTAGGGCAGCATCCGCAGGTCTATGCCCTGCGCAACGGGGTGGAGATTGTGGTCGCCACGCCCGGCCGCCTGCTGGACCTGATGCAGCAGGGGTTTGTGCGCCTGGATAGCGTGGAGTACTTCGTCCTCGACGAGGCTGATCGCATGCTCGACATGGGCTTCCTGCCGGATATGCGGCGCGTCATCGCCGCCCTGCCGCCCAAACGGCAGTCGCTCTTCTTCTCCGCCACGCTGACGCACGAAGCGCTGGCCTTGGCACGCACGCTGGTGCATGACGCAGCCCATGTCACGGTCACCCCCGAGCAACCCGCCGTGGAACGCATTGCACAAAAGATCTTCTTTGTAGACAAGGCGGACAAGGATGCGCTGCTGGTCAAACTGATGCGCGCCCCGCAGATGGACAAAGTGATTGTCTTCACGCAGCGCAAGCACATAGCCAACCGCGTGGCCGAGAAGTTGAGTAACGCCGGCATCCCCTCCTCCGCCATCCACGGGAACAAGAGCCAGGGGGCCCGGACCCAGGCACTGGAAGGTTTTCGCAGCGGGCGTGTGCGCGCACTGGTCGCCACGGATATTGCGGCCCGCGGCATTGATGTGGACGGCATCACGCACGTGATTAACTACGAGCTGCCCAACGAGCCGGAGACCTATGTGCATCGCATTGGCCGTACGGCGCGCGCCGGCGCCGAAGGGGATGCCGTCTCGTTCTGCGCGGCCGACGAGCGCGACTATCTGCGCGGCATTGAGCGCATGTTACGCCGGGCCATTGACGTGGACCACCGCCATGAATATCACAGCGAAACCGCGCGCCATGCCACCGGCGATGCGGCCCGCCCGCCGCCACGCCACAGCGGCGGCGGACGCCCGGGCGGCGGACGCGGCGGCCCCCGCCACGGCGGCGGACGCCCGGCCCACAGCAGCGCGCGCCCGTCGGGCGCAGGCGGCCATGCCCCCCGCGGCGGACAAGGCCGACGCTAGACGCGCCGATTCGCGCACGTCTACGCGTCACCCACCCCAACAGCTACGCCGAGCACAACAGTGGGGGGAGCTTCCAGCTCCCCCGAGCCCATGCGCACACGGCTAATACCAACCAGCATCGCAATCCGCCCTCGGCCCGGGGCGGGCCGGGGCTACGGCTGGCGCATCGATTCATCCATCTGAACGGTACTCACCTGCCACCCGCTTCCCCTACCGCGGCGGCGGGTTCGGCGGCCACGCCCAGTAGCGCGGGCTCGCCCCCGAGCCCAGCGCACAAAGCCCCTACCAACCAGTATCACCATCCGCCCTCGGCCCGGGGCGGGCCGGGGCTACGGCTAGCGCATCGATTCATCCGCCTGAACGGTACGCACCTGCCACCTACCACCTGACACCTACCTCACGCCGGTCACTCTTCCGTAACCCGATAGTGCCGGGTGCGGCTCTTGAGCCAGACGACCCCGCGCAGATCGCGAATGGTCTTCTTCAGCCGCTTCCAGTTCGTATATTTGCTGGTGCCGGCCGAGCGCGTGCGATGATTCACGGGGATCTGCACGATCCGGCCACCCTGCATGGCGACAAAACTGGCCAGAAACCGATGCAAACCGTCCCACGGCTGTAGCGTGCGCACGAACTCCACCTTGAAGGCCTTGACGGAGCAACCGGTATCAATGATCTGCTCGCCCAGCGCACGATTGCGCACGGCGTTAGCCAGACGGCTCCCCAGGCGCCGGCTGGCCTTGTCCATGCGCTTGGCCCGATAGCCGCAACAGCAGTCGGCGTCCGGGCCGATCCGTGCGACCACCGCCGGGATATCGGCGGGGTCGTTCTGTCCGTCGGCATCAAGCGTCACCACGATCGTGCCACGCGCAGCGCGGAAGCCGGCGCAGAAAGCGGCGCTCTGTCCGGCATTGGGCGTCAGGCGCAGCAGGCGCAACTGCGGCAGTTGCGCGGCCAACGTACGCAGCAACGCCGGAGTGCGGTCGGTCGAGCCATCATCTACCGCCAGGATTTCATACGCCCGTCCCAGTTTGGCATCGAGCACAGCGCACAATTCTTCGACCACACCGGTGATGCACGATTCCTCATTATAGACCGGTAGCACGATGGAAACCGCCGGGCTGGCGGAGGTCGGCAGAGGCTGGGAAGGGTTGGTACTCACGCGATAATTTCCTTAGCGCTGCTTACGACCGGCCGGCTTCTTGGACGGTTTGGCGGTGGCGGGCTTGATATACGGCTTGGGTTCCTGGTTATAAACCTTGGAAAACGGGGGGACCGAATGGATGAGCCACACGTTGGCGCCGACCACGGAATCGTGGCCGATGGTGGTTTCGCCGCCTAGAATGGTGGCGCCGGCATAGATAACCACATTATCCTCCACATTCGGATGGCGCTTGATCCCCTTGATCAGGTGCCCCTGGGCATCCTTGGCAAAGCTCAGCGCGCCGAGTGTCACGCCCTGATAGAGCTTGACGCGCCGGCCAATCACAGCGGTCTCGCCGATGACCACACCGGTACCGTGGTCGATGAAGAAGCCGGGGCCGATCTGGGCGCCGGGATGAATGTCAATGCCGGTGCGGGCGTGCGCGTGCTCGCCCATCACGCGCGGAATCAGCGGCACGTGGGCCTGATAGAGCGCATGGCTGAGGCGCTGCACCGTGATGGCGTACAGGCCGGGATAGCTCATCACAATCTCCATGGTGGAGCGGGCGGCCGGATCGCCTTCGTAGGCGGCCACAATATCTTCTTGCAGGATGCTGCGGATGGCGGGCAACTGATCCAGCAGCGTAATAACCGCGGCCGTGGCTTGCTCGCGGCAGGACCCGCAGTCGGCGCAATGCTCGACTTCACACTGGTAGGCAAAGGCGCGCTGAATCTGATCGCGCAGTTGCCGCGCGGTACTGGCCAGCAACCGGCGCAACACCCCCTCGGCGGATTCGCTGGCAACGGGCGCGTGCCCATGGCAACCGGGAAAGAGGATGCCGACCAGATTCTCCAACTGCTCGACCACGGCTTTTTGGCCGGGGAGGTTGGCGACTTTCTCGGTGTTCGCCACCGGGCAGTTCCGGCAGGGGGAGAGTTCGCTGACGAGCCGGGGGAGGTGTTTTTTGATCCAGCGTTCCATGGTGGTTCCTTTAGGTCGCCTTGGCGATCCGTACGATCACGCGCTCGGCCGCCAGGTTCCGGGCCCCGAGAGCCAGCAGGGCCCGACTACAGGGGCCGCCCGGCAGCGCACAGATCTCGCGCACCACAATGCCGTCGACGCGACAGAGTTCTAGGAAGTCGTTCAGCGTAAACAAATGGATGTTTGGCGTTTCATACCATTCAAACGGCAGGGGGCCGCCCTTGGGCATGCGACCGGAGAGCAGGAGTTGCGCGCGAATCGGCGCATAGCCGAAATTGGGGAACGTGATGATCGCCTCGCGTGCCACGCGCAGGATCTGCTGCAACACAAAGCGCGGCCGGCGCATGACTTGCAGCGTTTCGCTCAGCACCGCGACATCGAAAGCGTTGTCCGGCACAATGGCCAACCCGTCGTCAATATCTTCCAGCAGCACATCGTGGCCGGAGTTCGTGGCACGAATGACGCGTTGAATATCAATCTCCACGCCGACCCCTTGTGCCGCGCGTTTCTCCACCAAGCGCGAGAGCAACGCGCCATCGCCGCAACCAAGATCCAGCACACGGCTGCGCGGCGGAATCAGCGCGAGAATGGCGTTGTACTCCTTCTCGGTACGGCCAGCCAGTTCGGCGGGTGCGCCGTGCGGGTGCGGCCCCACCCAAGGGAGAAAGGCGTGAATCACCGCCTGAAGTTCGTCAATGTGCGTCAGGAAAGCGTCGTGTCCGGCCGGCGCATCGAGGTGGCAGTAGGTGACGCGCTTACGGCTACTGAGCAACGCCTGCACCATCTCGGCGGACTGCTCCGGGCGAAAAAGCCAGTCCCCGCTGAGCGCCACAATCAGCAGGCGGGCCTGGATGCTTGCAAAGGCCTGCTCCAGCGAGCCATGGCGCTCGGCAACGTCATATTCGTCCATGGCATGGGTGATGTGCAGATAGGAATTGGCATCAAAGCGCTCGATGAACTTCTCGCCCTGATGCTGGAGGTAGCTTTCCACCTGAAAATACGAGCGGAAGGTGCGACGGGACTCTGCGTGGAACGCGTCGTCGGCCTGCAACCATTCGGGTCGTTTCTCCCGGCCGAACTTGTTCGTCATCATCTGCTGGGAGAGGTAGGTAATATGTCCCAGCTTGCGGGCCTGGGCCAGGCCGTGCTCCGGGATCCGTCCGGTGCCGTAATAGTCGCCCCCCTGCCAGTCGGGGTCCTGTACAATGGCCTGCCGCCCGAGGATATCAAAAGCCAGCGCCTGCGAATGGATGCTGGGCGCCGCAGCAATGACCATGGCGCGCCCGACCGCCTCCGGAAAGCGCATGGCCCATTCCAGCGCCTGCATGCCGCCGAAGCTGCCGCCGATCACGGCCGTCAGATGCTCAATGCCCAGTTGTTGCAGGAAGATCCGCTGCACGGCCACGATGTCGCCCACCGTCATATGCGGGAAGTGCGAGCCGTAGGGGCGACCGGTGGCCGGGTTTAGGGAGCTTGGTCCGGTGGTCCCCTTGCATCCGCCGAGCATGTTGGCACAGATGACGTGGTAGTAGTTGGTATCAATGCCGCAACCGGGGCCGATCATCTCCTCCCACCAACCGCTGGGCTGAGACTCACCCGGACGGATACCAGCGACATGGGCATCCCCCGTGAGGGCATGGCAGATATAGATGACGTTCCCTTTGTCCGGCGCCAGCCAGCCGCAGCGCTCATAGGCCACCTCGATAGCCGGCAGCACACCGCCCTGCTCCAGCCGGAAACCATCCGGCGGCAGCGTGAGAGCCAGCGTCTGCGGTTCTACCACGCCCACGGTCTGACCGCTAAATGAGGGGTTCGACATGCGGCGCATTCTATCGCGTTCGTGGCGTATCCGGCAAGCAGACAGCTACCAGCCCGTTGGGGGCAGGAAATTGACCTTGCTGTTACGCCCTTTGGCCGGTATCCTCTGCCCACGTGTTTGCCATTCCGGTCCCTACCCAAGGTATGGGGGGACTATCACGCGCAGCAAAGGGAAGAAATGCCATGATTGTTCCGACTAACGCACTGTTCAAGCATGCCTATGGCAAGTACGCCATCGGCGCCTACAACATCAACAACCTCGAGCAGTGCATGGGACTGTTCCAGGGGAACCTGCAGAGCAAGGCGCCGTTCATCGTGCAGCTCTCCAAGGGGGCGCGCTCCTACTCGCACAAGCGGATGCTGGAATCGCTGATGAAGACCGCCGACGAAATCTTCCCCGACGCCGTCTTCGCCGTGCATCTGGACCATGGCGATGAAGCCACCTGTATGGACTGCATCAACTCCGGTGTCTACAGCTCGGTGATGATCGACGCCTCGCACGAGAGCTTCGAGAAGAACATCGAAATCACGAAGCGCGTCGTGCAGGCCGCGCACGCCAAAGGGCTGGTGGTCGAAGCGGAGCTGGGCCAGCTCAAGGGCGTGGAAGAGGACGTTCACGCCGCCGAGCATGTCTATACCAACCCCGAAGAGGCCGCCACCTTTGTCAAGCGCACGGGCTGCGACTCCCTGGCCTGCGCGATCGGCACCTCGCACGGCGCCTTCAAGTTCAAGGGCGACCAGAAGCTGCGCTATGACATCCTGACCGAGATCCAGAAGCTGCTGCCCGGCTTCCCGCTGGTGATGCACGGTTCCAGCTCGGTGCCGAAGGAAGAGGTCGATCGCATCAACGCGGCCGGCGGCAACATCAAGGGCGCCTGCGGTGTGGACGCGGACCAGTTCCTCGGCGCTACCAAGCTCGGCGTCACCAAAATCAACATCGACACCGACGGTCGCTTGGTCTGGTGCCGCGTGCACCGCGAATTCTTCCGCGATCACCCGGAAATGTTCGACCTGCGCGACCCGGGCAAGGTCTTCATACCGGAATACGCCAAGTTCATCGCTGCCAAGAACGTCAAGCTCGGCAGCGCCGGTCAGCTCGACGCGGCGCGCGCCTTCTGCAAGGCGAACCAGTAACCCGTTTCTTCCCGGGCGGGTGGCACAAGCCACCCGCCCGATTCATGTACCGCACCCACTTTTGTCCCGTAAATCCGGACAAATCACTCTTTTTCAGGAGAATCATCATGGCCAAGAAAATCATGGTAGACGGTAATGAAGCCGCCGCCACCGTTGCCTATGCGTGCAGCGAAATCGCTGCCATCTACCCCATCACCCCCTCGTCCAACATGGGCGAATGGGCCGATGAATGGTCCGCCCGCAACGCCCCGAACATCTGGGGCACCGTGCCGCAGGTGGTGGAAATGGAATCTGAGGGCGGCGCCGCCGGGGCCGTGCATGGCGCGCTGACCACCGGCTCGCTGGTGACCACCTTCACCGCCTCGCAAGGGCTGCTGTTGATGATTCCCAACATGTACAAGATCGCCGGCGAACTCTCGCCCACGGTCTTCCATGTGAGCGCCCGCTCGCTCGCCTGCCAGGGTCTCTCGATCTTCGGCGACCATAGCGACGTCATGGCCTGCCGCCAGACCGGCTTTGCCATGCTGGCATCCAATACCGTCCAGGAAGTCATGGACATGGCGACCATCGCCCATGCCGCCACCCTGGAGTCGCGCATCCCGTTCCTGCACTTCTTCGACGGCTTCCGCACCTCCCACGAGGTCCAGAAGATTGACGAGGTCGGCAGTGACACGATCCGCGCCATGATTGATGATAACCTCGTCAACGCCCACCGTGCGCGTGGCCTCACCCCGGACCGGCCCTCCATTCGCGGCACGGCCCAGAACCCGGACGTCTACTTCCAGGGGCGCGAGACGGTCAACAAGTACTACACCGCCACCCCCGCCATTGTCCAGAAGTGCATGGACAAGTTCGCCAAGCTCACCGGCCGCGCATACAAGCTCTTCGATTACGTCGGCGCCCCGGATGCCGACCACGTGGTCGTCGTCATGGGCTCCGGCGCAGATGTCATCCATGACACCGTGGAGCAGCTCGTGGCCAAGGGCGCCAAGATCGGCGTCATCAAGATCCGCCTCTACCGGCCGTTCGACACCCAGGCCTTTGCGCTAGCCATCCCGCGCACCACCAAGACCCTCACCGTGCTCGACCGCACCAAGGAACCCGGCGCCATTGGCGACCCGCTCTATCTGGATGTGCGCTCCGCCATGGGCGAAGTCATGCAGGAGAAGCTGGCCGGGCTCGACCACTGGATCCCCACCTTCGGCGGCCGCTATGGCTTGGGCTCCAAGGAGTTCACCCCCGCCATGGTCAAGGCCATCTTCGACAACGCCGCCGCGGCCAAGCCGAAGAACCACTTCACCGTCGGCATTGTGGACGACGTCACCCACACCCATCTGAACGTACCCGCCTTCCAGCTCGAGCACGCTGGCAGCAAGGAGTGCATGTTCTACGGCCTGGGCTCAGACGGTACGGTCGGCGCCAACAAGAACAGCATCAAGATCATCGGCGACGACACGGACTTCTCCGCCCAGGGGTACTTCGTGTACGACTCCAAGAAGGCCGGCACCGTGACCGTCTCGCACCTGCGCTTCGGCCCCGGCGTCATCCGCAGCCCCTATCTCTGCACCAAGGCTGATTTCGTGGCCTGCCACAACTTCACCTTCCTCGAGAAGTACGACATGCTCGCGCAGGCCAAGGAGGGCGCAGTCTTCCTGCTCGCCTCGCCCTACGGCGCGGATGAAGTCTGGAACCACCTGCCGGACGAGGTCGCCACGCAGATCATCGCCAAGAAGCTGAAGTTCTACGTGGTCAACGCCTCCAAGCTCGACCACGAGCTCCATCTCGGCGGCCGCATCAACACGATCATGCAGACAGCCTTCTTCAAGATCTCCGGCATCCTGCCCGAGGCCGAGGCCATCGAAGCGCTCAAGAAGGCCGCCAAGAAGGCCTACGGCAAGAAGGGCGACGCCGTGGTGAAGAAGAACTGGGACGCCATTGACGCGGCCGCCAACGCCGTCTGCGCCGTCACCTACCCGGCCAAGCCGGCGGGCAAGCTCAAGATGCCATCCTCCGTCTCCGCGGAGGCCCCGGAATTCGTCCGGAATGTTACAGCCCGGATCATCTCGCAGAAGGGCGACACCCTGCCGGTCAGCGCCATCTCCGACGACGGCACCTGGCCGACCGCCACCACGCAGTACGAGAAGCGCAATATTGCCACCGAGATCCCGGTCTGGGATCCGTCGGTCTGCATCCAGTGCGCCCAGTGCTCGCTGGTCTGCCCGCACGCGGCGATCCGCGTCAAGGCGTATGACCCGGCCGTCCTCGCCCAAGCTCCCGCTACCTTCAAGAGCGCGGAGGCCAAGGGTAAGGAGTTTGCCGGCAAGAAGTTCACCGTGCAGATCGCGCCCGAGGACTGCACCGGTTGCGGGCTCTGCGTGCAGCGCTGCCCCGGCCTGAACAAGGCCGTGGCCGGACGCAAGGCCATCAACATGGAGGCGCAGTTACCGCTGCGTGAGAGCGAAGCCAAGAACTTCGCCTTCTTCCTGAAGCAGATCCCGGAGTTCGACACCTCCAAGGTGGACGTCTCCACGATCAAGGGAAGCCAGCTCTGCCGGCCGCTCTTCGAGTTCTCGGGCGCCTGCGCCGGCTGCGGCGAGACGCCCTACATCAAGCTGCTGACGCAGCTCTTCGGCGACCGTCTGTTGATCGCGAACGCCACCGGCTGTTCGTCCATCTACAGCGGCAACCTCCCCACCACGCCGTACTGCCAGCGCGCCGACGGCCGGGGGCCGGCCTGGTCGAACTCGCTCTTCGAGGACAACGCGGAGTTCGGCCTCGGCATGCGCTTGACCTGCGACAAGCTCAACGTCTATGCGCTGGAGCTCGTGGACAAGCTGATCGCCGCCAACAAGGGGTGCCCGCCCAAGAGCCTGCTGGAGGCCATCAAGAGCGCCGACCAGAAGACCCAGGAGGGCGTCGAAGCCCAGCGCGGCCGCGTGGCCGAGCTCAAGAAGGCGATCGCCGGCTGCGACTGCGCCGAGTGCAAGCAGTTGCTGCCGATCGCCGACTACCTGGTGCGCAAGTCCGTTTGGGTAATCGGTGGCGACGGCTGGGCCTATGATATCGGTTACGGCGGACTCGACCACGTGCTGGCCTCCGGCCGCAACATCAAGGTGCTGGTGCTCGACACCGAAGTCTACTCCAACACCGGGGGCCAGGCTTCCAAGTCCACGCCACTGGGCGCGGTCGCGAAGTTTGCCGCGGGCGGCAAGCCGCAGATGAAGAAGGACTTCGGCGCCATCTCCATGACCTACCGCAACATCTACGTGGCGCAGATCGCCATGGGTGCCAATCCGGTGGCCACGGTTAAGGCCTTTGCCGAAGCTGAGGCCTACGACGGGCCGGCCATCATCATTGCCTACTCGCACTGCATCGCGCACGGCATTGATGACATGGCCAACGGCCTGGAAGCCCAGAAGGTGGCGGTCAATTCCGGTCACTTCCCGATCTACCGGTACAACCCGGGCGTCGCGGCGGACCAGAACCCGTTCAAGCTGGACTGCAAGGCCCCGAGCATCTCCTTCAAGGATACGGCGCTGAGCGAGAACCGCTTCAACGTGCTCAAGAAGTCTGACCCGGCCACATCCGACCGGATGCTGGCGCAGGCCGAAGAGCTCTTCAAGCGCAAGTTCAAGATGTTGGAAGCCATCGCCAACCAGCCGCAGGCCTAACGCGGCGCAGACGAGACGTCTGGCAAGCAACCCCGGCCTAAGGCCGGGGTTGCTTCTTTTTGTGCCCAGCTATCGAGCGGCGGAATAGTTCGCCGTTCCGTTTACGTTTGATCTCACCTGAATCTGCAATCCTCGCGAGAGCGAGGCTCCCGCCGAGCCGGACACGTGTCCAGCGGCCGCGTTCCGCGACAGCCGGCGCTGAGCCGCTCCGCAAACCTGCCTGCTGCAGGTGACTCGGTGGCTGGGTGACTGGGTGACGCCGGCATCGTTGCTCTCCCGGCGTCACCCGGTCACTCGGTCATCGCGCCAAAACCACAGCCCGCGCTGACACCTACCACCTAAAACCTGCCACCTTCTCGCCGTGCCTCAGAACGCCGTCCTGCCAGCCAGGCGCTGTGCCAGGCGGGGGAGGCCGGGGTCGCGCGCGCCAAAGGTCACGAGCGCCACGCCGGGCGCGGCCGCAGCACGCAGGATTGCTTCCGCCTCTTCCAGCGTGCTCACGAGGCGCGCCGGCACCTGCTGCGCCTGCAGACGGGCCACCAACTGATCGCTGTTAACGCTGCGATCCGCCGTGCCGCCCATGTCATAGACCGGCAGCACCAGCAGGAGGTCATCCGGGCGGCAGAGGCGGCCTAGGGTGGTCACCAGCGCGTCCATCATGCTGCGCAGCGGCCCAAAGCCATGCGGGCGCCAGACCGCACAGACCCGCTGCGAACTGCCCGCCAGCGTGCTCCAAGCCGCCGCGAGTTTCTCGGGGTTATGCGCGTAATCATCTACGACCAGCGCCCCCCGGCATGCACCCACCAACTGCAGCCGGCGCTCTACGCCGCGGAACGTGGCCAGCCCGCGCGCCAGCTCCGCCGCCGAGGCGCCCGTCAAGCGCGCCACGCGCGCCGCATGCCAGGCATTGTAAGCGTTATGGCGTCCCGGTACCGGCACCTTAAAGGGGATCCCCTCCATGGTAAAGAAACTGCCGAGCCCCGTCTCGCACAAGTCCGCCGGGCCATCCGGCTCCCCCACCCCGTCAATCACGGTGCCCTGTACCCGCTGCCGGAAATTCTGGAAGAGATCGCGCGTTTCGGCCATGGAAAAATGATCGGCTGAGGCGTTAGTGATCACGGCATGCTCCGGTGTAAACACCAGCAGGGAGCGATCGCTCTCATCGGCCTCAATGATGGCCCAATCACCGGCACCACGGCGCACGGAACCCACGCGACCGTGCACGTCCCACCCCACCACGGCCGCGCCATTGATCACCACGGGGTCCAGCCCGCACTGTTCCAGCATCCAGCCGGTCATGGCGGTGACGGTACTCTTACCGCAGGTGCCTGCCACGGCAATCAGCCGCCGTCCTGCCACCACCTGGGCCAGCGCCGCCGCGCGATGAAGCACCGGTACGCCCAGCGCCCGGGCGCGCGCCAGATCGGCATTATCCTGCTCAATGGCGGTGCTGATAATCACGCCTGCCTGGCCGGCGGTCACGCCGCTGCCATCCTGCGCATAGAGCGCGACGCCCTGCCCGCGCAGGCGCTGTAAGGTCTCCGTGGCATCCCCGGCATCCAGCAACCGGTCGGACCCGGAAACCCTGGCCCCCGCATCGAGCAACGCTTGCGCCACGGCGCTCATACCTACGCCACCAATGCCAACGAGATGATAATGACCAGTCATGTTGCGATGTTTCCTGATGCTTAGTTCCGGTTTCCCCGGGTTATCTCAACGGCCATACTGCGTGCGCCGCGCACGGCGCCGGGTTTGTCGAGCGTCACGGTCACGCCGGCCACACCGGGAAAGGCGAGGCAGGTGTTGGCCACCTCTTGCGC
This sequence comes from uncultured bacterium, assembly GCA_903861045.1. Lineage (GTDB taxonomy): Bacteria > Verrucomicrobiota > Kiritimatiellia > RFP12 > CAIWXQ01 > CAIWXQ01. The sequence continues at coordinate 4,622 of CAIOST010000197.1, read as the reverse complement.
CAGCCGCTCCAGCAACTGATAGCGACTGCGGCTGGCCATCGTAGTCACGCTATGGCAGACCGCGGCATAATCCACCGTATGGCGCAGGTCGTCCGTCTGGCCGGCGCGGGCAAGGTCACAGAATAATGTTAGGTCGAGCACCACCTTGCGACGGCGCGTCCGTTCTGCGGGGCGCGTACCAACGATACACGCAACCACCAAGTCGCGAATGAGGATCTGGTCCAACGGTTTATTCATCGTGGCCCGACTCCGCCACCAGATGTTGGCCGCCATCCACATACAGAATTTGCCCGGTAATCGAGGGGTTTGACAACAGAAAGACGACGGCAGCGCCGATCTGGGCCGGCGTGCCGTGGTTGGCCAGTGGCGTAGCCCCCGCCGGCTCACGGGCGGTGGCCGCCGTCGCGGCGGGCGCCAATACCGCCCCTGGGGCTATGGCATTCACGGTGAGGGCCGGTGCCAGCTCCAACGCTGCGGCCGTCGTAAAAGCGGCCAGCGCCTGCTTGCTGACGAGATAGGGGAGGCACCCCGTACACGGATGGGCAATGCGTTGATCCAGCAGATTGACGACGCCGGCCACAGGAGACGAAGCGCCGGACTGTACGGTGGCGACATGCTGGGCCAGCAAGCGCGTCAGCAGCATGGGGGCTAGCGCATTGACGCGCCACGCGGCCTCAAAGGCAGCGGCATCGCTGGCGGCCAAGGATCGCCGCGTGAAGATCGCGGCATTGTTAACCAACCCATCCAAGCGTCCGGCCGCTGCCAGTGCTGCCTGGAACACGCGCTCGACGCCGTCGGGGGTGTCCAGCGCGCCACACACCTGCCAAGCGCGACAGCCCCGGTTGCGCAGGCAGGCCACCAGCGCTTCGCCCTCGGTGTGCGACGAGCGCGCATGCACCACCACGCCGGCGCCGGCCGCGGCCAGGGCCTCGACCATAGCCCGCCCGATGCGCACGGCACCGCCTGTCACCAGCACGGTCCGATGGTTCAGTTGTCCTGTCACAAATGCTTCTCCTTCTGTCGCCCGTCAATCCGAAGTGTCGCCGCATACCTGTCACGTGTCAAGGACGCGCGTCGTGTCCCCAAACTGCGGAAGATTGGATGGTTGGACGATTGAGATACTCCGTGCCCGGCATGGTCGATTTTGCACCTGCGGCCGGGCCTGGGTTTCTCAATCGCTGCTTGATGTGGCGTGCCCGCCCAGGAATCACAGCAGACGGCTTGTTTCCTTGTCTTCCCAGCCTTCCAATCTTCCGCAGTTCTGGGTCGTGTCGCAGAACGGCGGGGTGCCTAGATCTTCCGCAGGGGCCCGGTGACGTGCTTCGGCTGGTGCACCCTGGCGCTGCGGGCGCTGGGGTGCCCAATCGGCAGCTCTTCTATTCTTCCAATTCTCGCCAATACCCTGCTTTCGTGCTCATCGGCGCATCCCTCCTTTCTCAGCCCACTACCTTGAATCACGTGCGACAAGAACCCGCTGTGGCGAAATTGTCAACTTCCGGCTTGAGATCACACCTTCGAAGGTGTGATCATGGAGCATGGAATCGAGTGATCTTACCCCTTCCGTATGGCGGACCTGCCGGGTGTTAGCCAATCGCAACCGGTTGTGTCTACTGCGTCAGGTTATCCTACATGGTCCGCTGGCCGTCGCAGAGGCGGCGCAGCAGGCCGGCGTTTCGGAAATCACGGCCACGCTGGGGCTGCGCGCCTTGCAATCCCGCGGCTTATTGACGTCCCTGCGCGACAGTCGTTGGGTGCGCTATGCGGCCACGCCGGACCAGCTCGTATCACATGCGGCGGCCTTCCTTGCCTTGACAACCCAAGCCATTCAAAACGAGACGGACCAAGCGGAAATGCGCCACGCGTTTACCGCCTTTACCCACCCGCGTCGGATACGCGTGGTACAAACGCTTGCCAGCGCACCAGCCTCGAACGCGAACCTGGCCGATCGCTCTGGCATCTCACTGCCGGCGCTGCGACGGCATCTCGCCAAACTGGTTCGCCGCGATCTCGTGACGCGCGATTTCCAGCACCGGTGGAGTCTCACAATCCCTGCGAGTCCGCTGCGGCGCGACCTGTTGCTGCTTATCCTGGGGGCGCGCACCGCCTCCGCTCACACCTTCGAAGGTGTGAGCGGGTCACAACCTGCTCGAAGCTCGGCTAACACCGCCCCACAGTCGCCTAAAGCCGTCATCGCCCATCGCACCCCGCACCGGCCCACGATGCGGCGAATCGTTGCGTCGCCCCTGTGAATTTGGTAGGTTTCCCCCGGCCTGCTGCCCCATCGCGTGGTTTAGGAAGGGGGCGGAACGGGCGGGAGCGTACGAGATGCCGGGACCCAGACGATGTTTTGCCACGCCGAAAGCGCTACGACAACTCAATCCCGGCTTACTTTGCGCGCTGTTACGGAAGTTCCCGGAATATCTCGAGGCCCGGCAGCTCGATCTGCCGGCTGACCCGCTGCCAGACACCCTCGATTACGAAGCCATCCAAGCGGCGTGCATGGGCAGGGATGTGCCGGTCGAACTGGATGACGTGCTGTCGCACGTGAGCATCCTTGGTACAGCCGCCGGATGGGAGCGGATTCAGGCCGAAGCGCGGGCGCAAAAGAAGGAACTGACCGTGACGGCCGCCAAGCTAACCTTTGCGGATCGAGCGATGCAGGCCTGGTTGTGGGATTGGCCGCATAATATAACGCTACTGGAGGAGAGTTATGCGCGGGCACGCATCCATGCGCGCTCCTCGTATGTGTACTTCCCGCCGTTGATGGATGTACGCGCGTTATATCAGTCCCCCACCGCCGCCAAGCTGGCAGAAATGCGACAGGAGCTGGATACCTATTTTGTCTGCGAAGGACTGGGCAAAGGGACCAGCCTGGTGCGCTTTGAGTTCGAGAAGGAGATCTGGTTCCTGATCCGCTATCCCGGACGCTGGAAGCGCCAGATGGCCATTGATGAAGGGGGCGGCGTGCAACGCCTGACCTTTAAGCCGCAGGAATATGACGCCGTGGTTTACCACAAGGAGTATGGCGACCTACGCATGAACACCTTGCGGGTGAGTGATCGGACACGCTACCGCATCCTGTTCGGCCGGAGTTTGCTGAACAGTATCAACGTCTTTGCACCGGCGGCGCGCGCCATCTCCCTGGAACCTTTGAAGGGGGAGTGCCTGCCGCTCTTCCACTGCGAGGATATTCCGGGACTGGCCGAGATCGCCCCGGTGGAAGTGGCCTATCACACGGCCGCCGACCAGGGGCGGCTGGTGATCTGGCGGGCAGACAAGCAGACCACCCTGCTCTCCACCAATCGCCTGGCGCCGCTGCTGGTGCCGAGCGACACCGATACGGTGCGGCACGCCGTCTTCCGCTATCGCCTGCGCAATAAAACCAAGTACGAAGCGCTGACCGTGCACCAAGGTAATACGCTGACCTACGAACGCGACGGCGACTCCGTCGTCATGGAAGCGTGGCTACGCTCGCGTAACTTTGTGAAGAACGACTTGGTCAGCAGCGGCACGCCATCCGGCTGATTGTTCAACAAACACGGACTGGCCGTCCTCGTGATACGAGCTGCGCACCAGCGGAGCGCTGGCCACGAAGTCGAAGCCGAGTTGCCGCGCGCAGGCGCCGATCTCCTCGAACTCCGTGGGTGGCAGGTAGCGCGCCACGGGCAGGTGTGCCCGCGTAGGCTGCAGATACTGCCCGGCATACAGGATGCGTACGCCCACGGCGCGCGCGTCGCGCAGCGTCGCCTCGATCTCGTCGCGTGTTTCGCCCATGCCGAGCATCAGACTGGTCTTGGTGATCCGGCCGGCTGCCGCGGCCAGGCGCAGCACCTCCAGCGAACGGGCATAGACCGCCTCGGGGCGCACTTCCGGGTAGAGGCGCGGCACGGTCTCCAGGTTGTGTCCGAAGACCGCCGGTTGCGACGCGCAGACTAGCTGCACGGCCGTGGCTTGGCCGCCAAAGTCCGGCACCAGCACCTCGACCAGAATACCGGGGACGGCCTCCCGCACGCGCCGGACCGTTTCGGCCCACAACGCCGCCCCGCCATCGGGCAGATCGTCACGGGTGACCGATGTCAAGACCACCTCCCGCAGGGCGCTGGCCTGCACCGCGGCCGCCACCCGGGTTGGCTCAGACGGATCCGGCGGCGGCACGTCGCGTTTATCCACATGACAGAAGCGGCAGCGCCGCGTACAGCGGTCGCCCAGGATCAAAATGGTGGCGCGGCCGTGTGACCAGCAATGAGAACGGTTCGGGCAGAGCGCCTCTTCGCAGACGGTGTGCAGGTGGTGTGTGCGCAAGCGGTTCAGCGTCTCATGATAGGCGGTGCCTTCCGCTACGCGCACCCGGATCCAAGCCGGTTTAGTGAAAACGCTCTCCTCACGCGTACTCGTTGTGGACTTGCTCGACATGGCTGTTCCTTCCTGGCGCCCGCCATGATACCACGCACCGGCCCGGCACGAAAGCGAAGGAGTGGCGCCCCCAAACTGCGAGAGTTGGAAGAATGGAAGGCTGGAAGATTGGGAACCCCCGCGTCAGAATGGTCGATTTGCACCTGCGGTCCGGAATTAATTCCTCAATCACCGCTTGATGCGGCGCACCCTCCTATGATTCGCAGGAG
>CAIOST010000196.1 GCA_903861045.1 uncultured bacterium | reverse complement strand
GGTTTCCTCGCGGCGCAGTTGCGCGTGAGCTTCGGACCTCGAAGTTCGACAATCTGTGGCTCGGGTTAGGACAAAAATACAGGATCTGCTCGGCCCCCATTTGTCCAGCGATATTTGTGTGTAAAGGGCAGCTCAAGGCCGCCGGGGGCGGCGGGTCCGACGTCCCGCGCTACCACCACACGCCTAGCATCTTCCCAACTTCGCGCCCTTGCGCCCCTGCGCCTTGGCGTTAGAATCACCTTAACTACTCAAGCACCCGCCCGCCGCGTGTGAGCACCTGAGTAGTGACGCCAAAGAGATGCTCAACTTACGGTTCTAGGATGATTGGTGCATGCGCGTATTTCGGCGTGAAAAAAAACCGCCACCCTGGCTGCGCGAAGCGCAAAAGGGTGGCGGTGCGACTAGCCCCATAGGCGGCTCGCCGTGCGCTTAGAAGAGGCTTTTGGCCGCACGGATCACGTCATCGGCATCCGGTAGGAAGGCCTTCTCCAGCACATAGGCCTGCGGCGCGATGCCATCTTTGGCGCCGACGCGCAGCACCGGGGCGTCGAGGGAGTCGAACGCCTCGGCCATGATGCGCGAGGCGATCTCACCGGTGAAGCTGCCGATGCTGACACACTGGCTGACCACCACGCAGCGGCCGGTCTTGCGCACCGACGTCAACACGGTCTCCATATCCAGCGGCACCAGCGAGCGCAGGTCCACGACTTCGGCTTCGATCTTCTCTTCGGCCAGCTTGTCAGCGGCCTTCAAGCAGTCGGCCAGGGCCGGGCCCCAGGTCACGAGTGTGACATCCTTGCCGGTGCGCTTCACGTCGGCCACGCCCAGCGGGATCAGGTATTCGCCTTCCGGCACCGGGCCCTTGACGTTGTAGAGGAGCTGCGACTCCACAAACATGATGGGGTTGTTGTCGCGGATGGCGCTCTTGAGCATCCCCTTGGCATCGGCCGGGGTGGCCGGGTAGAGGACGTACAGGCCGGGGATGTGGGTGAACATCGACTCCAACGTCTGGGAGTGCTGTCCGCCGTACCCCTTGCCGCCACCGACGCTGGCGCGGTAGACCACCGGCACTTCGATGTTGGCGCCGGACATGTAGTGCCACTTGGCGGCCTGATTGCTGATCTGGTCGGAAGCCATCAGCGCGAAGTCCATGTACATCAGCTCCGCCACGGGGCGCTGGCCGGTCATGGCCGCGCCGACCGCAGTGCCGCAGATGGCGGCTTCGGAGATGGGGGTGTTGAAGACGCGCTGCCGGCCGAACGATTCCAACAGACCCTTGGTCAGCTTGAAGGCGCCGCCGTATTCCGCCACGTCCTCGCCGAACACGACCACGCGGCTGTCGCGCAGCATCTCTTCGGTCAGCGCTTCCTTGATGGCGTCCTTGTAGGTGAGCTGGCCGTCCGCGCGCTTGATCGGCGCGAGGGGCTGCAGGAGCTTGGGCTCGGCAAAGGCGGCCGGGACTTCGTCCACGCGGGTGTCGGTGTACATGTACTTGATGACATCGCGCGGATCCGGGTCGGCGGCGACGGCGGCGCGGCCAGCGGCACGCGCATTGCGGTCCGCGACCTTCTCCTTAAGTGCCGCCAGGGTCTTATCTGTGAGCACGCCAGCGTCGAGCATTTGCTTCTCGAAGAGTAGGATCGGATCCACGGCGCGCCAGGCGGTCTCCTCGTCCTTGGTGCGGTATTCGTTGCGCGGATCGCTGAGCGAATGTCCGTAGTAGCGGTAGGTGTCGAACTCCATCAGCACCGGGCCCTTGCCGGCGCGGCAGAGTTCGGCGGCGCGGTGCATGGCTTCGAAACAGGCGACCACATCCATGCCGTTGATCTGCTCGGCGTGCATGTTGCTGTCGCCAAAGCCGGCAGCGCGGCGGGCCATGTCGGAGATGCCGGAGACTTCGGCATCGGCGCGGCCGGTCATGCCGTAGTGGTTATTGATCAGGGCGTAGACGATCGGCAGGCCAAAGGCATTTTTGCCGGCATACCGCGGGTCGGTCAACTGCCCCATGTTGGCCCAGTTGAGCGACTCGAGCACCACGCCGTTGGCATAGGCGCCATCACCGGCGAAGCAGCAGGTGACGCGGCCGTTGCGGAAATAGCGCGCGCTCATGGCTGCGCCCGTGGCGATCGGTACACCACCGCCGACGATGGCGTTGGCGCCGAGATGGCCGACGCGGAAATCGGCGATGTGCATGCCACCGCCCCGTCCCTTGCAGTAGCCGTCTTCTTTGCCGAAGAGCTCGGCAATGGCGCGATATACGTGGTCTTCCATGGCGGCGTCCAAGAGCGCTGGGCCGCTGCTGTCCTTGCAATCCGGCACACGCGCCTTACGCTCGGCGTCGGACATGCCGCGGATGGCGACGCACCCCTTGGCCAGCGAGTCGCCGTGGCCGCGGTGCGTGGAGGTGATGTAATCGTCATAATTCATGCCGGAGCAGCACCCCACGGCCGTGGCTTCCTGGCCGATGGAGACGTGCGTCGGGCCGCGGTAGTCATACCCCGCGCAGGACGGATAGGCACCGGTGCGGAGCTTGACAATCATCTCCTCGAACTCGCGGATAACCAGCATGTCCTCCAGCAGGTCCACGGCCTGCGGGGCGGTGAGCAGGCCCATCTTGATGGCCTCCTTGAGGGTGCCGCGATACTGGTAGGCGGGGATCTTGCCGCAATCAATCACATGCGGCTTGAAGTCCGGCGTCAGGGTGCTGAGGTAGGTGCTCATGGTTCTCCTTTTAACTGTCGCTGCGTGTTATCAGACAGCGATGACTTGTACATCTGCGTTGCGAAACTGTGCCAATTCTGCGGCGGGCGCCCGTCGGTCGGTAATCAGGACATCCAGATCGCTGGCCGTAGCGAAGCGCGCCAGGCTGGTCTTGCCGAACTTGGCCGAATCGCTCAGCAGCACGACGCGCTGCGCATGGGCGATGGCCAACTCCTTGGTGAACGCCTCGGCCGGGTCCGTGGTGGTTAGGCCATCGGCAAACGAGAGCCCCACGGTACCGACAAAGGCGACGGCAAAATTGGTGGAAGCCAGCACATGCCGGGAGAGTGGCCCGACAAATGTCTGGCTCAGGCGGCGCAATTCGCCGCCTGCCAGAATCACGCGTGGTCCGGTGCCGCTAAAGGCATGCGCCACGCGCAGGGAGTTGGTGACCACGGTCAGTTGCGGGAAGCATTGCAGGCGGCGCGCCAGCGCCAGCACGGTGCTGCCGCCATCCAGGTAGATGGTGTCGCGGGGGCCGAGGAAGGGGAGCGCCGCTTCGGCAATCGCCTCTTTTTCGCTGGCGGCAATGGAAGTCTTATCATCAAAGAGCGGTTCTTCCGGCGTGCCTTCGCTGGCCACGGCGCCGCCATGTACACGCTGCAATACGCCGTGTCGTTCCAACTCTTCCAAGTCGCGCCGGATGGTCGCAGGTGAGACCTTGAGCACTTCCGACAGTTCATCCACACGCGCAACCCGTTGCCCGCGAAGAAGATCGCGGATGCGTTGATGCCGTTCGGCGGCCAGCCCCGTGGTTGCGTCTGTGCTCATATCTGCGCGTTAGCGTTCAAAAACGAGCAACATCATGCATGTTCGTCCGGGAAAACGCAAGAACAGATGGGGCACCCCAAACTGCGAGAGTTGGAAGAATGGAAGGCTGGAAGATTGGGAACCCCCGCGTCAGCATGGTCGATTTGCACCTGCGGTCTGGAATTAATTCCTCAATCACCGCTTGATGTGGCGCACCATCCTATGATTCGCAGGAG
>CAIOST010000195.1 GCA_903861045.1 uncultured bacterium | reverse complement strand
GGACCTCGAAGTTCGACAATCTGTGGCTCGGGTTAGGACAAAAATACAGGATCTGCTCGGCCCCCATTTGTCCAGCGATATTTGTGTGTAAAGGGCAGGTCGAGCCCGCCGGGGCGGTCCACGCGTAGCACCATCTGTCGGACAATAGGGCGATCGATCGCCTCCCATAATGTAGCGGCCGGTTTGGAGTGCGGCGGCTTGACGCCGCTCTTCCCCGCCGCGGCGGCAAGGCGGTGAGCGCCGTCGAACCGCTGGACGCGGTGGGCACCCACCACGGTAGCATCCCCTAGGCGTGGCAAGCGGTCCGACTGCGCTCACCATCTGCGCCCCCGCCCGCCCAAAGCGCGACCAAGGTCGCGTCAAACCTTTCTATAAGGCCTAGGCCAGCCAACCAAGCACATAGTTCCAAGGTAACCACTCAGGTATCAGGGTTCAGGGTTCGGGGTTCAGGGAATACCTGGCGATTCGCCCTTCTTTGCTCGACCAGATAGCCACACCCCAAACGCGCGACTGCTCTGACGGTGAAATCCGGCCTGAACCCTTCCCTCCTGAGTAGTTCCGTTCCAAGAACATTCCCATTCGCGGCCATTAGCGTGCATTCGCGGTTGCCATTTCCTGCGTTTTTTCCTTCGCCCACAGGTAACACAGGCGTCAGCAACCAAGAACAAAGAACCAAGAACAAAGAACCAAGAACACGTCATCTCCCCATCGCATGTTGCAGCGTCAGGATCGCATAGGCCGTCACCAGCACCGGATCCCCTTCGAGGTAGCTGTTGACCTCGTTCACCCAGTAGCCGCTCCGGTCGCTGGTCGTGCGCTGCTGCAGCGCCACCAGTTTCCGGATCAACTCCTCGCGCCAGGGGATGCCGGCACCACCGTCCAGGGGATGGATAAACTCCTCGCCGCTGGCGGCTAGGCACTTGGACATAGCGTGGTAGAAGAAGTAGAGCCCATTATGTCCCTTCCCCGGATTCTCCGCCAGCGTCCAGTGACGCGACGCCCAATCCAGGTAGGCATCCACGCGCGGATCGTCGGCGGCAACCTTCTCATGCAGCAGACGCAGAGCGCCATCGTACGAGAGGCTGCCATAGCCGCGCCGGGGGACGGCCGATGCCACGGCCGGACGCGGCGCAGCCTCGGGCGCGGTCAGGTTGCGCGCCAAAGCTGTGGCACGAGAAAAATCTGCGTCGATCCCCTGCTCCAGCAGCGCCGCGCGCTCCTGCTGCCAGGAACGCTGACGCAACTCGAAATCGCGCGCCCGGGCGCTGTACTCCCGATCGATGCGCCGCCGCTCCGCCACCCAGGCCGCTTCTTTGGGTTGCGCCGTTGCGGGCGTCAGCAGACTCTGACAGATCGCCAGACTAAACCCGCGCGTCCAGTCATTCGACCCCTTGGCCATGGCTTGCTGTAAATACCCACCGGCCTTGTTCAGCACCAGCGCATTGGTTGATCCCCCCGCCCGCAGCGCGGCAAGCGCCAGCGCCGTCACCGCCGGATATTTCTCAGCCCCCAGCGATCCATTTTCTCGCTGCTGCGCTTCCAGCCACGCCACCCCACGCGCTACGGCCTGCATCCCTTCCGCCCGCACCGCCGGCGTCACACTATTCGTGGCCGCCTGCGCCACGCCTGCTATCAAGATTAACCCGATCATCCATTGCCACATACGTCACTTCCTCACGCTGTTCCGCCCCAGGTCACACTTAGTCGCTTACACTTAGTCGTTGCCCCCGTAGCCGTTGCCGTCACGCCTTCATCCTCTCCCAACCGGAGCCCTACCCTCAACCATCGGTGCCGCCAATAGTTATATGTTTAGACACGGCCCCAGGCGCCATTCCTATGCGATGCTAGTGAACTCTTTCATCAAAATGGTTGCTTTACCAGCACCACTAAAAATGCAGCTATCCACATGATGACCGCAAGGACCCAAGTTAATAATACTGGAATGTAGCGAAATACTATTCTTATAGCTAACCAAGAACCTACAACGGAACCACTTATCATAACAATAAGCCATATTTGATTAATGTTTTCTAGATGTCTGATCCCCAACCCAAAAAGCAAGAAAAATACTGGCACGATCGCGGCATACGCGCTAACCCATCTCAACTCCTCAGAAGTAGCCTTATGGTACCGTTCGCCTGAAAGGAAACGACACAGTAAAATAACCAGCCAGGACTGCATGACTTACGCTCCTAATATCATAATGGCCTCTATGTTTAAGGTGTATTCCAACAACACCTACGATATTTAGCGATTCCATCCCTAGCAGAGGCCTCATAAATACGCAATGCCCGTGATAATTGCCGCGAAAGGTCGTCTCCTATACCGATCGTCGCCCCGCCAGCGGCATCAGCTGGATTCAAAATCCACCCTGCTATAGTTGATAAATTTTCTAACACCTCTAGCGCACCCTCTTGGCCCACGCTACTTCCAACCACAAGCCGATAGAATCTTCTATTAACAGCAGCAATAAAGGACGGCGGCATTCGATTCATTTGTCTGGCAGCACCTGCGCCACCACCAATTGCACCAATAATGCTACCACCCAGCCCCCATGCATTAAGCCAACTTGCGCGGTCATAATATTGTGTAACGTTATTTAAATCTATAATTGATAGCCGAGCATATCTGATGCTTAAAAGCACAGTCGACCATAGACGAGGACAAAAATCTAGTCGAACAGTTTGTCCATCACAACACAACAGCCCCAGCGTATCATGGTAAAGAATAGCTGAATTGTTGACAAATACATACACATTATCCCCACCTCTTTCCTCAATCGGATCCCTCGATACCCACCTGCCAACCTCCGGCTGATAGTACCGGTAGCCGTAGTACACCAACCCCGTCTCTTCCTCGGTGTACTTTGTGGAGAACCGGAACGTGTTCTCCCGTGCCAATGGCCCGGTGGCCACGAGCGTGTTGCCGAAGGGGTCGAATTCGTAGTGGGCGGCGAGGTTGCCGTTGTCAGCGATGAGGTCGGAGACGTTGCCGTTGCCGTCAAAGGTGTAGAAGACGGAGGCGACCACGCTGGTGTGGCCGTAGGACGCCGCCAGCAACCCGCCAATGCCGCCGGCACCCTGGGGGGTGCCGCTAAGGTCGAGCCCCCAGGTATAGGCGTAGTTCATGGTGCGGTTTTTGGCATCCGGCCGGCGCTCTTCGCGGATCAGGTTCCAGCCGTCGTAGAGGAAGAAGATGTCAGAGGTCAGCGACCAGAGGTCAGCGCTGCGGGTGTAGACCAGCTTGCGGAAGCGGCGGGACTGGGAGTCGTATCGATTCTCGACCCTCACCCGGCCTCTCCCAGAGGGAGAGGAGAGCTCTTCGGCGGCGATCAGGCGATTCTCGGCATCCCAGAAGTAGGCCAAGCGGCCGTCGTTGATCAGGTTGCCATCCGAATCATAGCCGAACGTCTCCGGCGTGCGGGCGACAAAGTGCGTGCCGGCCTGGCGATTGGTGACCGTAGTTGTCATTCCCGTAATCACGACGGCAGCATACACCGGCGCGCTGGCGTTGTCCACCACCACGCGGCCGCGCCAGTAGCGCTCCTGACGCTGGGCGGGCGTGCCGTTGACGGTGATAGCGGTGGTGGCATCCGCCTCGCCCAGGATGTCGAAGACGTTGGGGACGGTGCGGGTGGCGTATTGGTTGAGGAGGTTGGCGCTGTAGCTTTCGCTGGCCGCGTCGCGGGTGGCGGTCTTACGGTTGCCGATGTCGTCATAGAGGTAGGCAAAGGACTGGCCGAGGAGCGCTTCGCCAGTGGGGCGGGCATGCACGCCGTTGGTGACCTGCCCCAGCGGGTCGTAGGCGTAGGACCAGCGCGTGCCGTCCGCCAACGCGGCGTTGGTGCGCTGGCCCGCCAGGTCATAGCCGTAGGTGCAGGAGCTGACCACCCCCGCGCTGTTGGTCGTGGCGGCGATGGTGACGAGGCGGTTCAGACCATCCAGGGCGCGGGTGGTGTTCATGACCAGGCGGTTATTGCTGGTGGTGGCAAGGTTGGTCCAGAGTCCGCTGGGGGCGTAGGTGTAGGCGTACTGGTTGGTCAGCAGCGCCTGCGTGGGGGCGGCGGCCGGCTGGACCGAGGTGATGGTTTTCAGGCGCGAGGCGCTGTCGTAGCCGTAGGTGACGGATTGGTCCAGCGACACCGGTGAGGAGGAGACGCCTAGGGACGCCAGGCGGCCAAGTGGATCAAAGGCGCGGGTCAAGGCGTGGCCGGCGAGCGGGCCGACGGTGTAGCTTTCCAACACAGCGGCGCCGCTCTCGTTGTACTGCACGGTGCGCAGGCCGGAGGCGTCGGAGACGCTGCTGAGGCGACCGAGTCGGTCGTAGCTGTTGACCACCGGCGTGGTGTCCGTGCTGGCCTGGCCGGCCGCATCCAGATAGATGATGGCGCGGAGGGTACCGGCTAGGTCGTAGGTATAGCGTGTCTGGACGCCACGGGTCCAGGTGCGGGCGGCGAGGCGGCCGGCCGGGGTGTAGGCGTAGGTGACGGAGTTGCTGTCCGCATAGCTCTTGGCGGCCAGCCAGCCGCGGCGGCTGTCGTAGGTCCAGCGGGTGTCGGCACGGCCGGACTGGGCGGCGAAGTCCTGCCAGGTGGAGAGGCTGGTCATGCGCCCCTGCGTGTCGTAGGCGTATGCGACGGGGTAGGTGCGCGAGCCGGAGGTCTGCTTGAGTTCGCCGGTGGTGTAGTAGTCGTTGGTGACCACGCCGCCATCGGGCTGAACGGTCGCGACCACGCGCCCCATGAGGTCATAGAGTTGATGCGTGGTCTGGGGGGGGAGGCCGGGGGCATAGATGGTGGTGGCGATGACACGGTCCGCGGCGTCGTAGCTGTTGCTGTTGATCACGCCGTTGGCGTCCATGGTGCAGAGCAGGCGGTTGGCGGCATCGTAGCGATTGGAGGAGGCGTGTAACAGAGTGCCATCGGCCATGCGGGATTCCGCGCGGATCAGGCGACCGGTGGCGGCGAGGCTCAGAGAATAGGAGCCATCGGCGTTGGTGGCGACGGATTGTGTCCAGCCATTACCCAGGCGCAGCGTGGCCGAGAAGTTGGTGCGCCCTGCTGAAACGGACCACGCGCGGGTGCCGTCGAGGGAGGTATCCTGGGTGGCGACG
>CAIOST010000194.1 GCA_903861045.1 uncultured bacterium | reverse complement strand
TTCGCTAATACATCTGATTGTTCCATGGCTAATTACTCCTGTAAGAAAGTTCTTACAACAGAATAACGCATCGAACCCTGCCCTGCAACTCCTTTTTGCGCTTTCCCTCCCCCCCCAACTCACTTTTTTGTCCTACACCCAAGGGCAGGGGCTAGCTCCCAAAAATGTTGATCGCGCGGGACGCCACGACGACAATGGTCACCAGCGCAATCGTGCTTTCGAGCATCATCAGCAGCTTAGCCCGCGCGGTCAGGGGCATGACGTCGGTGGTGCTGAACGCCGTTGCCGTCGAGTACGCAAGGTAGAGATAGTCCACGAAGGCTGGGTGCCACGCGGCCGGCACGTCCCCCGCGGGGGCGCTCTCTTGCGGAAAGAGCCAGTCCTTAGGCACACGCGCATGGCGCACACGTGCTTCCGGACCGCCGCGGTCCAACTGCCAGTATAACAGCGCGAACGTCATGACGTTGTTGACCCAAACGGCCACGCTGGATGCGAGTAACTGTAGGCCGGTAATCCCCCCCGGCTTATGCGCCATGGCGAATATCACATTAGACAGGTTTGCCACACTGGCAACCGCCATGGCCACGCAGAAAAAGAGCGTACTCGCGCGCTCAGCGCGCAGCCAGCTGGCACGTGCCGCCGATATCCCCACGGCGGCAATCGGTGCGAGCACCGCCCCGCCAATGACATACGTGGCCCACAACGGCAGCAACCGGATGGGTCCAGGCAACCACGCCAACAGCAAAACCACCGCAAGGATCGTAACCACGACCGGCCACCGCGCCTCGCAACCACGTTGTTCTGGCATTTCGTCCATCCTTACCTCATGCTTGCCCGCAACTCCACCAAAACCTGATCATACGCGTCCTCCCGAACCAAACCCCATCGCGGGTATTCGATTTCGAGAATCACGTAGAGCGCCAGTACAGTCACGGCAGCGAAACCGAGACCGTGAAGCCAGCCGCGGCCGCGACCACCGCCCATGCCATAGCCGGCCAGCAGCGCCGCGACCAGTGACAGCACAAACAACAGCGCAAAGACGCTTTGTGGCGTGTGGATTTGGGCCGACATCGTACGTATGGTGGCAATGTCATTCATGGTGTTGAGCGCGGAGAGCAGCAGCAGGCTACTGTCGAGACGCGCGCTCGTCCCCTGCGTGGCCGTCACTGCCATACGCCAGATCGGCAACTGCAAGGCTGCGGCGCGCGTCAGCTCTCCTTTTGCCGCCGCGATATCCGGCAATTTTTGATAGGCTGACAAGCGTGCGTCCAGATATTGGCGAAACAATTCCCGCAGCGCCGGCTGGTCCCTAGCGGGTAGCAGGTCTAGCCGCAGGTAAGCTGTGCCGATGGCATTCGCCTCCTCGGCAATCAGTTGTCGCCGCGTATCGAACCGGGAACCTGCCCCGGCAACCGCGAACGCAATCAGCAAGGCAAACAGCGAGAAAACGGCGCCGCTGACCAAGCTAAGGCCGTCGGGCCGGCTGCCCTCCGGGTCCTTGTCCAGGCGACGGCGTCGGAGTCGGCGACCCAGCTCCAGAAAAACGACCATGCCGCCGAAAAGCGCGACCACGAAAAACGGCACCGGGATAATCTGATCCATAGCTGTCATGCGCCTCCCCCCCCCGGCAGGTTCGGCAGCCGTTGCCGCCACTCTCCCACCGAACATATTTTGGTCAATGGCCGACAGATCATTCCTTTGCATGTAGCGCATTACCTTGCGACCACCCTGATGGCGAGGACAGGGAACGACTTATGGCGACGGCCCCAGGAGTTCCAGATCAAGGTCTTCGGCACCGAGTTCCTGCTGGCTCACGGCGCGGTAGAGTGCGCTATTTTGCATCAGAAAGATATGCGAAGCAAAGCGATTGGGGGGGATCTGCTCCCAGTTGCGGTACTGTTGACGAAACCGCGCCATGTCCTCCGCCCCACCATGCTTGGCCTTGAGGAAGGCGCGGCGTTCTTCCACGAACAGCGTCAGCGCTTTCCGGTTTCGTTCGTCCGTAAAAGCCGCGTCGCGCGGCGACAGGAGAATAACCACGGCACTATCGCTGAGGACCGTATCCCGCTGCGAAAAAAAGTATTTCAGGACCGGTATGGACCGGAGAAAGGGCACGCCCGCGCTCTTGGTTTGATCCTCCCGTTGACTGAGGCCGCTCAGGATCAGGGTATGGTCTAACTTGATGACAGCTTCACTAGAGACCGTGACCTTCTGAAAAGAAGTCGGTTGACTGGGATCCGCACTGAGCAGGGAGAGCACGCTGGTTCGCGCGGCCTCGACTTTCAGGTGTACACGCGGCGTGCCGTCCTCAGCCGGCGTTCGCAGCAACGTGGGGGTGACCTTGAGACTCGTACCGAACGGATATGCCTTGATGTCACCACTGTTGATCCCGGAGACCTTGTAAACCAGTTCGCCTCCGGCCAGGAATTCGGCGCGGGTTTGGCTCAGTGCGGTCAGGTGCGGCCGGGCGAGTACCGCCACCCGTAGGTCCGAGGCATTCGCAATATTGACCGTATAGTCCACGGACGCGCCAAAAATCCACCCTTGCTGCGCGAGTCCGTTCACATTTCCGATCACCCCCGGCGCCGCGAAACCGCTGCCATCGCGTTCCTGATCGGTTGCAAAATACTTAAAATTCAGGTTGATGGCCTTGAGGAAATTGAAACCCACACTCGTCTCATCCAGGCCGTTGACGAGAAAGATCACCGCATCGACTTCGATCATGCGTTGTGTATCCCAGGCGTCCTCGCTGGTCAGGTCCAAGACCACCTCGGCCTGGCCGTCCGGCCCGGCCGCGTGCTTGCCCTGTGGTGCCGCTGGTTTGCCGAGGATGCGCCCCAACAACTCTTTTTCTTTCTGACCGCTAGTCCAACCACCCACGCTAAGCCGGCCGCCGCGCCGTGCGACGGTTACATGGGGCAGTTCGGCAACGAGTGCCCGGAGCGCCTCGGCCTCCGGGTCCGCCCGAACCTGCTGCGCCACGTCCCTATCGGCCGGGGGGGCATTCGCAGAGGGGGCACCGGTTGACAAGGTTGTGACCGGCCAGACGGGGAGCAGCGCCAGCGGTTCACCCGCATCGATGCGCGGTTGGGCGGCCTGCCCGGAACCCAGCGCCGCCAGACGCTGCCGATACGCAACCGCCGCATCCTGGAGACCGGAGCCCTCCGCGAGGAGCAGCAGGTTCCGGAGTGCAACCACATTTCCAGGGTCCCGGCGCAGCGTCTCCTCGTAGGTTGCCACCGCGAGTTCCGGCAGTCCGGACAGGAAGTACGCCTTGGCGAGGTTGTTGCCGGCCGGCAGGAAATTCGGACGGAGCAGCAGGGCTGACTCCAGCAAGCGAGCTGCCGGAACCACGGCGCCTCGCCGCAGCAGCATCGTCCCTAGGTTGTAGAGTGCCTCGGGATTAGCGGGATCAATCGCCACGGCCCGTTGGAACGCCACCAGCGCCTGATCGTGCTCGCCCTTGCGCACCAGCAGGCAGCCCAGCAAAAAGTGCGAGGCGGCGTCGCGCGGGTCTTCCTGCAGCGCATACTTCACCTCGCTGCCGGCCTGTTCCAGATGCCCGTCCACGAGTGCCGCCCGCGCGGCCTGATAGTGTCGACTGGACGGTTGCGCGGCCGTAGACGGACCCGGGGCGGCGGCAGGTTCCAGACCGCCGGCGCCGGATATCTGGTTCTGTGCTCCCGGGTTCGGCCCCACGGAGGAGCACCCTGCGGCCGCGAGACTGGTCAGGCAAATAAGCCATTTCCAGTCCCTCGGCCGTTTCACAGCTCCGGTGCGGTAACGCCCTGCGCCTGGTAGGAGCGGATCATGCTGCAGCAATAGGGTTGTGACTTTCATACCGCAAGGCTCTGCTTTACGCATGCTACGTGTGGATCGTTAGCCTACTTGTGCGCCCCTTCCGGGTACGGGGGGCTGCCAAGGTGCACCAGCAGAATCCGACGCACTTCCTCAATGGTAGCTGGGTGCGACTGGCAGCTATGTGGGCTGCGCACCACCAGCTCCGACGCCACCCCGTCCAGGTGGGCGCTCGTGTACTGCACTACGCCATCATCGCCGTCCGGCGGCGGTTCGTCACCATCGATGGCAATGATCGAATGCGCCTTGATCGCTGCGGGGATCGGCAGCTTCGCCACGGCCTGCAACACCGGATTTTCTGGCGACATACCGTCAATGCTCGTGGGCATGTTCTTAGACAAGGTGCCCGGAATTTGCGTCTTGTCGATAATGGTCATTAGTTCGGCACCGGTTTTCAGGACATCCTGCGGCAACTGGATGAACCACCGTGCCAGTCGACGCGCCAGCGGGAACGCCAGGTGGCTGCCGCGATGGGGGGTAGCGATGAAAACTACGCGCTTGATCTGAGGCATGGGGGTGAACGCGGCGTAGCGGACCACGAGCGCGCGTTCCTGGGGCGCCAGCTTCAGCTCGTCCAGCGACTTCCCGGTTATTTGATGAATCACGGTTTCCCCCGAGTCCACGGCCGCCATGCGCGTCAAAAGGCCTCCCTGGCTATGCCCGATCACCACCATATTCTGCAGGGCCGCATCGCGCCCGTCCGGATCAAACTTCCGGACCTGCGCCTCGATCGAATCCCGCAAGTTGCGGGCTGAGAAGATCAGCGGCTTGCCGCTATCATACAGATAGAGCCAGAACTGGAATTTGCTGCGGAGGCGCTCGTCACTGGCCAACGTATTCATCATCTCCGCCCACCAGACCGGACTACTCATGGTGCCATGCACCAGCACCACCGGAATCTTCCCGTGCTCATACGGCTGGGCCGGATAGAGTCCGGGCGGGTACGGCATCAGACCCCGGCGGAACATTTGGAAACCTAGTTTCCAAAGCTTAGGATCCTCCAACACATAGGCCAATTGGGTCGTCAGGTCTGCTTCGATCGGCACGGTCTGGTCATTGACCACCACCTCATGGTGTTTCATGGCCGAATATACGCCGAAGGAAGCGCGGTAGGCTGCGTTGGTCAGATCCTGCACCCCGCCCTCTACGCGAAGAAACACCGTCCCGGCACTCGCCGTGCCAACGGGAAAGTCCGACGACCGCTTGCGCAGGGCCACAATGGGCGCACCCAGCCCGCCCTCCCGATTGCGTCTTGTCAACCCACGCACCACATATTCGTCCGCTGAAATGACTGATTCATAGGTGGCGCGGGGCCAAGGAAGATCGTAAAACTCCCGACCGAGTTCGACGCGGCCGACCGGCAGTGAGATCACCGTGTGCTGCAACTCGCTGCGCATATCCAGCAGACTGAGCACGCGCGCGAGACTGCGATTGTACAGGTCGCAAGCCAGACGGAACTCGCGCGCGAACGAACTCGGGGCGGCCTCCTTGCCCGGCCCCAGCAAATAGAGCTCGGCGTAAATAGCCGCCGCCACATAGCAATCGCGGGGCGCGATCGGCACGCCGCTGACCATGATTGACCGGTCGCGCCCTCCGAGTGCAAAACAGATTTCCGCGAGCGCCAGCAAGGCATCGCGTCGGTCGTCACGACAGGCGATCGCGTGCAGTTTCTGCACGCACCCGCCGGGGTCGTCGTCCAGCACACCACGCAAGTCGTGCCGGTGCAGCACGGCCGTGGTGACGCTGCTGAATCCGCGCGCGTTCAGGATGTTCTGGTTGATCTGCTGGTAGGCTTGGCGCTCGCCTACGCGGCTTACACCCACGGGCGTCATCGTGCGGCAGCCGTTGGCCAACACGAGGAATACCAATAGCGCAGCGGTCTTTCTGGCAAATCTCCATGCCCGTGCGTTCATGATGAGCTCCTGTTCAATGGATTTCAGCCGCTGCTTTAACGCCCCCACCCAACCGCTGCACGTCCTGCGCCGGTGACGGTGTGGCCGCGCCCATGCCAGGCAGCCCGGCCCGGATGCGGGCCGAGAAGTCCGGCGCAGCGCCGGCCGCCACGGCTTGGTCATTGATCCGGCTTACCCGCCGAAGTTCTGCAAATGGCAGGGACGGCTCCAGCATCCCCAGCTGGTAGGCATGCTCGTCCGCGTAGCCGTTCAGGATGGCCGACCAGTGCCAGGGGTTACGCGTACCAGACTCGTGGCGTGCGATACGCGCAAAGTCGATCATACAGTTGCCGACGAGGGCGTTGTACCATTCGGGTTCATCGCGCAGACCGTTGATACGACGCAAGTATCCAAGAAAAACACGCCTCACTACCTCTGGCGGCACGTTCATCCGGTAAAGCCGCGTCACTTCACCCTGTCGCAGATTCGTGCGCAGCCGCACCAGATCAAGCTCGTCGCCCGCGATAAAAATCACGGAGTACTGGCGAAAAAGGCCGCGCAGCGCAGAGTACGACTGCCCCATCTGCTTGCGCGTCTCAATGGAGAAGCAAAGGTACTGGCCACCCCGAAAGCCGAAGCTAACCATGGCATGCGCCACATGCCGGAGGCCCCAATCCACCAGAAAGACGTCAGCCGTCTGTAGTTGCGTCAAATTGTAGTTGCGCGTTTCGTAGCGGACGACGAAATTAGACACCGTCTGGTAGGCGCAGTTGCGTACGTTGTGAACCACCACCTCATCACCCTGGATTTCTGCATGCGCCAGTTGGGCGACATCCGGCTGCCAGCGCCCCTCATTGGTCGGCTGCATCAGGAAGAACCCCCCCAGCGGCAGCAAGAAGGCTCCCGCGCAGCAGGGAACTATGCGACGGATCGGTGCCCGCATGAGGAGGAGCAGGTGTCCGCAGCCATAGAGCGCGGCCAGTGGCAGACAGATACCGCGCGGCCAACTGCCGAAAGTAAACGCCAGCATCCCCCAACCCCAGAATGGCGCGAGCAGCAGGAGCAACAGGGCACGCCCGAGCCAAGGGCGTCGCTGCCGGAGGTATCGGTTTAGTCGTGGGCTCCCATCCTTTGCCAGCGTTCTGTGACCAGCTCCCCGAGGCGTCCTTCTTATAGACCGTGTCGCCGTTGCTCGCATAGATTTCACCCGAAGAACGCTTGACGACTTTGCCCTGGCTGTTTTCCGTCTGCCAAGAGACGGCGCCAGCCCCGGTACCTGTCTTCACCGCACCCATAGGAGTAGTGGCTCGGCGGTGGGTAACAATCATGATCGTGCTGATCCGCGACCGCCGCGCCCACAAGCATCCCCATGCCAACCATCAACACGCCATTGGCGGCTACATATTGCCCGCTGTACCCCGCGGTCTGGCTGTATACAACGGTTGCCGGCGTCGAACTCTGCACGACCACGTACGTCACGTGGTAGTACGGATGCGACGGCGGAATAGTATAAAGAGCCGGTGGCACGCTGGTGCAAAAACGCCACGGGCCCGCGGCGGCGGTACTGACATACCAGACGTCCCGGTTGCAACAGTAATACGACCCGCCGGCCAAAAAGACAGCATAGGGTGAATTCACCGCGTATTGAATCGTGGTGGTCTCAATCGGTTTAAACTGCGGCTCACCCAGGAACATCACGAGCATGGCTGGCTGGCGGCTATAAAAGATCTTGGGTGGCTCCAGATTCCGTTCGACCGGGTGCTGCGTCGGCTGCTCGGTGGGCTCCAGATAGGCCAGCACCCGGTCCAGCGTAATCGTAATGGCCTGTTGGGGGGGGCGCAGTTCATTCTCGGCAAAATCCTTCCAGTAATCCACCTGCGGCTGATAGACGGTCAGTTGTTTACCGTCTTTTTGAATCACGCGCGGCCAGCCGGGATCAGCCTCGGTCTGGGCCAGCGCTGTGAAACGCAGCAGAACGGCCGCCGTCAGCAGCTTGACGGATAAGTATGAAATCTGTGTCATTTTCATGGTAAACCTACGGTAGCGTTCGCGATTAGCGCTCCCCCTGTCCCGCCTGCAATTCACCCCGCATCCCGGCCATTTCCCGGCGGCTGATTGGCCCGCCCATTAACTTGGTTGCCCACCGCCCTCCGCCACCCCCTTGCCGAAGGCGCCTTCTTTGCCCATCGCCAGGAGCTTTTGCGAATCCAACAGGCTATACAGGTGGATCAGCTTGGCTACCAACCCGGTCCAACCGGTCTGATGGCTGGCGCCGAGTCCGGCACCATTATCGCCATGGAAGTATTCGTAAAAGAGCAGATGATCGCGCCAATGGGGGGAGCGTTGGAACGTCTCCGCACCTCCAAAAACGGGGCGCTGCCCCTGTTCATTTCGCAGGAATATTCGCGTCAGGCGGTCGGATAGCTCCTTACTCACCTCGAACAGGTTCATCATCTTGCCCGACCCGGTGGGGCATTCGACTTGGAAATTGTCGCCGTAGTACAGGTAGAACTGCTGGAGCGACCGAATGATCATGGCATTCACAGGGAGCCAGATCGGCCCGCGCCAGTTGGAGTTGCCGCCAAACATGCCCGTGTTCGACTCAGCCGGTAGGTAATCCACGCGATACTCCTGCCCGCCTACATCCAGCACATACGGGTGCTGTTCGTGGAACTTGGAAAGCGAACGAATGCCGTAGGGACTCAGGAACTCCTGCTCATCAAGCATTTTTGAGAGAATCCGGCGCAACCGCTCCGGCGTTACCAGCGCCAGGATACCACGCTCGGCCACACCGAAGTGGCCGGGTCCCGTGGGGTGGATGGTCTTCACGAGGTCGGGCATCCTGCGCAGACGTTCGATGATCTTCCCCATCGCACCCGGAATGCGTTCCCGCTGCCATTGCTCAATGACACTCGTGGCGCACAGCGGCAGGAGCCCCACCATCGAGCGCACCTTGAGCCGCGTGGCGCTGCCGTCAGGAAGCCGCAGCAGATCGTAGTAAAAACCGTCCGCGTCGTCCCACATGCCATCCTGACCGGGTCGGTTCATGGCCGCGGCAATATACAGGAAATGGTCAAAAAACTTGACGACCATGTCCTCATAGGTGCGGTCGTGGACCGCCAACTCCACCGCCAGTTCAGCCATGTTCTGGCTGAACAGCGCCATCCAAGCGGTGCCATCCGCCTGTTCCAAGCACCCACCCGTAGGCAACGGCGCGCTGCGGTCGAAGACGCCGATGTTGTCGAGCCCTAGGAATCCTCCTTCAAAGACATTCTTTCCCAAACGGTCCTTGCGATTCACCCACCAGGTGAAGTTAAGCAGGAGCTTGTTAAAAGCCGATTTGAGAAAAGCAACATCCGCTACCCCGCGCAGGGCTTGTTCCGTGCGGTGCAAGAAGAGCGTCGCAAAAGCGTGTACCGGCGGATTCACATCGCTGAAATTCCACTCGTACGCCGGAATCTGCCCGTTGGGATGCAGATAGACCCCGCGCAGCATCAGGGCCATCTGCTCTTTGGCGAAATCAGGGTCCACAAGCGCGAGCGGGAGCGTGTGAAAGGCCAGATCCCAGGCGGCATACCACGGATATTCCCACTTGTCGGGCATGGAGATGATGTCCTCATTCACCATGTGGTACCACTCCGAATTCCGGGAAATGCGATAGCCCGTGTGAAGCGGATTGGAGTTGTGCTCAGCCAGCCAACTCTCGCCATCAAAAAAGAAAAACTGCTTGCTCCAGAGCATGCCGGCAATGGCCTGGCGCATGACCAGCGCCGCGTCGGCGGAAGTCGCGGGGGGGATCACCGCCCGATAAAACTCATCCGCCTCCGCGAGACGTACGGCAAAGAGCGCATCAAATTCTGGCCCGAAAGGCACGCATGCTCCATCGACACTCAGGCGCAGACGCACGGTGACCGAAGCGCGCGCCGCCACCACCAACTGGTACTGGGCTGCAACCTTCGTCCCAGTTCGCTCGGGATTAACCGCCTCCTGGCGCCCTTGAACCACATAGTCGTTGATGGCATCCTTGACGTACGGCGTGGCATTGGGCTGGCCAGGAAAGAGCCGTTGGTTGTTGGTCGAGTTCTCGGTGAAGAGTAGCGGCACGTCGCCTTCGCAATAAAAGAAATATTCACCCAAGCGCGCATGCGCCGCCTTCACAGCGCGCGTGCCCGCAGCAACCTGGAACTCGCTGAGGCTTGGTTGTTCGGCTGCACGGTTGGCAGCCGTGATCCACTCGGCCCAGTCATTACGGAACCAAAGGGTCGGCAGGATTTGCAGCGCCGCCGCCGCTGGACCACGGTTGCAGGCCGTGATCTTAACGAGGATATCCTCTGCGCCACCTTTGGCATACTCGACAAAAACATCGAAATATCGATCGTCCGCGAAGACGCCGGTATCGAGCAACTCGTATTCCATTTCGTCCCGGGTTCGCCGGCCGTTCGTCTGGACGAGATCTTCGTAAGGGAAGGCCGCCTGAGGATACTTGTAGAGATACTTCATGTATGAGTGCGTCGGCGTGCTGTCGAGATAGAAGTAATACTCCTTAACGTCCTCCCCGTGATTGCCCTGACTGTTGGTAAGCCCGAAGAGCCGTTCCTTGATAATCGGATCTTCGCCATTCCACAGAGCCAAAGCAAAGCAGAGTCGCTGTTTATCGTCAGAAATACCAGCGAGACCGTCCTCACCCCAACGGTAGGCGCGTGAGCGGGCATGGTCATGGGTGAAGAAATTCCAAGCGTCGCCGGAGGCGCTATAATCCTCCCGTACCGTCCCCCACTGCCGTTCACTCAGATACGGCCCCCACTTCTTCCATGCGACATTCCCTTCCCGGGCTGCTTCCAGTCGGGTTTTTTCGGCATTCATTATCCACCCCCGTTTTTTGTTGATGCAAGGCCATAGTCTTCGGTTGGCAGACCACTCCGTTCGCCGCAAATACCGACCGCCCACGGGTGGTCGCTGAACTGCCACTTGCCATCCTTACGCTGCTTATCCTATACCCATCCATGCCGCAGCCGATACTGCCCTTTGGGGCAGGTCTATCGCTTTCAGGGTATGCCTTACTTTCGTGCTTATCGTTTTCTCCGTGTATGTGCCCTCCACTGATTTCCAACGCAAAGATGTGATAGCCCCAGGGCGCCAAGTCTAGATACAGTCCGCGTTCCAACAGTTCACGACCGGCGCGGTCATAACAGGACGGGCTGAGGAGATCCTCGAGTCCAACCATCTGGTTCACGATTTCTGGAAAAGGCAGGCGCACTCGGCACTGGCTAGCATGGGGCGCATAATTTACCGCGATGAGCAACCGTGACCCATTGGACCCGCACCAGGCATGGGTCACGAAGGCCTCCCAGGTATCGTTCCCGTCCCAAGCCGGCTGACAGGCCAGCCACTGCCATGACCCGCTTTTCATCGTCGGCTCCCGAAGGATGGCCGACAATTGGTCATAAAACGCCGCCATCGACGGGGCCGGCTCTTCCTCCGGCGCCCGCTGCGCGCGCAAGACGTCTCTTCCGTCCTTCGAATTGCCCCTGATGGAAGAACCGCAGTCTGTCATACAGGCGCTTATCAAGCATCGCCATATCACAGCGCACCCCATCGCACTGGCAGGCGATCTGCTGGAGTTCCCGGGCCATCGCTTCCCGGGTGGCGGCATGACTGTAATCGAGCTGCAAGGTGTCCGGCCAGCCGGGGAAGTACGGATCCTGGCCATGCGCCAGGACGACTTCGCCCTCCTGGGACGTGACCCGGACATAGTTCTGCGGCTTTTGATCGAGCATGGCCGCCGTCCCGGCCATAAAGTACTCCGGGTGCTGCTGGACCCAGGGATGATCCAGCCCCGTGTGATTCGGGACATAATCGAGCATCAACTTCTGCCCGCGCTGCGCAAGCCGCTGGCGCAGGCGACCCAGTGCCGCCGCGTCTCCCAGATCCGGCTGCACCTCATAACCAGTAATGGCAAAACCGGAGCCGCCGATATCCGCCTCGCGCAAATCCGGCAAGGTTTGCTCGAATTCCAGGCGCCAATGCGGGTGCTGGCGTGACACCTGCCGGCCAGCCGCCCGTGCGCCAAATGCTCATAAACCAAAGCCACTCCAACCCCATGCTGCGCCACCGCGCCAGCGCCGCCTCCGGGATATCGTCGAGCGTGGCGGGCCGGTTCAACGCCAAGGACAGTTCCGTCAGCCAAACGCGCGTGTTCACCTGATAGAGCGCCTGGATAAATCACGTGCACCAGTTTCTCATCATCCACGGACCACGCGGCGCAGCCGACGGCGGGCTCATCGGGTCACTCGGACCTCCCTCACCAGCGATATAGGTCATCTACCCGCACAGAGCCCCATTGCCGTTCGCACCGGTAGGGTCCCAACTTCTCTAGAGCGCGCCCTGTATGCGGTCTTCTTCCCAAGGGGCTAGTTCAGCCGTCATGGCATGTTACTCGGCACCCTTTTTGGTTCGGTTTTCAGCGCCCTTCGCCGGGGTGGGAATCAGCGGGATGACATCCGCCAGTTGCTGCCGCAGTACCAGATCGAGGCGACTCTCCAACTGGGCCAGCAGCAGTGCCCGCGCGGGTGTGAGTGCCCGGGCGAACTTCTCCAGATAGGCAACGCGCATGTCCAATAACCGCTGCTCGCATGCCAGATAATCCTTAAGCAACGGCTGAGCTTTGTCCGCAGGCACATTCGGATAGACATCGGCGTACTTCAGAATCACTTTCAGCAAGTCTTCCACGACTAAATCCACGGCGCTCCGGTACTCTCGATAGAGCGGCCAGAACGCAAGCTCTTCCTCGGCCGAGAGCTGCATGTTCTTGGCCACATAGGCCGAGCGGGCTACTCGAAGTTGGTCGCGTTCGACCGCGACGTCCACGGTTGAGGTCTGCGCCGACACGCACGGCGTCACCGCCACGGCCAAGATAACGACGATCGACAGCGCGGCAACCTTCTGTGCGAACCGATGCGATTTGCGAAGCGTCACATGCATGGGTTTTCTCCGGGTAGACAGTTGTTCGTAAGCTTGCGGCATACCATACGCGCAAACGCTGGGTGCTGCCTACTGCCCTTTAGGGCAGGTCGGGGCCGAAACCCCGCGGCAGGCATGGTAGCACGCCCATCGCATACCCCCCCCCCCCCACACACACTCTCTCTCTCTCTCTCACCGCGTCTCCAGCCACAACTGTGTTAATTCTGCGGTAGAGTGCCGGCCGAGTTTGGTCGTGATGGCGGTGCGGTGAAGTTTGACGGTGCGTTCATGGAGGCCTAGCGCGTGGGCGATCTGCTTGTTCATCTTCCCTTGCACGACGTATTCGAGCACCTCATGTTCGCGCACCGTGAGCGTCGCAAGCAGGGCGCGCAAGCTGGCCCGCTTCGTCCGCTCCGATCGCTCCCGGGCATCACGGGCTAAAGCGCGGTTGACCGCCTCAAACACTTTCTCTTTCGGCGCACCTTTCGCGAGAAAGTCCTCCGCGCCAGACCGCATCGCCTGCACACAGGTCGGGATATCCCCGTGCCCGCAGAGAAAAACGACCGGCAGATGCACCCCCGCTTTCGCGAGTGCCGTCTGTAGTTCTAGTCCGCTCAAGCCAGGCATCTGCAACTCCGTGAGCAGACAGCCAGGTGCATCTTTAACGCCCCTGGCAAGAAACGCCTCCGCCGATTCAAAAGCCTGCACGTCCAACCCGGCGGCGTTTAACAACTGGGAAGCCGCGGTCCGAAACGCGCCATCGTCGTCCACGAGAAAAACTGTGCCCAAACCATTCATACGTTAACGGCATGATGAAACATGGCGAGCCCCTTGTCAATCCGTTTCCCTCCACACCTTCTTCCGAAATAGCCGTGCCAGCCGGTTCGTTGGTCCGCGCAGCAGGACGTACGGCACCACCGCGAGGGCCAGCGCTACCGTGAGCGTCTCCAGCGGATAGAGGCGGTCCTGCGCCTTCCACGCGTAAACAAGATCCAGCACAATCGCCAGCAGAAAGATCTTGCCGAAGTGCTTCCAGCCATCATGCAGCAGTTCCTTGCGGTGCGCCGGCGCGGATACCACAGCCCAGAAGAAGGCCGGTTTCCCGTTCTTCGCGTCCTTGACGCCGTCCATCACGGCAAAGACGGTGGCCATCAGCGGTTGCAGCAAAAACCGGAAGTGCAGCGGACCATCCAGGCGCCCAAATAGGTGCTCCACAAACCGTTGCCAGTGTGAGATGTCTTCCATGATCTTGCCCTCGCCGTCATTAGTTAGCCGTGATCATCTTCCCTAATGATATCCATGCTAGAAGATTTCCGTGCGGGTCAGCATCGTGATGAAGAGGAACAACCCCAGCAGGCCGACCGCGCCCCCCATGACAATCGACATATTAGGGTGTCGCCAACTCATGACAAATCCCTTGTCCAAGCGTTTAGTGGTCTGAAGAAACTCCACGGTCCCCAGAATCACGCACAAGGCGCCGAGACCGATCAGGAAAAGGCCAATACGCCGGCCGCCATCGCCTTTTATGAGCCCGATCTGCTGACCCGCGGTGGACTGCAGAAGTTTGTGGATCGTGAAACCAAAGCTGATCAGGGAGATGGCCGTGCGTACCCATGCCATCAGGGTGCGGTTAGCGGCCATAAGGGTACGCTCGGTGGCCAGTTCCGTACGCGTAACCGCCAGATCGTTGGCCGTCTTCGGTTCTTCCGTAGCCATAGTCACAGCCTTCTATAAATTGTTACCCCATTCATAGGTCCTGCACCACCCGCACCGCGAGAGACACGTCAGCACCGGGATCGCCCCGGTTCACCAGCCCCCCCTCCCAATCACAACCCAAGTACGGCTTTTCGCCAAAGCATGTTGCATATACTTATCACCTCGCAGCAGCATACGCAATGGAAATTCAAATTTTGGCCTATTGCGTCTCTTGCAAAACCCGTAGATACGCCGGGAGTCAGGGTTCAGGATGCAAGAGGTAAGTATGGGATTGGAACAAAGCAGCGGCCACAGCGAAGAACCGCAAGGGTGGCGCGTATCGTATTGTGATGCTTTCGAGGTTCACGGATACGCGCCCCCGGTGGGCTTGCCCACCGGTGCGCAGAGATCCGAGACAGAAGTGGCTGAGCAATCAAGCGACAGCGCGAGGAGAGCCGGCACGGCCGCACCTCGCGCTATTCATATTTCT
>CAIOST010000193.1 GCA_903861045.1 uncultured bacterium | reverse complement strand
TTCGCTAATACATCTGATTGTTCCATGGCTAATTACTCCTGTAAGAAAGTTCTTACAACAGAATAACGCATCGAACCCTGCCCTGCAACTCCTTTTTGCGCTTTCCCTCCCCCCCCAACTCACTTTTTTGTCCTACACCCATTGCGAGAACCGCCTAATTATGCGAAAGTTATTCTGACGGGCGGGTTGTATGCGACTGGCTTGGCAACCCGCAGAAGGAACAAGACCGTGAAATACAGCATCAGACAAAGGGGCTGGCTCGGTTTGGTGGCCACCGTGGCCATACCCGCAGCGCTGGCCTATGCGGCGGCCTTGCAGGCAGCGACCGTGGTGACCACCGCACAACCGCTGCACGCTGGCACGACCGTACCGAATCTAACCATGGCCGTGCCCAGACAGACTGCGCCGGCGGCCACGCCCCAGGCGGCGCCGTCCGCGCCCACCAAAGTTTCCGCCACGGATGGCACGCTCAAAGATAGGATCAGGGTGACGTGGAACGCCGCGTCCCGGGCGAGCGACTATACAATCTGGCGCAGCAGCTCCAGCCGCAGTAGCGACGCTGCCCTGCTCAATGTGTCGACCACAACCACCTACGACGACACCAGTGCCACCGCCGGCACCGTATACTACTATTGGGTCAAGGCCAGGAATGCCACCGGCAGCAGCGGCTTCAGTACAGCCAACAGCGGCTATAGCGCCGTAATGCCGGCCGCGCCCACCGGCCTGGCCGCCACGGATGGGACGTACGCCGACAAGGTCCGCCTGACCTGGCGCGCCGTGGCTGGCGCCGCCTCCTACGAGATCTACGGTGGAACTTCCGGCGAACAGCTCTCCGCCAAACAGCTCAGTGTGTCCACCAACACGACCTACGACGACCTCAGTGCCACACCCGGCACGCCCTATAACTACTGGGTCAAGGCCAGGAATGCGGCAGGGGTCAGTGATTTCAGCAATACCGATACCGGTTACCGCGCGGCTATCATCCCCCCCATACCAACCGGCGTAGCCGCCACAGACGGCACGCTCTCCAACCGGGTCCGTGTGACATGGAACGCCGCGACCCAGGCGACCGCCTACGAAGTCTGGCGCGGCATCGCCAGCAGCAGTGCCACCCTCCGCGGCGAGGCCACCACCACGACCTACGACGACACCAGCGCGCTACCCGGCCAAATCTACTACTATTGGATCATGGCCAAAAATTCCGTGGGAACCAGTGGTCGCAGCCTTGCCAACACCGGCTATTGCCCGGCTCTCCCCTCCCTGCCAACAACCGTAGCCGCCACAGACGGCACCTTCGCCGACAAGGTTCGGGTGACATGGCGGGCCGCAACCGGCGCGACCGCCTACGAGGTCTGGCGCGGGGCCTCCGCCACCATGGCCGAAGCGGCTATGATCGGCGCAGCGCCCACGACCACCTACGATGACACCACCGCCATTCCCGGCACGGTCTACTACTACTGGCTCAAGGGCAAGAACGCGGCCGGAACCTCGAATTTCAGCGACTTTAACACCGGCTACCGCGCGGTGGCCAACCTGACGGCGCCCACCGGCGTCACCGCCACCGACGGCACCTACCCGGACATGGTCCGCGTGACGTGGAGCGCCACGACGGAGGCGAGCGCCTACGAAGTCTGGCGCGGTATATCCAGCAGCAGCTCCCAGACTATCAAGATCGGCGAACCAGCCACAACCAACTACAACGACACCAACATCACACCCGGCACCACCTATTACTACTGGGTCAAGGCCAAGAATGCCGTGCGCACCAGTGCTTTCAGCGTTGCCAACCCCGGCTATTGCTCCGCATCCATACCGGCCTGCCCAACCAACGTGGCCGCCACGGACGGCACGTACGCCGACAAAGTCCGCGTGACGTGGATCGCCACGGCACAGGCGACCTCCTTCGAAGTCTGGCGCAGCAGCGCCAGCAGCAGCTCCTCCGCTACCAAAATCGGCAACCCGACTACCACCACCTACGACGACACCAGCGCCACCCCCGGCACCACCTACACCTACTGGGTCAAGGCTATGAATGCACGGGGCACCAGCGGTTTCAGCAGCGCCGATACCGGTTGCCGCCCGGTGGCACCCGCTTATCCGCCGACGGGCGTCATAGCCACCGACGGAACGTACGCTGACAAGGTCCGGTTGACGTGGAATGCCGTGCCAGGGGCCAGCGCCTACAAGGTGTGGCGCGGCACGGAAGCGAATACGACGGGGGCCTTCAATCTCGGCATGCCAACCGCAACCACCTACGACGACACCAGCGCGGACCGCGGCACAATCTACTACTACTGGGTCCAAGCCTACAACGCGGCTGGCACCAGTGGGTTCAGCAGTCCCAATATCGGCTACCGCTAATCAACTTGTGTGTCTGCTCAGCCCCGGCCCGCCGCGGGCAGCGCGAAATACACGCATTACTAGGAGCGGTGGAGCATTTCTTTTGGACAGGATTAACAGGATTTTGCTGGATTTGCTGGATGGTGGCGTGAGCTATCCTGTTTAATCTTGTTAATCCTGTCTGAAAAAAGGATCGCCAAGCTCCGGGGACAACCTGTCTATACCGCCTGAAGGCCGAAGAACATGGTTTTGTTGGCAGTGAAATAAGGCGTGAAGAAGATCCTACAATTTCAAACCGCCACTTTCACTACCCTTTCGCTTTGGCGTCCATACCGGGATAGCAATCCGCCCTCGGCCCGGGGGCGGGCCGGGGCTACTGACAGCAGCCAAAGCCCAACTGCAAGCTGGCCAAGCGGGGGCTAGCGCCATAAGATACGGGCTTTTGCTTTTCCGAGAAGATCATGCCCGCTGCCCCCTCCATCCTGACTGATGTCGCCCGCGACTTTCCGGACGGCCTGCGCGACGAATCGCGTCGCACCGGCACGGCCGATGGCATCGCCTTCCCCGGCTCCAGCCAGGAAATCTGCGCCCTGCTTCAGCAGGCCACGCAGGCGGGCCGCCGCGTCACCATCCAGGGGGCGCGCACCGGCCTTGCCGCCGGCGCCGTGCCGGACGGCGGCCTGGTGATCAACCTCTCCCGTATGGACCGGATCCTCGGCGTATCCTTCGGCCCGGACGGTCAGGCCCGCGTGTGCGTCCAACCGGGCGTCACCCTGCAGGCCTTGCGCAACTTCCTGGAAGGCGCGGCCACAGACACCACCAACTGGGAGGCCACCAGCCGCGAGGCGCTCGCCACCCTGCGTACGCAGCACTGGTTCTTCCCCACCGACCCCACCGAAACCTCCGCCTCCCTCGGTGGCATGGTGGCCTGCAACGCCTCCGGCGCCTGCTCCTTCGCCTATGGTGCCATGCGCCGGCATATCCACCGCCTGACCGTGGCCCTGGCCGATGGCGACCTGCTCGAACTGGAGCGCGGCGTACAGCAAGCCACCGGCCGCCAGTTCCACCTGTCCACCCGTAGTGGCCGCGTGCTCTCTGGTCCCCTCCCCGCCTATGACCTCCCCCAGGTCAAGAACGCCGCCGGCTATTATGCCGCCCCGGACATGGCGCTGATCGACCTCTTCATCGGCAGCGAAGGCTCCCTCGGCGTGATCACCGAGATCGCATTGACGCTCAGCCCCCGCCCTCCCATCACGCTGGGCGTGGTCTGCTTCCTCCCCGACGAACCCCGCGCACTCGACCTCGTGGCATGGCTGCGTAACCCGCAGCCACAGGCCGGCGCGCCGCGCCCGGTGGCGATCGAGTACTTCGACCGCGGCGTCCTGGAGCTGCTGCGCGCCGCCCGTGCCCGCGGCGCTCACCTGCCACCCATGGCTGACCACTGGCAGGAGGCCATCTATGTCGAGTATGCCGTGGCGGATGACGCCACCATGGATGCCTGCAGCGCCGCACTGGCAGGCTGGATCGAAACCCACGGCGGCTGCGCCGATGACACCTGGGCCGCCTGCGACGACCTCGGCCGTCAGCGCCTGAAGGAGTTCCGCCATGCCGCACCGGAGCATGTGAACCTGCGCATCGCCGAACGCCAGCGGCTGCACCCGGGTTTGACCAAACTAGGCACCGACCTCGCCGTGCCCGATGCCTACCTGCGTCCCGTCATGGCCATGTACCGCCGCGACCTGGCCGCCGCCCAACTGGAATACGTGGTGTTCGGCCATATCGGCGACAACCATGTGCATGTGAATATCCTCCCGCGCGACATGCTGGAGTACGCCCAGGGCAAGGCGCTCTACGAAGCCTGGGCGCGGCAGGTGGTGGCGTGGGGCGGCAGCGTCTCCGCTGAACATGGTATCGGCAAGCTCAAGACCAACCTGCTGCAGGTAATGTACGGCGCGAAGGGCGTGGCGGAGATGCGCGCACTAAAACGCATCTTCGACCCCGCCACCCTGCTGGGTGTCGGGAATTTGTTCCCCTGGGAAAAGTAGATCAGAAAGTAAGAACGGAGAATGACATGACCGAGAAACGTTTGATGGCGGTGGATCTGGGTGCGTCCGGTGGCAAGTGCTTTGCCGGCTCCTTTGCCGTGAGCGGCTTCCGCATGGAGGAAGTCCACCGGTTTTCCCATGAGGGCGTCTCCTTCTTCCTGCCGGACCGCACCGGCACCCTCACGGAGCGCACCTGCTGGGACGACACCCACATCTACCACCAGATCATCCAGGGGCTGCAGGCCTTCCGCCGCAACATCGGCGACCGGCTCGACGCCATCGGCGTGGATACCTGGGGCGCCGATGGCCAGTTCTTCAGCGCCGACGGCGAAATGCTTGGCAAAGTCTACTGCTACCGCGACCACCGCCTCGACGATATGATCGCGGCGGTGAAGGCGCGCATGGACGCCCGCCGCATCTACGAAATCACCGGCATCCACTTCCAGCCCTTTAACGTCAGCAACCAGTTGCTCTGGTTCGTCACCCAGCGGCGCGACCTGCTCAAGACCAGCACGCGCTACCTGCCAATCCCCACCCTGCTTAACTACTACTTGGGCGGCTGCACCCAGGTGGACTCCACCTTTGCCAGCGTGACCCAGTTGATGGATGCCCGCCGGAAGCAGTGGAGCAACCCCATTCTGAAAGCCCTGGGAATTCCGCGCAAGCTGCTCCCCGAGATTGTCGCGCCCGGCACACGCATCGGCCAGTTGCATGCCCCGCTGGCCACCGCCCTGGGGCTGAACGCCGCCGACATTATAGCCGTCGGCGCCCACGACACCGCCAGCGCTTTTGCCGCCGCCCCGGTGAAGAACGCCAGCCGCGCGCTGATCATCAGCTCCGGCACGTGGTCGCTCGTCGGCCGCCTGGTGCGCCGCCCGATCACCACCGACGCCGCCCTGGCCGCCAACCTCAGCAACGAGGGGGGCATTGGCAACACGCGCCTGCTGAAAAACTGCATGGGCACCTGGCTGGTGCAGGAGTTGCTGCGCCGCTGGACCATCACCGACGGCAAGCGCATGCCGTGGGAAGAAGTCACCGCACTCGCCGAGGCCGCCACCCCCTTTGCCGCGCTCATCGACCCCGACGACGCCAGCTTCTACAACCCACCCGACATGGAGCAGGCCATCCGGGCCTTCCTGACCCGTACCGGCCAGTCGGTGCCGACGGACCGCGGCACCATCCTGCGCTGCGTCTACGAGAGCCTAGCGCTCAAGTACCGCTTCGTTAATACGCAGATCCAGTCCGTCACCGGCACGCCGACGGAAGTCGTGCACATCGTGGGCGGCGGCAGCCGGCATGCCATGCTCAATCAGTTTGCTGCCAACGCCCTTGGCGTGCGGGTACTGGCTGGCCCGGAAGAGGCCACGGCCGTGGGAAATCTGATGGTGCAGGCTATCGGCGTCGGGATCATCCCGGACCTGGCCCATGCGCAACCGCTGATCCGCGCGGCCTTCCCGATCAAAGAGTTCACCCCTGCGGACACCGCCGCCTGGTCGGCCGCCGCCGAACGCTTCCGGCGCCTGCAGCCCGGCAACGCCGAATAGTCGGCGGCAACACCCCCTGCGAGGGGGCAGGTGAAAGCCGGTGTTAGGTAGTTGGCTTCGTTGGTAGACTACCTGCCCCTCCCCCGGCTTGGGGATGAAACCGGCATTGCATCCCGTGGCAAACCTGCGCTACCATATAGCTAGCAGCAATTCTCATTATGGAGTTGTGGCGGCGGGTCCGGCGGCCCCGCCGATTGCCATAATGAGAATGGCTGTATAGCTCGTGGTATGCGGCGCGGTGCGCCTCACAAGCCGATTTCCGCCGCTCGTCGAATATTCCCATCATGAGACCGATCCCATGCACGACGCTGGCCGTCATCCTGCTGGTGGCCCTTGCCGCACTCCCGGGCGCCGCGGCTGAGCGCCAAATGCTCCGCCACCGCTTCCACGGCACGGCCCTGCCGGCGGTGTCGCGCGTGCCAGCCACCAACGTGCTGCATGCCGCGCTCTGCCTGCCGCTGCGCAATCAGGCGGAACTGACCAACCTGCTGGCACGCCTCTACAATCCGACCAACCCGGACTACCGCCACTACCTGACGCCGGCCGAGTTCACAGAGCGGTTCGGGCCGACACGCGATGATTATGCCGCCGTGCTAGCCTATGCACAGGCCCACGGCTTGCAGGTGACTGCCAGCCACCCCAACCGCACGCTGGTGGATCTCACGGGGACGACCGCCGCGTTCGAGCAGGCCTTCGCCACCCGCCTGCAGCGCTATCACCACCCGCGCGAAAACCGCCTGTTCCATGCACCCGAGGTGGCACCATCCCTGGCGCTGGCCGTGCCGGTATTGTCCATTGCCGGTCTGGATAACTATGCCGTGCCACGCCCTGCCGGTCTCCGCCCCGCCCCTGCCGCCACGCCGCTGGCCGGCTCCGGGCCCCATGGCTATTTCAGGGGGTATGACTTCCGCAAGGCCTATGCCCCGGACGTCACGCTGACCGGGGCCGGCCAGATCGTCGGTCTGGTGCAGTTCGATGGCTACTATGCCAGCGACATTGCCGCCTATGTCCGCCAGGCGGGTCTGCCGAACGTCCCCCTGGAGAACATCCTGCTCAATGACTTCGATGGCCACCCGGGCGACAACAACGCCGAGGTAGCCATGGACATCGAGTTGGTCATCTCTATGGCACCGGGACTAGCCCGTATCCTCGTCTACGAAACCAGCCCGTACGACACCGCCATCAGCGTCCTAAACCGCATGGCCACGGACAACCGCGCCAAACAACTAAGCGCCTCCTGGACCTGGTGGGTCCTCGACCCAGGCACAGAGCAGGTCTTCAAGCAGTTTGCCGCGCAGGGGCAGTCGTACTTCAACGCCTCCGGCGATGACAACGCCTACACCGGCTTCATCACGGCGCCATGCGACAACCCCTACATCACAATTGTCGGCGGCACTACGCTGACCACCGACACGCGCGGCAACTGGTCATCAGAAGTCGTCTGGAACTGGGGCACCAATGGCGGCAGTGGCGGCGGCAGCAGCCCCTACTATGTGATCCCAGCTTGGCAGCAGGGGCTCAGCATGACCGCCAACCATGGTTCCACCACTATGCGTAACATCCCGGATGTGGCCATGGCAGCCGACAATGTCTGGGTCATCTACGACAAGGGCACCAGCGCCGCCTTCGGCGGCACCAGTGCCGCCGCCCCGCTCTGGGCCGGTTTCACCGCCCTGATCAACGAGCAGGCTGTGACCAACGGCCACCCCACGGTCGGCTTCCTCAACCCAGCCCTCTATGCCCTGGGCACCAACGCCGGATACAGCGCAGCCTTCCATGACATCGTCAGCGGTGCCAACACCAACGAAGCCAGCCCCACCCGCTATCACGCCGTCCCCGGCTATGACCTCTGTACCGGCTGGGGGACGCCCGCCGGACAGGCGCTGATTGACGCACTCGCCGGCGCCCCCGCGGCGCTTGCCGTCACACCCGCCACCGGGTTCACCGCCAACGGTCCGACCGGTGGCCCCTTTGCCCCGGCCTCCGCCACCTATCTACTAACCAACCGTACCACCTACGCGCTGGCCTGGAGTTGCACCACCACCTCGTCCTGGCTCGCGCTCTCCGCCACCCACGGCACCCTGCCACCCGGCGCCGCCACCAACGTCACGGTCGCCCTGCTACCCGCCGTAAGTAATCTGCCGGCCGGTGAATATACCGGCACGGTGTCCTTCGTGAATAACGCCACTGACGCCACCACCACCCTCACGTTCCTACTCCGCATCGGGCAATCGCTGGTCAAGAATGGTAGTTTTGAGAGTGGCAGCTTCAGCGATTGGTCCCTCACCAGCCACGCCGCCGGTCTCACCATCAGCACGGCCGCCAGCTATGCCCGGGCCGGCACCTACGGCGCCAAGCTAGGGCCGTCCACCACGCTCGCCTACCTTTCGCAATCGTTGATAACCGTCCCGGGACAGTATTACCGCCTCGCCTTTTGGCTCAACAGCCCGAACGGGAGAACCCCCAACGTATTCCAAGCTTGCTGGAACAATACCACCCCTTATGCCAAAACCAATCTCCCCACCCTCGGTTGGACCAACGTGCAGTTGCTGGTCGTAGCGACCGGCACCACCACCACGTTGAAGTTCGCCTTTCGCGACGCCAGCTACCTGGGGCTGGATGAGATCAGCGTGACGCCCCTGCCAGCCGCCAGCATCGCCACGCTCACCGTGCAAACGGCCCATGGCAGCGCGGCGCCGGGAACCACCGTTGTCACCACCGGCTCGCCCGTGACGCAGCGCATCGTGAACACTCCGGTAGTCGTCGGCACCACCCAATATGTCTGCACCGGCGCCGCCGTGGACGGCAACAGCTTCACGCAGGACACGGCGACAACGGTCACGCTGACGCTCACGAACCAGGCCACCCTGACTTGGCGCTGGCAGACCAACTACTGGCTGGGGATCACGACCAACGGCAAGGGGAGCATCGCCCCCGGCGGCTGGCAACAGGCCGGCACCACGGTCGTGCTGAAGGCCACGCCGCACTCCTCCTCGCGTTTTATCGGCTGGTCAGGGCAGACCAACGGCTGCCTGATCTCCAGTAATGTGCTCGTCGCGCCCATGGCAGCGCCGCGCGCCATTACCGCCACCTTTGCCGCCGGCGCCATCCCCATCCTCTCCGGCACCCTGAGGCAGGCCGGCACCGGCACCCGGCTGACCAACATCACCCTGACCGCGTCCAGCTATGCGAACGCTTCCAACAGCCTCGGCACCACCACCACCGACAGCAACGGCACCTACACCTTGGCGGTCCCGTATGGCTGGAGCGGCACCCTCACGCCCAGCGCGGCGACCGGCGCATTCTCGCCCGCGTCCAAAACCTATAGCCGCCTGACCAGCCGGAAAACGGCAAACTTCCTTTGGTATCCGCCGCCCGTCATCAGCGGCAGCATCACGCAAAGCGGTTCCAGGGAACCGGCCAGCGGCCTCACCATCACCTTTATCGGCGAGGGCCGCACCACCAACACAACCACCGACAGCCACGGCCTGTACGCCGTCTCCGTCCCCTACCACTGGAGCGGCACCGCAACACCCGCCACGAGCGCCGGCGACCACTTCGCGCCCGTAGCCAAGGGCTACAAACATGTGACCCATAATCTGCCCAGGCAGAACTACACCTGGACCGCACCTGCCACGCTCCAGCCGGCGCCACAGGCCCGACCGGCTGCCACGGCCGCGGCGCCCGGCTTGCCGCCGCCGCCCCTGCTGCATACCTACGGTCTGGCGATCTGGTCCGGCTCCGCGGCCCAACAGATCCGGCTGGCGCCTGAGCTGCTGTGGCTCCAAGCGGCGGCAGGTACCACCGAGGTGGTGCTCCCGGCCGGCGTAGCCGTACCCGACGACCTGAGCGCCACCGTCACAATCCAACCCGCCCTGCAACAGACGCTCCAACCAGAGACCACGCCGCTGCTGCGCCTGCGCCAGAGCCAGGGCCGCGTCAGTGCCGACACCCCCCTCCCCGCGGCCTACACGCTGGGCGAAGTCACCTTCCTGCCCGTGGGCAACACCATGGTATTGCGTTGGGATCTGTTCGTGACAGAATAGTTCGCGACAGAAAATCCCACACACAAACCCGGATGCGCCAGCCGACGCCTGATCTCAGACGGGGGACGCTGCTCTGTGGCGCTCGCGCAGTTGGTCGTTGGCTGCTGCCAGTAGCCCCGGCCCGCCCCGGGCCGAGGGCAGATTGCTATCCTGGGCGGGCTGGACAATGATATGGAGTGCGGCCAGCGGACCCGTTTGCGGTGCTATCTTCGTCGAAATCCTTGTTATGATCGGTGTCCTGATCATAGCCACCTTGGATCGCGCTGCCCACGGCCCGAGGCGGGCCGGGGCTACTGTCGGCAGCATGCGCCATGCGCTGGATAGCCGAAGAAGGCGGCGAGGTAGTTGCTATTTA
>CAIOST010000192.1 GCA_903861045.1 uncultured bacterium | reverse complement strand
TAGACCGGATTATCCACGGCCCAGGAGAGGATGGCGCCGAGCATGTGCGTGCGCATCTGGTACGGGGTACCGGCCGGCCCGTGATCGGATTTCAACTGCACCGGGTTCACCCCGAAGGTGCAGGAATAGTACGTTGTGCGCGTCGCAACGGCATCCTGATCGAGGTCGTTCATGGTGCAGAACGTCATGCGACGGCAGATGGCGAACCCCTTGTACGGGCCGCCGTTGCAGCAGTTCTCATAGCGGTAGCCCGGCCGGTTGGCAATCATCCAGTCGTGGATGTACAGGAAGTTCTGCACCCCGTGGTAGGTCTGCGGCATCGGTTCCAGCGGCGCGGTGTACTTATCCGTGCGCCACATGTCGAACCATCCTTGGTCATAGCGCGACCGGATGGCTTCCAGTTGCGCGTCACGACCGGCGATGGTGTTGAGATCACAATCATTATACGTCGAGCCCATGTAGAGCGAGGCCTTCAGCCCCGCCTTGTGCGCCTTCGCCGCAAAATCGAACCCGTCCGGCCAGACGGCCGGGTGGAACTGCCAGTCGCGATCGGTGTACCAGCACTTGCCCGACCCATCCCAGAAGTCCAGCTTCACACACTCCGCACCGGTGGCGGCCAGCCGGTCGTAGGCACTCTGCGGCGTCTTCCCGGTGATGCTCGCACTGCCGTTGCCGCCGAGATCCTGCATGCAGACCTCCACCCAGGGCTCGTCCGCGTTGTCGTGCAGGCTGCGAGTGATCTTGTGGTTCCAAAACCAGCGCTTGAACCGGTTGGCGCCATCGTCCAGATCGCCCTGGTACACGCCATAGTAGACGCTGGGAATCAGGAACCTCTCGCCCTTGCCGCAGGCAACCGTCTCCGTAATCGGCTGAGCCGACACGGCCAGCCGCAGCGGGTCCGCCTGGGATGCGACCTTGAACCCGCCCAGTTCCCATTCGAAGCCGAAGTAGGCCCCGTGCGTGGAGCCAACGCCGAGAAGGATGAGTGGTATGATGCCGGTGCCGGTGCTGAACGTGCTATTCGCTCCGATCACATCCTGATAAACCTTACCCTTGCCATGCGCAGTCTTGTCGGCCCGGTGCAGCGTCACGGCCGCGTCGGCAACCAGTTCAACGGCCGCCGCCGTGCTTGCAGGGAACGTAACGGGCCCTGCCGACCGGTTCTCGATGCTCACCTCGTTCTCCACCGGCCCCGGCCCGGACAGCGCGCGCCAGACCGATTTCAGTTCCAACGCCGGGTCCGCGCAGGTGAAGCGCAACGTCACCTCGTGGCCGTTGGTCTTGCTTACGCTCGCGTCGCCAAAGGTCCAATCCACCTTCCTGCCCTGCACAACCGGCATCGGTACCGCCGATGGCGCCGGCGTCCAGTTCCAGCTCTGTGCCGGGTTGTGCAGCCTGACGATGCTGAGCGTATTGCTCGCCACCGCCAGGGTCAGCTCCGTATCCTCTGTCGCCAGTGTCCACGTCTGCCCACTCGCCGACGCCGCAAATAGAACCACACCCAACAACGCCATGACCGTGCCACACCCCACGCTTCGCATTCCGCTACTCATCTTTGCTCCTTTCAAGACGGGCAAGACTGCCCGCCCCCGCACATCTCCGTACACATCCGGCGACCCTCGGTTCTCCGGGCAGGCTCATCCAAGCCCGCCCCGCCACCCGGCTATCCCTTCCCGATCCAAAACCGACCTCGTGGTACGACTTTTGGGGTCGAAAAGCAACGCCACCCGCAACTCTCCAGCCTAGAATCAATTCTGGCCTGCGCCTCGCCGTTCAGGTCCGCCACGCCCAAGTCGCCTAACTGAGAATGCTAGCCGGAAAAAACAGCCCAGGTGTCAGTCTTCAGTGTGCGGGGTGGGGCGGGGCCGCCGGACCCGCCGCCGCCAAAGGCGTGCGCATGAATCTCCCGCAAGGCTGGGGCGAGGCTCCCGCCGAGCCGGACAT
This sequence comes from uncultured bacterium, assembly GCA_903861045.1. GTDB lineage: Bacteria > Verrucomicrobiota > Kiritimatiellia > RFP12 > CAIWXQ01 > CAIWXQ01. The sequence continues at coordinate 35,638 of CAIOST010000192.1, read as the reverse complement.
GTGTTTTTTGCCCGCGCTGATGCGATACGCGAGCATTCCTAGCGTTTATTGGCAGTCGTGGGTGGCGCGACAGGAGCGCCCGGCCGGCCTGGCGGGGAATGTACAACGACATGGTGCTCTGTGATGATGCGCCGGAAGGAACTCGCAGCCCGGGCCGGCATGCCCCTCGATACGGTCCAGCGTTGCGTCCAGCGGGTGCGCAGGCACCTGGCAAAGGATGCCGTCCCCCTCTGTTTCACTGGTACACCCAGTACCCCATGGCGATATGGTCACCGGCAACGACAACATCCAGCGGATCGGTTGTCACGTATTCAGCTGGGATTTCGAGACAGCACTCGATAAATGCGTCGGCCTCGTCCGGCACTAGTATCTTCTGCTCCGGCAGTGTCATGCCGTTGACCAGCAGGTTCAGGCGCAGCGGGGACCGCAGGTGGAGCCGCTCACCAAGGTGCCGGGTGTTCGTACGTACCACGATGCTGGTCGCGTCCATCGTCATTCGCATGATCAAGCGAATGGGACGCAACCGCTGCGGCGCGCGTATGCGAAATTCATCCCACCCGAGTACCGGCTGCCCCACCTCGGTGAGCCGCATCGCACCAATCTGCCGACAGCTCACAAAAGGAAGGATTCTGACATCGGCCAGGCGCGATCCGACCCGGTATCGGCACCGGCGTTCATCCGGGCCGTAACCAACGTCCAGGCGGTCAACCAGCTGCAGGGAAGCCACGGCCTTTGTTACCGTGGCATCGAGCGGCAACAGGGCCGCATCCGGCATGGAAGCCCAAGAAGCCTGAAAAAGGGAGAATGCGTAATCTCCGGGAGGTGCATCGACATCGGTCATCCGTAGAGGGCCCAATAAGCCGGTCGCGTCGCACCACCCCTGCAAACCAGGCGAAACCAGCCAGTAATCGAAGCGGGTTTTCGGCTCGTGCCGCAGCGTCTCCATCGAACAGACGAGATCACGCTGCGCGCGAAAGGTTGACGACATGATGCCGTTCAAGTGCTGCACCGGGCGGTCGCCGAAATAGTACCGCAGCCCTGTCCCCTCGAGCATACCGAACGGCACACCGGACGGCACACCGGCGTGCGTGGACTGACCAAACGAAACAAGCGCCTGCATCTGCGCAGTTTGTGCGGCATAGCGCGAAAGGAAAAAAGGCCATGTGGCGACAGAATACCCCACCAACACGATCCCCAGCGTCAGCCCGGCACGCGGACACGCAAACAGCCGAACCAACTGACCCACACCGGCTGCGGCCAGGAGATACCATGCCGGCAATATCCAGCCCAAGTACCGGTCGTTGCCCAAGCCCTGGAACTCGCTCTGCGCTACTACGCCCAGTGTGCACAGGCTGCAACTCAGCCACCATACTAATAGGGCATTCCGTAGACCACTCCGTACCGTTGTTGCACGGAACACCCCCGCAATGCCGATGATCGCCAGGCAGCCGCCGAATACGGGAATGAAATAGTTCTGACGTGGCGATCCGCCGGCGTTGAACAGCACTTCACGCAGCAGCACACCTGCATCATTAGCTGTGCAGCCAAGCGCGCCCAACAACGGATAACAGGCCAAATACCCCTTCCCGACGACAGACTGATACTGCCACATACCCGTCAACAGCAGGTTAAGTGTCAGCACGGCAGCCATTGCCAGCACCCCGACCCCTGCCACACACGCCAGCGGACGTGCCTGGCGTGCACGGCGTAACGCCAACACGCCAGCCAGCACCGCCAACCCGGTCGCTAGCACCAGCCCCTCGGGCCGAGCCAGCACGCACAAAGCTAACAGGACGCTGGCACCGCGAAAGCAGCCGCACAGCAGCGCAGTGAGCAACCCCCAGGAGAGCGCCATAAACAGCCCCATATCCGACTGCCCCATCGCCACCAGCGCGAGATTGCCATTCAACAGCACCAATGTGGCAGCCAGCACGGCCTGACCGGGCACAAGGCGCCGCGCCACACACCAGAACAGTTGCAACCACGCCAAATAACAGCAGACATTGAATAAAAAGCCTGCCGAAAGCAAGGCGTCACCGCGCGCACCGAGCAGATAGGCCAAGGCCAGAACCATCGGATACAGATGGCTTGTGCTACCAGTCGTAGGCGTATCACCAGGGCTGAAAATGTACGGATGCCCTTCTGCTAGGGACCGTGCGTACTGCATGTAAATGAGCGTATCCGACTGCGGCGGAGCCGGATGACCGTTGGATCCACGCGCCACGGCCACCTGGTAATAGCACAAAGCCACGGCCAACCCGCCTGCCAGCAAAAGTAGCGGCATGCGGCGCGTCCACCGCCTATGCCTAGACACGCCTAAACCGGACTCTCTGCAAACGGCATCCATAGGCCAATGGTGTCACGCGTTGACGGCATCTGCAAGCAACAAAGACATCTATATTTGCGTGATATTGGCCAGGTCTTTTGGGATAATGTGCGCCAGGCGTACATTCGGGAATACTATTGAGGCTCTTGCAACCCCCCCCGCAACGCGGCGCCTAACGGCTTGCGTTGCGGGGCGTTTTGCAAGGTGAAATGTCCCGCCGCCTCAACCAATATCCGTCCTGAACCGGCACTCGCAGTTGGTCGTAAAATGCAGCTTGTACGTCCTATCCGCGCCACAGCCGGGTACGTGTGCTTGTCCACGCTGATGCGCACGTGCAGCGCAGGTAGTCGCGGCCGTGTTAGAAGAGCGGGCGGCCGATGGCGCGCTTATTTTGCTCTTCACCCTCTTCGCCTTCACCACCCTGATTGTCATTACCGCGGGGTTCCTCGTGGACGACGGGTACCTCGGGTGCCGCAGGGGGCACGGGCGTAGGATCCGGGGTAGTGGGCAAGGGGATCGGGATCTTGGGCACAGGCGGTTGCACAGGCGGGGGCGCTGGCGTGGTTGCGGTGGCGGCGGGTGCTTCGGCGGCCGCCGTGGCTGCGGTGCGTTCATAGAGACGGCGCTGGCGCTGGTACATGGGGAGGTATTGCTTGTCCAGCGAGAGCATCAGCACGGCCATGGCCACGGGATAGGCGGGCCCGGTGGTCTGCAGATCCTCCCGCAAACTGTTGGGCGGATAGGGCCAACTGCCGTCGCCGGACTGGTGGTCGAGGAGCAAGGTCGCCATACGCGGTCCGAACGAGGCCCACTCGGCGCCGCCAATCTGGAACATTCCCTGCATCATGTAGAAGCCGGAGAAGTAGAAGTAGCCGCCGTACTGCGAGCCGTCCCAGGTCAGCGGATAGCGCCGCAGGTAGGTAAGGGCGGCCTGGTTGCGTTGCTCGTTGGCGGCATCAAACAGGGAGTGGATGAAAAGAACCAGCGCCGTGGCCGGACGCTCCGGTTCCTGCGTGAAGCCCGGGCGATAGAGATAGCCGCCGGCCGCGGGCTCGTTCTTCTCCACGCTCCCTTTCAGGGGGACATAAGCGCGGTTCAGATACGCCAACGCGGCGTTGAACACCGGTTGTTCCACTTCGAAGCCGGCCTGCCGGGCCGAATGCAGCACCAGTAGCTGCCAGCAGGTGACGGAGACATCGCTCTGGTCCAGGAACGGTTCATAGCGCCAGCCACCGCGCTCGGTGAAGGACTTGGAGACCTGCTGGGCACGCAGGATGACATCGATGCTGCGGCGGCACCAGTTGGCCAGTTCGGGGTCTAGTGCTGCGTCGGACTGCATGCCGTAGCAGGAGAGCACAAACAGGGAGTTAATGGCATGAATGTACATGCCGGACTTGTCGCCCTGCCCGGCATAGCCGTCGGATGTCACGGATTTGGCCACATATTTCAGGGCCGCGGCCACGGTGCGTGCATAGGGGGTGTTGGTGCCGGGTAGGTGTCCGTTGGAGAGGAAGGCCAGACCGGCGAGCGAGGCAATCGCGGGGCGGTAGTTGGCATTGTTGACGGGCCACGCACCGGCGTCGGCACCCTCGCGGTTCTGGTGCTCGGCCAGCCAGCGCAGGCCGCCGGCGGTGGCGCCCTCGATGCGGGCGGGCTCGATGCGCGTGGGGGGGGTGGCTGCAGGCGCTTGCGCCCTCACCGTCCCCGCGGAGAGCAGCGCCAGCAGCGCGATCAGGTAGATGTGGTTTTTCGTCATGATACAAACACCGTGTCACGAGCTGGGCTAGTAGCGCAGCAACCCTTTCGCCGATTCCACCCAGCGGGTGGTGGGGTCCTGATAGGGGCGCAAGCCGCCTTCCGTCTGGCGCAGCGACTTGCTAGTCTCTTCTAGTTCCTTCAGCAGCCATTCGGAGAGGGCATCCTGTTTGCCTTGCGTGAGAGGTGGCGGGATGACGACGCGGGTGCCGCCGCCGAGCGAGGAGTGGAGGGTGCGCCAAGCAAGGAGTGCGCTGGCCAGCGGCTCATCGGGGAGGGGCGCGCCAGGTTGGCCGCGGCGGGTGATGATCTCATCGAACCCCAGAACAATCGCGCGGCGGGCGCGTTCAAATTGTGCCAGGGTGCGGCGGCGGGCATGTTCGGCATCGCGCCGGCCAGCGTCGTCCCAGACGCCTACGGGGCCGCCCCACCAGCCGGTAGGGCGCGTGGGGTTAAACTTGGTAATCAGTTCGCCGGCCTGGTTTTCGAACTGGGCGGCGCTGCGCATCAGTTCGTCCAGGGCGAGCCGGTCGCGTGGCAGGGTGGCCGTCGTGGTGTCGCGTCCGGGCTGGATCAGGGCTTCCGTGCGTTTGCGCACATTGGCGGCCGTGTTGCGCACGGTACCTTCGGCATCGAGGGAGGCAAAGCGCAGGAGCTGCTGCTCGAAGGTGGTGGCGCACTGAACGGCCTGCTGCATGGCCGGGACGAAGGTCGGGTGCGCGGCGGTTTGCGTGCGCAGAATTTCGTTGGCCTGTCGGAGATATTTGCGCAGGTCGCGTAGGAGGTAGAGGCGTGACTCGAGTGCGAGCGTGGCGGCGGCCGGGTTCTTGGCAAAGAAGGCCGCGGCCACGGCGGCCGGATCGTTGGCCTGCGTCAGTTGCCGGGCGGTTTGGTAGTAGAGGCGGGTGTCGCGCATGGAGGCGCTCTCGCGCTCCTGGAGCTGCGCTTCGCCGCGCAACTGCTTGGCGGTGAGCTTCAGTTTGCTCCCCATGGTGGTGACGCAGCGTACCAGTTGTTCCTGGTCCTGAGTCAAGGCCGAGAGATTCTCCGTGCTAGCGCGGCGTTGCAGCCGCCCCTTCACCCGGAGTAGCAGCGGCGGGACGAAGGCCTGGTAGCGGTTGATGGCTTCGCGTAGGGCGGGCAGGGCGGCGGCGATCCGGGGCGTCTGCTCGCGCTGGGGGTCGCCATAGGTCAGGTCCAGGTGCATGCGGTAGGAGAGTCGTTGGCAGTCGGATTCCCACTGAGCCAGGCCGGCTTCGACCGTGGTGAGCGTGGCGGCAAAGGCGGGGAAGGCATCGGCGGCCTCGCCGGAGGTGTTGAATTGCGCCAGGAGTTCCTGCAGGTGGCCAGTTTGCTGGGCGAGGCTCTCCATGGTTTTGTCATAGGCTTCCGTGAGGGACGTCGCGCTGGTCAGCACGGGGAGTTGTGCGTCCAGGCCGCGGGGGGCGCTGGCGGCTGCCGCGGGGGGGCGGTTGCTGGTGGCGGTCTCGTCGTCCATGACGAGCGTACGCAGGGCCTCGGCGGCGGCGGCGCGGTCCGCGGCGAGCTCGGCTTGGTCCAGCGCCTTGAGGGCGGCGGCAAGTTGGCGCTCGGCTGGGGTCACGCGCGGGGAGGCGGTCCAGTCGGCGAACTCGCTGTCAACGGCCAGGCGGGAGAGGAGTCCGGCTTCGCAGCTCAGGGCGGCCTGGGTGGCAGCGGTGGTTGTACGTGCCGTGTCCGGGTAGGTGGCTGGCAGACGTTCGGCGAGGCCGAGGAACGGGCTGCGCTCGATCATGCGAGCGTTGGTTGACAGCCAGCGGGTGACAGAGGCGGGAGGGTTGGCAGCCAAGGAGGCTTTGTTCATGGCACTTTGCAGCTCCTCGTACTGGGTTCGTAGCGCGGCGCGGGCAGCCAGGCGCTGCGACTGCCAGGCGGGGAGGGCCGGCAGGAGCAAGTTGATCCAGGCGTCGATCTGATCGGCCAGCGCTTTGCCGGCGATCTGCTGACGGGAGGCGTCGCGTTTGAGCTCGAGGCAGGCGCGACTGATTAGGCGTTTGATATTCAGCACGTCCTCCAGCTTAAGCAGTTGCGGGGAGAGGCGGGCCAGCTTGGCCATGTCGTCGCCGGTGGTGTCCATGGCATCGCGCAACAGGTCGACGCGGCGCTCCACGGCGGCGCGGCTATTCTGCTGGGAGTCCTTTTCGCTAGTGGTGGCCAGGGTTTCGGTGCGGAGGTTGATGGTGCGCCGGATGAGGTCGCGGCCCATGCGTTCGTGCAGTAGGGCGGGCAGGATGTCGGTCCCCAGGCGCTGCAGAGCGGTTTTTTGTGTAGCGAGGGAAGTGACCGGAGCGGGGGGGGATTGGCGTGGCCGGCGATCACGCCACAGAGCAGGCGCACTTCCGAGGCGGCTTCGGCGCTATCCGTGAAATAGTGTTCGCGCTCCAGGAAGTTCAGCAGGCTGTTGAGCGTGGGTTGGGGCGGCAGCACAAGCCCCTGTGCCGTGGCCGCGTTCACGAGCGGTTCGCAAGCGGTCTCGTTGAATACTAAGGCTGCGGGCGGGGTGGTGGACGGTTCTAGAATGGCCAGCAACTGGCCGGCCAGGCGGAGGGCGGCCAGACGGCGGTGTTCATTTTCGTTGCCGCCGAAGGCGGTGATGTGGACGCGGACGGCTGGCGAGCGCTCATCATTACGGCCGGTGTCACGCACACGCACCCAGAGCAGGATCTCGTCACCGGGCGTGGCGTCCACCTTGGCTAGGTCCAGGGCGGATGAGAGGGTCTGGGTCAGCTTCTGCTCCTCGACCGGTAACGGGATCTCGCGCGTGGGGGCGTCCGGATTGCGGTTGGCGTTGATCTGGTAGCAGATGGCGCCTTCCAGCAGCCCCAGGTCATCGGAAAACTCCATGTGCATGGGGACGAGTTCCCCCTGTACGGAGGAGATCTCGCCGCCGGGGTATTCCAGTCGCACGGTGGGGGACTGATCTTCGCGCAGCACAAAGGCAATACGTACGCGTTCGACATTCTCGAACCCCAGTTCGTTCACCAGCACCAGTTCCATCTCCACCGGGGCGGACATGGCTAATTCGTGGGTGTAGGTGCCATTTTGCGGATCGGCTTGTAATTCGGCCAGGGTGCTGCCATCCCGCATTCCCACGATGCGCACGGATTTGAGCGGGGCTTGATCGACGCCAAAGCAGAGTCGCAGTTTGCTGCCGGAGAACGCCGGGATTGGGTCGCGCAGGTCATCGACGCGACTGGGCTTCAGTCCGGTGTAAGCGGGTGGTTCCATGGTGACATACACGCCGGTGGCGCGTGGTTGGGCGATCACGCGGACGAGGCGGATGTCGGTCTGGGCATCGCCGCAGCGGATGCGATAGCTGAAACTATCCTGCAGATCATTGCGGGATGTCACAAACAGGCGGCTCTGGACGCGGCTGATGGGGCGCGCCGTCCGGTCGATGTCGAGGCGCGTAACCGTGCCGGTGGCGGTGGCCATCAGGCAGCGGCTTGGGTCGGCACCCAGCCAGTGCATGGGCCCCTGCAACAGGCGCGGAATGGCGCCGCTCACCTGCACTTGCAGCACGACTTCGCCGCCGCGGCCGATCACGGCCGACGCCGGCGTAACCACCAGCCTGATGAAACTGGGCTTTGGCAGGTTGCGGGTGGGGCAGATCAGGCGCTGCAGCATGAGCGGGAATTGATAGGCAGGCACCACCAGCAAGCCCAGCCACGCGAGCGCCAGCAGGGAGAGCAGGGCGGTGCGGAGCTTGAGCCGCTGGTCGCGGGCCAGGCCGGCGGCATGCGGGGTTTCCTCGCATAAGGCCACGGTCTCCTGCGTGAGCTGATGGACCAGCGCGTCGCGGACCGGGCTGTTCTTGGTGCCCGACGGGGTGGTGCCGTCGCGCGTCAGCACGTCGTGCAGCGTGACCAGTCGTTCCGCCACACTCTTGGGGAGCAGGCTTTCCAGTTCATAGGCCAGGTGGCTGACGGAGCGCTGCCGCCGGATGAACAGGATCAGCGCGAAGATGGCGGTGAGGAGGGTGGCACCACCGGTGATGGCGCTGAGCCAGAAGCGTTCGGAGGTGTCGAGGAAGAGGAAACGGTCGATGTGCGTGGCAACCAGCGCCACCACAGCGAAGCAGATCAGCGGCAGGAGCAGTGCCCGCAGCAGTTCATAGAATCGTTTCCGGTAGTAGAAGGAGAGGATCGTCTGTACTACCGGCTTCGGAAGATGTTTGAGTTTACTGCGCATCAGACGAGACCCGCCATTTTTCGCCAGATCCATTCTGCTGTGAGCATGGCTATCAGCAGACCCAAAACCCAGCGGGAATCCCAGAGGCGCCAGGTACGTTCCTGGTGTTCCACGCGGCTGCGGGGTTGGATGTCGTTGAGCAGGCGGCCAGCGTCGGTAAAGCCGGTGTAGTCGCCATTGGCGGCCAAGGATTTCAGGAGCGGTTCATCGCGGGAGAGGTCATGCAGTTCGCGGCTGCGATTGACCACGTGAATCTGCTCGGGGGCGGTCACGCCGCCTTGCATGGTGACGGTCCATTCGCCGGAGGGCACATGTGCGAAGGTGGCGGCGGCCCAGGTTGCGCCGGTGTGGGTGGGCACGGCCGGGGCTGCCAGCAACTGATCGCCATTCCGCAAGGAGACCACATTGGTTACGCCGCGCGTTTCGGTCCAGACTTGCACGGTTTCGCGGGTGGTATAGCGATAAAGGTCAGGTTGCGGCCGGTTGGTGGCCGGAGGCTGGGCTTCGATAGCCCATTCGGCCAGGTTGGCCACCATGGTGGCATGGGCGTCGAGCGAGGTGGCGTTGAGCCGGCGCCAGAGGCGGTCGGTGTCCACCAGCAGCGTTTTGCCTTTGCCGTAAAAGCCGGCGCTGACCAGCAGGTGGCCGTCGCTGGATTGTAGCAGGGGGATGGTCTGCGGCTGCAGGCGATCGGCGGTCATGGCTTCGGCATTCTGGGCCACGGTTTGCAGGGCACGGGTAATGGAATGGTGGCGACCGGCCGCGGTCAGCAGCAGGGCGGCTGTATCCGAGGGGATCGCATTGGTGGTAGCGGGGCGTGGCTGGGTTGGCAGCAATTTCCTGGCGAGGGTGGCGGGGAGAGGATCGCGCTGCCCGGTGCCGAGGAGCGTCAGGCTACCACCCGCGGCCACATATTCCGCGATCTGTTGCCATTCGGCCGGGGTGAGCGTTTCGGCGGGTAGATCGCCGAGGATGACCAGGTCGTACAAGGCGAGCGAGCCAGCGTCTTCAGGCCAGAAGCCTTTGCCCACGCCGCGCTTGAGCTGTCCGCCGGGTTGGGAGAGCACGATGATGGAGTTGACGTCCAGGTAGTCCAAGCGGCTCAGGATATTTAGCAGAAAGCGGCTTTCCCAGCGCGGTTTCTCATCCAGGAACAGGATGCGGACCGGTTCCGCACGCATGCGCACGGTCAGGTCGAGACGGTTATTCTCCTGGGGGATGACTTCTTTATCCACGCTGCTGGCGCGCACGGTTAGCCGTTGCAACCCTGCGAGGTTGGGCGGTAGGGTGAGGCGCCGGTCTATGGCCGTCTGGTCTTGGATCTCGATGGTCTGATTGGTGATGACCGTGTTGGCGCTATTGAGCAAGGCGAGATCGATCTTCTCCGGTTTGGACAGGATGGTCTTGAGGGTAGCGCGTACGGCCAGCGGCGTGCCGGCGACGGCCACGGGCGGGGCAAAGAGGCCGCGTATCGCGATGTCGGTCGGCTCGGCTAGGTCGCCCACGCCGGCGCAGTAGACAGGGATGGATCGCAGGGTGGCGGCGCGCGTGACGGTTTCCATGGCCGTGCTGCTGAGGTCGCGGCCGTCGCTGAGCAGGAGCACGCCGGTTAGCGGGAAGGGGTTTTCCGACTCGAGCTGGTGCAGCAGCACGCCGGCGAGGTCTGTTTCCAGCGGGGAGATGGCGGGCGGTGTGGACGCGGCCTTGGCCAGCGGCACGGCCTCCGGTTGGGAGAGCGGCAGCAACCACAGACCGGTCTGCTCTGCATTACGGATGAGGGCGTTGCGGTTCTGCTGCAGCCAGCCATAGGCCAGTTCCAGGCGGGAGGTGCGCCGCACGGTGCCGAGGGTTTCAGACAGCAGTTGGTCGTTGGCGACCAGCGCGGTGTGGTCTGCGGCGGCTTGTGCGGCATCCAGCGCGGCGGTTAGCGCGGTAAGCGTGGCGCGCATGGTACGGCTGAAATCGACGGAAGGTGGCTGGCTGCCGGCGAAGAGGGGCTTGAGGAAACCTGGCAGATCACGACAAAGGGTGGCCGCCTCCTGCAGCTTGTTGGTGGTGTTAGCACCCTTGGCCAGATCGGCGGCGCGCTGTGCCACATTCTGCAGTCGTTGATTGACGTCGGTTTGCACACGCTCGGCTTCGCGCCAAAATGCATCCTGCGTACGGTCGGCACTACGGCCGAAGCGGTCGAAGCGGATGAGGATGCGCTCGGTGGTGAGGATCTCCTCGCGCAGGGTTAGGGCGGGGGCGTCGCGACCGTTCAGACGAGCGGTGGCCTGCCGGGCGATTTTCAGGGCATCCTCTTCCGGCAGGGCCGGATCGGCAATCCCCATGCTGGCGGAATCGTCCAGCACCACCAGCAGTCGGCCCAGGTAGGTGGATGTGTCGCGGCGGATCAGGCTGGGCCGGAAGGCCAGGATGACCACGCTGACCACGATGATGATGCGCAGGAGCGTCAGCCCCCAGGCATGCCCCCAGGCGATGGTGCGCGACTGGCGGCGGTAGAGCACCACACATAGCGCGACGGCGATGGGTATGGCCAGCATCAGCCACCAAGCGGACCAGGAGGCCGCGAAGCGTATCGCAAAATCAACTGTTCGTAACGGTTCCATGGTGTCAAAGGGGCTAGACGAACCTCAGTTCCATCAGCAGTTCACCGAGGGCGAAGAGTAAAACAGCCAGCAGCACCCAGCCATAGAACTCCTGTCCATGGCCTTGCGATTCCAGGGCATCCATCAACTCCTTGGCTGAGCCGACTTCGGTCCATCCCAGGGTTTCGGTCAGGCGAGTATGGTACGTGGCAGGCATGGGGGTTAGGCACGAATCCGAGCGGGCGCCCTGGATGCCGAAATAGACACGCTCCTTGCTGTTTTCGCGCAGCACGAGCAGGGAGGCGGGGCCGGAGCGGTTACCGCCGGGGGCATACTCCACACGTTTGCCGACAGGCAGGGGGGTGATGACGGCGGGGACCAGTTCGTCCTTCTCCATTTCAAACATGGCGCCGGTGGGGGGTTCGCCACGGGCCAGATAGCGCACGGCTTCATGCCGGCCGAGCACATGCTTGTATTGGCTGGCGCTGGCCGCCTCGGCGAGCAGGTGGACCAGGAAGGGGTAGACGGTTTCGCGCACGAGCAGGTTGTTGTTGCGAGAGTTGAGGCCGGCGGCGAGCAACAAAATGCTGCCACGTTCCATGCGTCTCCGCCAGGCGAAGGGGGTGTTGTCGGAGAAACGGGCCATGACTTCCGTGCCCGCGGTGGGATTGTCAAATTCGGTCCAGGTATAGAACCGCACCTGACTGACATCGCCATCCGGGCAGGTTTCCAGGTTACGCAGGGCGGGGAGGTCGAAGCCGGAGCGGCTCAGGCGGCGGCAGGTGTCGCCGCCCAGCGGTTCGTTGCGCACTTTCACGGGGGAGGCTGGGAGCAGGCCTGCGGGTGTCAGCAGGCGGCGCCAGGTCGGCAGGTCCACGGTGTCGTCCACGGCCAGGATCAGGCCGCCGCCTTCTTCGACGTAGCGGCGCAAGGTCGCGGTAAGCTCCGGCGTCAGGGTGCGGCCGCCATCGAGGATCACGGCATCATGCGCGTGCAGTTGGGCCAGGGTGCAGGCCGGGGTGGTCTGTTCTTTGATGCGCAGGGGGCCGGCAGCCTCGTTAGTGCTGCTGCCGGCTAGGATGCGTCCCGCCAGTTTCAGGAAGGCGGCGGAGGAATCGAACTTGCCGGTGCGGTCGGCGTCGCGCAGGACCAGCAGCGAGACGGCCTCCATGACCTGGACGCCGGCGGACATGGCGTTGTCAAAGGGGAGCACATCGTTACTCAGGCGTGCGGTGATCAGGTGCGGGCCGGTTTCGTCGAGGCGCAGGTCCATGGCGACCTGCGTGTTTTGGCCGGGGGGGAGCGAGACGCGCTTGGACCCGGCCACGGTGCCGTTGACGAGGAAGGAGAGTTCCGCGTCGCGCACCGCTTCGTCGCTGAAGTTGGCCACTTGCGCATAGACCGGAAAGGAGTGCCCCCGCAGCACGCTTTCATGGCCGACATCCAGCCGGGTTACGCCGAGGTTACGCCGGTCGGCCAGCGGCGGATGGATCCAGAACAGGCGTGTCTTATCATCCTTGCCGGCCATCATCTGGTCGGCGCCGTCCCACGCGGCGGCCTGGTCGTCGCTGAAGATGTAGATTTCGCGCTGTTGGCCGATGCCGTGGGAGAGCACGGCTTTGAGCCCGGCGGCCAGGGAGACGGCGGTTTCCTCGACTTTCAGGTTTTCCAGCGTGGCCAGGGTACGGGCGGTGTCGATGACACGTGCCTGATCCACCACCCAGCGAGGGTGGCTATCCAAGGCATAGAGCGACCATTTTTCGCCGCGCCCCCAGTGCGAGGTTAGTTCCCGCATGGCATCCATGGCCTGGTCGTGCACGGTCTGGCCGCTCTGGCCGGCCAGGGTGCTGTAGGAGTTGTCGACCAGCAGGATGCGCAGGACGGAGCTGCCGGTGACCACGTTCTGTTTCTTGTGCGACTGTGGGCGGGCAAACGCCGCGACCAGCGCCATCACCGCCAAGGCGCGCAAAGTCAGGAGAATGATCTGGTCCCAATACACCTTGCGTCGGCGGCGCGCCATGGCGCGTTCCAAGATGTAATCCGCTCCCCAAGCGACACGCATCGAGCGGAAGCGCATGAGGTAGTAGACGAGGATGGGAATGGCCCCCAGCAGCAGGCCGAAGAGGATGCCGGGATAGACAAAATTCATGCGCCGCGGCCTCCCCCGGCCCGCAACGCCAGATACATGGAGAGCGCATGCTCGACCGGTTCATTGCTGCGCAGGGTCATGAAATGCACGTCGTGCTTGCGCGTCCAGTTCTTCCAGTCCTGCATGAACTCGCGGTACTCCTCCTGGTAGAAGCGCTTCAGGGGGACGGTGTCCACGCGATAGCGCACGCCGGCTTGCTCCAGGGATTCAAACTGCACCCAGCGGTTGAAAGGGAAATTTTCCACGTCCGGGTCGCTGATCTGGAAGATCAGCACTTCGTGGCCGCGGGCCTGGAGTTTGCGGATCCCCTGTCGGACGGCCGCCGGGTCGAACATCAGATCGGAAACGAGAATGACCATGCCGCGGCGGGTAACGCGTTCGAGGGTGGCGCGCAGGGCGGCGTCCACGGCATCGGCGGCCGAGGCGCGTGCTTTGACCAGGGCCTGTAGGACCCGGACCAGTTGTGTCTGGGTGGAGGAGGAGGGGAGCCAGACGGTTTCGGCCGCGTTGATCATGGCCATGCCGACAGAATCACGCTGCCGCAGGACCAGATAGGCCAGGCAGGCCGTGAGCTGGGCGCACTGCTGCCAGGTGCTGACCCCCCCCGTGGTCTGCTTCTGGCTGGCGCTGCAGTCCACCACCAGTCGTACGGCCAGCGAGGTGTCCTCGATATAGCGTTTGACGAAGTGCTTGTCGTCGTGCCGGGCGGAGACCTTCCAGTCCACATGCTTGATGGGGTCACCAGGCATGTAGAGCTTGTGGTGGTCGAACTCGGTGCTCACCCCTTTGCGTCGGCTGATATGCGCCCCGTGCTGGATCCCTTCGACCTTTTTACGGGCGAATAGCTCCAGTTGCCGTAAGGCATCCCGCAGGTCTGCGGGGAGTACGGTGTCCAGCGTCAGCTTTTCTTCCGGCAATTGGGCCATTGCGCAGCTCGCCTCAAGCGGTTGGAATTATTTCTTTTCGCCCGGCGCGGGGATCTCTTTGAGCAGGCGGGCCACCACCTGCTCGGACTTGATCCCTTCCGAGACGGCCGCGTAATTGACGATGACGCGGTGCCGCAGCACGGGGGTTGCCACGGCGCGGATGTCGTCCACGGTGATGTGCGCGCGCTTATGGAAGAAGGCGTGGGCCTTGGCGCCGAGGATCAGGTTCTGGCAGGCGCGCGGGCCGGCGCCCCAGGCCACCCACTCCTTGGCATACGGCAGCGCATGCGGGGTCGTGATGCGGGTGGATTGCACCAGGCGCACCACATACTCATAGAGGTCGTCGCGTACCAGCACATCGCGCACGACGCGCTGGAACTTCAGGATGGTCTCGCCATCGAGCACCTGGGCCGGATCGTCGCGATAGTTGGTGGTGGTGCGGCGCAGCACCTCCACTTCGTCCTTGGTCTCGGGGTAGTCCACCACGATCATGTACATGAAGCGATCGAGCTGGGCCTCGGGCAGGCTGTAGGTGCCTTCTTGTTCGATGGGGTTCTGGGTGGCCAGCACGAAGAATGGCAGGGAGAGGGGATAGCGCTTGTTGCCAACCGAGACTTGCTTCTCCTGCATGGCTTCGAGGAGCGCGGCTTGCGTCTTGGGCGGGGTGCGGTTGATTTCATCGGCCAGTACCATGTTGGCAAAGATCGGGCCGGGGACAAAGACGAACTTCTTGCGGCCGGTATCAGCGTCCTCTTGAATGATCTCGGTGCCGGTAATGTCCGAAGGCATCAGGTCCGGTGTGAACTGGATGCGCTGCGAATGGATGCCGATCACCTTGGAAATGGTGGTTACCAGCAGCGTTTTAGCCAGACCTGGCACACCCATCAGGAGGGCGTGATTGTGACAGAAAATGCATTGTAGCGTCAGGTCCACCAGCTCTTCCTGGCCGACGATGACCTTATGGATCTCGCGTTTGACATTGGTGATGAGTGTGCCGAATTCCTCTGCCAACCGGGGGTCAATCTTGGTGTTTTCCATGGCTGCTTATTCTCCCTTGATGCTGAAATTACCCATGACATAGATGCCGTCGAGGATGGTGCCTGCCAGCAGGACGCCAGGAGTCGGTTCTACGAGCAGGTTGACGGGCATGGGGTTTTCCAGCGAGACCGTCCAGCCCTTACCATCCCAGTAGCGCAAGCCGCCGCTCCGGGCGGTGCTAATCCAGATACGTTGGTCGGTGGTCTTTTTCAGAAGGTTGACCGGGCCGTCCTTCTGCAATATTCCTGTCCAGTTCTTGCCATCGTACTGCCAGACGCCGTTGCCGCTGGTGGCGGCCCAGATCCGGTTGGTGCTGTCCTCCACCAGAGTCAGCACGGCGGTGGTTTCCTTTTCTAACATCCGCTTCCACTCGCTGCCGATTCGCACCATGACGCCGCCGCTCATCAGGCCGCACCAAGTGTTGCCCTTGGCGTCGGTCATGACGCTGGTCACGTTCATGCGGGCGAGGTGTTGCTTGGCCTCGGCCGCAGTTTTTTTCGGGTCAATTTCCAGCACACCGTCGCCATCGAGACGCAGCCAGAAGATCCCTTTCGCATCCCGCTCCATGTCTAACACGCGGCGATTCTGAAGCGCGGCGACCGGTTCCCACGCTTCGCCTTTGGCCTTCATCAGGGTGTTGCGATCCTTCGATTCGTCTTTGGCGATGCACCAAAACTGGTCGCCGACCTGCTGGATCGTGCCGACGTTCGCGCCGTTGAGCGCCTTGACGGTGCGTTCGCCATCCACGAGCAAAATGCCACCGCTGTGTCCGATCCAGTAGCCGCCCTCCGTGCGCTTGGCCACGTCCCAGACTTTCAGTCCTTTGGTAGCTTTTATGAGGCTGAGGGTGCCATTTTCGAGGCGGGCGGCGCCCTCCGGGGTGCCGATCCAAACCACCCCTTTTTCCGTGCCGTTCTTGAGCAGTTGGATCTCGTCGCTCGGCAACACGGGCTTGGTGATGTGCTGCCAGGCATCGGCGGCGTGCCCTTGTTGGCAGGCGAGGATCGTGACGGACAATCCAATCCAGTAGTTGATACGGTTCATGTCAATCTCCCTAGTGTGTCTTGGTCGCGGTCAGGAGGGCTTGCCAGTCGGCTTACCGGGAACAGCCGGAGTCCAGTAATGGATCCGGACTTTGCCTTATTTTCCGTTTTTTGGCAAGCATCCCTTCGTGTGTAGCAGCATGTTTAGTGGTTGGTCTGTGCCGGTGGTACGCACCGCTTGGCGCTGTCACCCTGTCGCGCACTTTTCAACCACGAGCTTTGCTTATAGCAAAAGGCGTGCCAACCGGTAGCGGGCGGCACGTATCGGGTGGGGGTGGAAGGGGTGGACCTGCGGAAGGTGAGCTTCCGCACGTAGCCGCCGCGCGGCGGGTGCGCAAGAAAACACGGGGGTCACGGCGACAATACGGCTCAGGGATTCAAGCGCCAGAAAACTTTGGTCCGCAGATTCAGACCTGCTGCGTAATCACGTCATTCAAAAGGATGTGGGCAGCGTGGTGCGGGCCGGTCTGCCTACTCCGGTATGCGAAGCGGGAAAATGCTGCGGCCGGGGGGAGGCATCCCCCGGCCTGTAAAAAGCAGGAACGCCTGCGGCTTTGCTTAGGAGCCGGCGGGCCCATCGATCTCTGCGAGGACGTTCATCCATGTCGTCTTGCCCGTTTTGTCCGCTTCGACAGAGAAGGAGGGGGAGGCATCTTGATCGGCCGGCGCCGCTGCGCTCGGACGGGCCGCGAGCGCGCAGGGGTAGAACTTCCCGTTTACCTCGGCAAAGACGGTCATAGTCGAGCCGACGGCAAAACGCCTAATGGCACTGCCCGGCGTTTTAATAGTACCATCTTTGTTCGTTGGGAGCTTGGCGAGGAGTTGCCGTGCACCTGGCGTTTTTTCATCGCCCGTGGGGGGCATCTCGGCGCGCGCAAACGTGCCGCTGCAGATATGGATGGTGGCGACCAGCGGCTTGCCGGTTTGGCGGTTCACCACGCTGCCAGTCACGCCGCCGTAGGTCTGCTTTGCGGCGTGTTCGCCCGTGCCATAGAGCAGGCGCAGGCCGCGCGCCGGCACATGAACCGGCCCGTAGACTTCGAACTGCTCCTTGACCTTGTACGCGGGGCCGAACTTCTTGCCGGGATCACCGCGCTCAACCAGGCGCACATAGCCGCCGCTTTCCAGATCCATGAGCGGAGGGACGGCTTCGGCCGGATTCTGCCCTTTCTTCAGGATGGTCAGGCAGTTCTGCGAAATCAAGGTCGGCACGGTCTTCAATACCTGCGACCGGTTCCAGTCGCTGTCCTCCGGAATGCGCGAGAAGGTAAGTTGGTCGTAGATATCCTCCACGATCAGTTTGTTGAATCCGCCGAACAGGTAGGAGGGCTGCTGCACATAGAGCTGACCACGCACCGCGTTGGTGCTTTCGTTGACCAGGATGAAGAGCGCCTTGCGCTTCTTCTGCACGCCGTCCGGCCGGCTGAAAGCAGAGACGTAGGTCCGTGCGGACGGGTCTGCCGCGTCCACCGCGAAGCCATCCTTGGCTTTGGCTTCCTCGCCGTAGTGCAGGATGTCGGTGGTGCGCCAGTAGGGCAGGAACTCGGTCTGGCCATCATTGAGGAAGCAGCCAAACTCCTCGAGTTGGCGCACCACGGCCGCGGCGGCCACAGGATTGGCCAGGGTGCTCACATCGAGGCCGATGTCGTGCAGCAGGGCGCGCCCCAGCGCCATGCGGTCGGGGGCCGGTGAAGCGCCGGCGGAGGTGAGCGTAGCGGCGTCAGTGCGCAGCTGTGCGCCGAGCGCCGTGTGCGTGCCGGCCAGATAGCGGAAGAGGCCGATCGGGAAGCGGTCGGCCAGCGTGGCGGTAGTGGCGAGCGCAGCGCCACCGGCGGAACCGGCCAGCAGCGTCCGGGCTACGGACGTCTCCTGCAACGAAGCGGTCTCGGCGCGCACCAGCAGGTTGCTCCCGCTGAGTGTGCCGCGGGCGGCGGCGTCGAGTGCGGGCGAGGCAGCCTGCTCGGCGGCCCACGGCTGCCACTGCTCCAAGCGGCGACCGGGGAGGCGCGGGCGTGCCGGATGGATCAGCAGGGTAAAGCTGGCGGTCTTTTCGCCGCTGCGCGGCTTTTTGTTGGCCAGCGCGATCCGCCAGACCGTGCTTCCCTCGCGTTTACGTTCCACGCTCAGGCTGGGTTCGTCGCCGCCCAGGGTGAACCCCTCTTCGCCTTGTGGCAGCCAGGTGAAGGCGCGATCGCCATTGCCGAGGAAGAAGTACGGGATACGCCCCTTGCTCAGGCTACCATCGCCGCTGGGTTTCTCGCCGTCACTCCAGAGCAGGCCTGGTTCGGCCGAAAGTTTGCCGAACTGGGCGGGGAGCGCTTGCTTGTCGGCGGCGGCCACCGGATTGCCGGCGAACGCCGTATCCACGGGGCCGGTGAGTTCGAGCACCAGATCGAGTCGATCGAGCGAGACACCCTTGGCATCCAAGGTGATCTGCCCGGAGAGCACACCCTGGTCGCCGTAGACCATACGCAGGCGCCCTTTCAATTCGCCGGCCTGCCAGGTGGCGGTTGCTTCGGTACCAGCCTCCGTCTTCTGCAGCGTGGCCGGCGCATCCGCCTTGGCCACGACGGTGGCTTTGTCAATCACGGCCTCGAGTCGCATGGGCAGAGCGAACTGCGGACCGCGCCCCATGCGGTGCAGCACTGGCTCCGGGCACTTCTTCTCGGAACGCCAGGCCAGCGGGATGTCGTTGGTCAGGGCCCGGATTTCCAACTGCGCCGGCAAGCCGGTGTCATCCAGCGTATAGTTGTGCAGCGGGGTTGTGATCACACGGTTCGAGGCGGTGCCTTGGGCCGGTGCGGTGGCGGTCAGCAGCGTGGCGGCGGCCGACAGGGCTACGAGCAGTCGCGGGGTGTTGATTTTTGAGGAGTTCTTCATGATACATTCCTTCCTTACGGCTGCGCACATTCCGCGTACAGAATCCGATAGTCGTGATAGGGGACGAAGACCGGTCCGTACCGTTCGCCCTTGTCGCCGGCGCGGCCGATGGCGGTGCCAGTCGCCAGATCCATCAGCGCCGGTGCGTCCGCCGCCTTGCCTGCGATACTCTTCCAGGACGCCTGCAGTACGGCTGGCACGTTAACCACATCGAGGATATCGCGCCCCTTCTGCGTATTGGGGCCACCGAGGATACGCTTCGCGTCGCGAATCTCCAGCGGCAGTGCGACGTCGCCCTCCGATTCGTTCAGGATCACGAAGATGGCCTTGTACCCTTTGCCATCCCCAAAGGGGCGGCGATAGACGGTCACGCCTTTGGCCTTCAGCGTGGTGTCCATGTTCTGATCGGCCAGGCGGAGGAAGAGGCCGGTGAAGCCATCGGCGCCGCCCGGAACCATCACGTCCAGCGGCGGCGTGGCTTCCTCACAGCCGTACCCCGTGGGATTGATGGGCTTATCCGCGATCAGCCGCACCGGCTGCCACTCGCTGGAACCCTCGGTGCGCACCTTGAAGAAGACCCAGGCGGCGGTATGACTGAGGTCGTTGCGAAAGGAGTCGAAGGCGACATCGAACTTCAGGGTTGCGCTCTGGTTGTCGCGCGGCACCACGGTACCGTTTTCAAAGTAGATCCAGCGTCGCATCGTAACCAGCACAGGCGTGACCTGGGCATCGAGGATCTTTTGCGCATAGAAGGGTGCCGCGTTTTTCGGCGCGGGGGGTGCCTCCCCTTTCTCGATCAGCACTTCATTCTTTTCTGGGGCATCTTTTTTGTCGGCGGCTTTTTTGCCATTGGCCGCGGCCGCCTCCTGCGCATACGCGGCGCCGGAACCCAGCAGCAGCACGACGACAGTGGCCAGGTAGGCGGGCCAGTGGCGCGGCGGCGTGTGCATTATCGTTGGCTTGCTCATGGTCTGCATTCCCTTTCTCAAGCGATCAATCAGGCAGATCGTTGTGACTGCTACCTTACGGCGCCGTACGCACGGCGCGGAAACCGTTGCGGGCGCCCCGGCTGTTGTTCACGTACGAGGCAGAATAGCGGTCCGAAACCCCCATGTGTGCGACTGCCAGACCGGCGGCGCCGCCGCGGAACCCGGCGCCGTTGCCTTCTTTGTCCGGCCAGTCAGCGGGCAGGACGACCGTGCCTGTCCCGTGCGTGCCACGGAACTGCCGCCCCTTGTCGGCCGGGTAGCCCGTGCCGTTGTCGAGCGTCACGACGCGGTCCCTGAGGCTGCCGCTCAGGTTCAGGATCCCCCAATAAGAAGCGCCGATCTGTTCGCGACTGAGGCCGCTGCTGGGCGCGAGGGTAGCGACGAGATTAGCAGCGGCGCTAGCAGCAACCGGCGCGGCCAGCTGGTTGGCGGTCCCCCAGGCAAATTCATTGGCCACCGACGCAACGGGACCGCGGCAGGCTTTATCAAATTCCAGTTCCGTCATGGGGCGCAACCCGGCCCACGCCGCAAAAGACGCGCCATCGCCCCAGGAGAGCCAGGAGCGGGGGGCCTGAGGATTGGTTGGATCGGATAAATCCTTGCGCGGCGGGTACGGCGTGTAGTCAAAAACAGCCGACTTAGTCGTTTTGAGGAACGTGAGGTAGTCCCGGTGTGTGATTTCGTATTTCATGCAATAGAAGCCGTTGAACCCATTGGGCCACAGAGTGTTGCTGTTTTCAGGCGCGATGGTTCCGGCCGGGCGCCCGCCGTCCTTGGTCGGATCAGCCTGCGTGATCTGCGTCTTGGTGAAGCGACCGCGGCCCCGTCGCCCTTCACCGCCGCCCGCCAGGAGTTGTTCCAGGAGATATCAAACTGGATAAAACTCTCGGTGGCCGTTGACGGCAGTAAGGTCACATTGGATACCGTGAGGCCGTTGCCCCGTGCCGCGTTACCAGCCAGAATCAAGCCGGCGACGATCATCACCAACCCGTATTCACTGCGTTTACGACTCATATTCCACTCCTCGGACCGTCTAATCCCGATTTCGAATTTCTGATCTCTGATCTCTGATCCCTAAACCCTGAATCCGCGGCCTACTCCCCCAGCACCACCCGCGGGAAGAAGTCGCGCTTGAAGGGCTCCATGGCATTGGGTGCCCACTGGAAGCGGTAGCGGCTGCCATTGCCGGTGTCATCATCAAAGAACATCAGGTAGTAGCTGCACTGACCGCCCGGAGTCAGGCCGAGGTCGGCCAGCGGGAGGCGCAGTTCGTAGCGGGTGACATGCGCCTCGTCGTCGCGCACCACGGCGTACTTGGCATTCTTCAGCGCCGTATCATCCTTGCCAGTCCACTGTTGGATCTGAGCGCCCTGCTCCTCGGTCAGTGCCAGGCCGAAGTTCCACTGCAACCCTTCGGGGTTGATCAGACCCACCTGCATGCAGTCGCCATCGTAGAGCGTCTCGCCGCTCTGCGTGTTGAACTGCCGGTCGTCGGTCACTTCTGCTGCGATGCAGAGCGCCTCGCCATCCCAGCCGAGGTAGGCCTTGACGCTCAGGTCAGCCGGACCGCCCCAGGGGTCGGTAGTATGCCGCGAGGGGGTGCGCATCATGGTAGGGAAGACGAGCGCGGCGGTGTCGATGATCGCGGTGGGTGTGGTCCACTCGTTCAGCTTGCCATCCGCTTGCATCGGCTGCTTCAGGCGCGCCACTGGAACGGCCTTGGTGTCCACCAGCTTGGTTAACGGTTTCATCTCCGAGTCACCCTTGGGGGCAGAGCGTGCGGCACGCCAGCCGGGATAGGGGTTGCCAGAGCGGTCCGAGCGGGCCAGGATCATTTCGGTGCGTCCGCCGGTAAGCAGGTAGCCGGGGACATAAGAGGTCACGAAGTAGTCGCCGCGGTAGATAATCCCGGGAATCTGGCCGGTCATCAGGTAGTCTGCGGGTTGTGTCGGCCAGTCCGCCGGCAACTCCGGTGTGCCACGGCCGTGGGTTCCTTTGAAGGCGCGCCCGATGGCGTCGGACACTGAGACTTCGCGTTCGTACAGGCGGGTACCTTGCCCCAGCAGCCCCCAGAACATCACCCTTGTCGTCCGGCCGGAGCCCCACGGCCCAGAGACTCCCCTTCTGCTTCCCGGTTGGAATTGGCCCGGCGTTCGTCACCTTGAAGGGGGGGAGGTTGTCCGGTGTGTACCCGACGGCCCAGTGGACATGCCGCCAGGACGCGGTATACGGGAACGACAAGGTGTAGTCACGATCATCGCTACGGGTGTACTTATAGAACCAGTTCAGCTCCTGACCGCCGAACCCGATGCCGGCGAACTGGGCGGGTGTTTCGTTCCCCTTGCCGAGGTAGAACGGCCCTTCCGCCACGTAGATCATCTCGATCCCGCATCCACGGATCTGCGCCGCTGGCTGCGCCGGCTGCATGATGAGATCCACGTAACCAGCCTGTTCGTCACGCATGACCAGGAAGAGGCGTTGGAAGTCGCCGACCGGATCGTGGTGATGAATCAGGGGCAGATTGAGCAGGAAGGGTCACCGGATGAGGTCTTCCATCGTTCCGCTTCCGCGTTTGTGACGAACTTCCTGGGGAATGTGAACCTCTTCCATGGCCGGAACCGGAGTTCCGGCCTACTGAACGCAACTCTGTAATGAAACCGGGATGCGCCCGGCGACGCGTA
Organism: uncultured bacterium; assembly: GCA_903861045.1. Lineage (GTDB taxonomy): Bacteria > Verrucomicrobiota > Kiritimatiellia > RFP12 > CAIWXQ01 > CAIWXQ01. Next base: position 13,030 of record CAIOST010000192.1, on the reverse strand, counting down.
CGGGCGACGATTTTCCTGTCCAAGCCAGTTGAGAAAAGGTAGAAGTTCATCTGCCAAGATCTCTGGATGTAAAGGACCGCTTTGTCTATGACGCCCTTCGCCAAATTCGCGTTGCTCCCCTCGCTACAGGCTACGCTCGCCGAGCAAGCCATCGTCAAGCCTACTGAAATTCAGAGCCGGGTATTACCAGCTTTGCTCGCGGGTCGTTCCGTGGTGGGTGTCGCCGAGACCGGCAGCGGCAAGACCCTGGCCTATGCGCTACCGGTGCTGCATCAGTTGAAGGCACTCGAGCAGGCCGGCCAACCCGTGAGCGTGGACAGCCAGCCCCGCGCCGCCGTGATTGTGCCGACGCGTGAACTCGGCGAGCAGGTCGCCCGGGTCTTCAAACTCTTTACCCATGCCACTCGTTTGCGGGTGCGCACGGTGCTCGGTGGTACGACGCTGGACGTCGCCAAAAGAAACTGCACCGGTCCGTTTGAGGTGCTCGTGGCCACGCCGGGGCGGCTGGTGCTGTTGCTGGACCGGGGGCTCGTGAACCTGGGGGATATTCGCCTGCTGGTGTTTGATGAGGCGGACCAGATGCTGGACCATGGGTTTATGCCCGATGCCTGCCGTATTGTGAAGGCTTGTCCGCCGCAACGACAAATGGCGTTGTTTTCTGCTACCGTGTCGCCGGCCGTCCAGCAACTCATCAAAAGTCTTTTTTCAGACGCCGAGGTCATTCATAGCGCCGGCCACCACAAAGTGGTAGCCAGTCTCACGACGATCAATCGCACCGTGCTGGACGGCAATCGCTTGCCGGTGCTGGAAACCTTGCTGGCCAAGGCCGTCAAGGGGGGGACGCTCATCTTCACCAACACCCGCGAACAATGCGACAAACTCGCCGAGGAGCTCAAAAAACAGGGGCATGCCTGTGCGATCTATCGCGGGGAGATGGACAAGCTGGAGCGGCGTGCCAATCTGAAAGCCTTTCGTGAGGGTCAGATCGAGCTCTTAATCTCGACCGACCTGGCGTCGCGCGGTTTGGACGTTGAGCATGTCGGCCGGGTCATCAACTATCACCTGCCGAAGGAAATAGAGAACTACCTCCATCGGGCGGGGCGCACGGCGCGTGCGGGGCGTCCCGGCGTGGTGATTAATTTTGTGACGGAACGCGACCAACCGCTGGTCAGCCAGTTCGCGCATGTGCAGCCGGCCCCGCCGCGCTGACCACCTGCCACCTTCTCTTTTGTCTTACGGTGGAAACACAACCCGTGGCGGGATCTAGGGCGGGAGGGCGAACCTCCCGGTGAGCCGTCCGGGAGGAGCGCAAGAACAAGTGTCCGGCTCGGCGGGAGCCTCGCCCCCACCGTCGACCGTAATCATCGTCCGTACGCGTCAGCGGAAACGCTCCCATGCCGGTCGATCCGCGTTCAAGCGGGTCGTGTACGTGTGGCCGAGTACGTGTGGCGAGTAAGAGTGCGGGTAAGTGTGCCAGTGGCCATGCGGATGACGACACTTACACCCACACGTACACCCACTTTTACACGGCGACACGTACACCACCTGCTTACACGCGGGTCTTGGCCGCTATGGATGTCGGCGTGGTCGATCCTGTTCGTGTGCTTGGCTGCGGTAGACACGCACGGCGGGTCCGGCGGCCCCGCCCCGGTCGGCGGCGCTGCCCCTTTGATTCCTTTCTTTCCACCGTCCGTCCACCCGGCGTCAGCAACCAAGCACCAAGAACCAAGCACCAAGAACACTCCCTCGCGTACCTTCGCGCCCCTCGCGGTAAAAACATCAGCAGTTCTCATTATGGCGGCTGTTATCGGGATCGAAATCGGGATCGGGACCGAAATCGCAAAGATTTCTAGGATTTCGACCCCGATAGCGATTTCGATTTCGATTTCGACGGTACCGAGGTGCTCATAATTAGAACTGCGGTAAAAACAGGCGTGCCCATTGCTTCTAAGAGGCCAGAACCGCTATGCTGGCAGGCATGCGAGTAGCGTTACAGACTTTCGGATGCCGGTTGAATCAGGCCGAGAGCGACCGTATGGCCGCGGATTTTGTGGCGGCCGGTTGTGAAATCGTGCCGACCTCGGCCGTGGCCGAGGCTGTGGTGATTCATGGTTGCGCGGTGACGCAGGTGGCGGCGCAAGAGAGCCGGCAGGCGGCACGGCGGGTGAAACGCGCGGCGCAGGCGGCGGGGCTCCCGCCGCCGCTGGTGGTGCTGGTGGGGTGCGTGGTGGAGGCCGATGGCCGGGTGCCCGTGGTGCCAGATGTGGATCTGCTGGTGGCGCGCGAGGATAAGGAGCGCCTGGCTGCGCTGGTGCTGGCGCGGTTGGGGGTGGTGGCAGGTGATAACCCGCCGGCGGCGCGGCCACGGCAGGCGCGGCGCACGCGCGCCCTGCTTAAGGTGCAGGATGGCTGCGATTTCTTTTGTGCCTACTGCATTGTGCCGCATACGCGCGGGGCGCCAGTCAGCCGTCCGTGGCAGCAGGTGTTGGACGAGGCGCGCAGCCTGGCGCAAGCTGGCTTTGCGGAGTTGGTGGTCACCGGCTGCAACATCGCCTGCTATCGCGACGGCGGGCGCGGCCTGGTGGAGTTGCTGGCCGCCGTGGCAGCGCTGCCCGAGGTAACCCGCATCCGGTTGGGCTCGATTGAACCGGCCACCGTGGAGCGCGAGATCGTGGATCTGATGGCCGGGTGTGACAAGCTTTGCCGTTTCCTACATCTCCCTTTGCAGAGCGGCGATGCGGCCACCTTACAGCGCATGGGGCGGCGCTACACGCCGGCGGCCTACCTGGAGGTGGTGCAGACGGCCTTGCGTCGTCTGCCGGGCGTCGGGCTGGGGACGGATCTGCTGGTGGGGTTTCCGGGCGAGACCGAGGCGGCCTTTGCCGCCACGCGGCAGGTGGTGGCTTCGTTGCCGTTTAGCAAACTGCACGTTTTCCCCTATAGCGAGCGGCCGGGGACACCTGCTGCGGCGCTCACGGAGGTGGTGCCATCGGCGGTGCGCAAGGCCCGCGCGCGGGAACTGACCAGACTGGGGGAGGTGCAACGGCAGGCGTTTGCGCGGCAATGGGTTGGCCGGCCGGTTACGGTGCTGCTGGAAGGGGTGGACGCGGCGGGCGTCGGCCAGGGGTGGAGTGGGGAGTACCTGGCCTGCCGTGTGGCCGGTGTGGCGGCCGCCGCCCGTGGCCAGCTCGTCCCCTTTACGCCGGTGGGCGTGGCCACCGGCGGTGTACTGGTATAGCTGGCAACCGGATCGTGACAGGCACGGCACCAGATGGTAATGTAAAAGGGTTTTGCATGATGGTCGGCCGCACCCGTTTGGTAGGTGGTGCCGGGCGATAACGTCGGGGTCGTACGATGGCTTACAAACGGGCAGGAAGCTTGGCGGTGGCGGTGCTGTTGGCCGGAGGTGTCGGCGCTCAGATGGCGGTCGACATGAAGCTGAGCCAGAGCGTGTATATGCTGGGCGAGGCCATCCGGGCCGATGTGGCCATTGTTAATCACGCCACCACCCCCTTTCAGATCGGGGAAGGACCCGGGCGGCAGAATGGGATCTCCTTCCGCATCACGGACAGCCGGCGCGATGTCTTAGCCTCTTCGCAGCCGCGTGAGGCGATGATCGCCAAGCTGCTGCTGGGGGGGGGCGAAACGCATAAGGCGGCTTTCGAGCTGGACGAGTGGTATCCGATGGGCAAGCCGGGCAGTTACCTGGTCATGGCGCAGGTGCGGCGCGATGATCGCCTCTATGAATCGGCCTCCCGCGCCATTGACATTGTGCCGGGGCTGGAGATGATGAGTGCCATCCAGCTTTTCGCAGACCGGCCAGACTTTCAGCGCAAGCTGACGCTGGTCTATTTTATGCGACGGCAGGCCGAGTATCTCTTTCTGCGGATTACGGATACGCCTGGTGACCGCACCTGGACCACCCTGGAACTGGGGCAGCTGTTACGGACTACGCCGCCCACCCTGGAGGTTGCCGCCGATGGCGTGGCGACCATTATGCAGCGTGCCACCCAGGACGTATATCTGAAAACCCGGGTGAAATCCACGGCCACGGGCGTGGAATTGCTGGGGCAGGAGCAGTTGCTGGACAAGCGTGCGGTGGAGTCCATCTCGTCGCAGCAGGCGCGCATGCTGGAGTCGTCGAATAAAAAGAAGTCATCCAGTGGTTGGTGGCCGTTCGGCAGTTCGTCGGCGGAGACGCCGGCCAAGTGAGTGGTGCGCGGCGGGTGATCCAGCGGGCAGCAGGGCGTGGCGGCCTGGTGGTGGATGGCATCATGTAGAAGGCGTCCGGTGGTGACGTCAGTTGGGGAGGGCGCATGTCGGAAAACCGAATGGAATTTAGTGTCCGGAGGGCGGCCAAGCGCGCGCTGCCGTTATGGGTGTACTTGGGTGGCCTGTTGCTGGTCTGTGTGTGTGCCGTGGTGGTCCTTTTCTGTTGGGTGGTGCGCAATCGCACGGATCCGGTGGCATTCCAGGAGGCGCTGCAGGTGGCGCAGCATGCGGAGCTGCCAGAGGTTGGCTTGCGGGAGGTGGAACTGCTCCTGCAGGACCGGCTGAGTGAGGCGCAGCGCGCGGAAGCCCAAAAGTTGCGGGAGCTGCTGCGCAAACAGGCGATCTTGGCTAAGGAGGAGGTGGCCGCGATACGCCGTGCCGCCGAGGCCGACCGGGCGCGGCAGGCGGCGGCCGCGGCCGCCGCCGCAGCCGCAGCCGCCGCCGCACCGGTCGAACCGGCACCTGCCGACATGCCGCAGGATGCGCAGGCGATGTATGCGCAGGGGGTGCGGCTGGCACGCGGCGAGGGGGTGGCGCAGGATGAAGAGGGGGCTCGTCGCTGGCTGGGCAAGGCCGCGCTGAGTGGTCTGCGGGAAGCGCAGCATGATCTGGCGGCCCTGTATGCGGCCGGGGTGGGCGGAGCCACCAATCTGTCGTTGGCGTTGGATTGGGCGCGGAGTGCTGCGCAGCAAGGGGATGCCGAGACCCAAGCCTGGTTGGGGTACTGCTATGCCAGCGGTGTGGGCGGCGTGCCGGCAGATCCGGTCCAGGCGCTGCAGTGGAATGAGAAGGCCAGTGCGCAGGGGGAGTTGCTGGCTGAGGTGAATCTGGGGGTTCAGTATGCCAACGGGTATGGCGTGCGCTTGGATTGTACCCGCGCGGCAGAGCTCTTTGCCCGCGCGGCCGCACGCGGCCACGCGGAGGCCCAGGTGAACCTGGGTGTCATGTATGGGAAGGGGTTGGGCGTGGCGCTGAGTCCCACCAACGCCTTTCACTGTTTCCGTAAGGCCCATGAACAGGGGCAGGTGCAGGGAACTTTTGCCTTGGGCTTGATGTATCTCAGCGGCATGGGCGTGGCCAAGGACCGCCAGATGGCGGCCGCCTGTTTTTTGGCAGCCGCGCGCAAGGGGCATGTGGGCGCTCAAAAACAGATCGGCCGCATGTTTCTGACAGGCAGCGGCGTCGCCTGCAGCGAGCCGGATGCCATGCACTGGTTTCGGCAGGCGGCGGGGCAAGGCGATCTGTATGCCCGGCAGGTTATGGACGCGTACCAAAGCAGCCGGCAGGTGCCGGCACGTACCCGCTGTGAGACGTGCGCCGGACAGGGGGCGCAAGAACGTACCTGCCCGGATTGCCGCGGCGCGGGAACCTTTTCACAGACGATTACCAGCAAATCGATCCGGAATTGCACGTGCGGCTGGCAAATGATCAATGGCCGTTGTCCCAATTGCGGCAAGAGCGACAACCTGAGCCGAACCGTTACCACGCCGTGCGCCGCCTGCCGCGGGACCGGGCGCCTGCGCGCGCCGTGCAGCCGGTGTAGCGGCACGGGCATACTCCAACTGGCACCCCCCGACCAGACGACCTTCGCGTTGATGGTTCGGCGACCGGATCCCAGCATGGCCCTGGCACTCGAATCCACGTATCTACCTGTCCGGCTGCAGCCGTTTCGCACTGGTGTCCATGGCAAGCTCGGGCTATAGTACCACCCCTTACGTGTATGTTGGCAAGGCCGCCAGCCCGTTACTACCCTGGCGCAAGGATGGATGATCTGCATGAATCTGCTGCACCTGATTTTTGGCACCAAGCATCAGCGCGACCGGAAACGGTTGCTGCCGCTGGTCAAACGTATCAATGCGTGGGAAACGGAGTACCAGGGCCTGCCGGCCGCAGCGCTGCCGGCCAAGACCGCTGAGTTCCGGGAACGCCTCACGCGTGGCGAGACGCTCGACGACCTTCTGCCCGAGGCCTTTGCCGCGGTGAAAAATGCCTGCCGCCGGTTGTGTGGCACCCGGCGCCTGGTCTGCGGCCATGAATTGACCTGGGAAATGGTCCCGTTTGATGTCCAACTCATGGGCGGGATCGTGCTGCACCAGGGAAAGATCTCTGAGATGCAGACCGGCGAGGGCAAAACGCTCGTGGCCACGCTGCCGCTCTACCTCAATGCGCTGTCCGGGCAGAATGTCCACCTGGTGACGGTTAATGATTACCTGGCCGCGCGCGATTCGCAGTGGATGGGCGCCGTCTTTGAGTATCTTGGCCTGACCGTCGGCTGCATCCAGAATACGATGGACCCGGCGCAGCGCCGCGCCCAGTACGCCTGCGATATCACCTATGGCACGAATAGCGAGTTCGGCTTCGACTACCTGCGCGATAACGGCATGGCCGTGGACCCCGCCCAGGTCGTGCAGCGCGGCCATCACTTTGCCATCGTCGACGAAGTCGACAGCATCCTGATTGATGAGGCGCGCACGCCGCTGATCATCTCCGGCCCGGCGGCCAACTCGTCCAACCAGTACATGGACCTCAAGCCGCGCGTGGAACGACTGGTGCGCCTGCAGCAGGAACTCTGCAACCGGTTCGTCGCTGAAGCCAAGACGCTGATCGAGGCCAAGGACGACCAGCACGCCATGTGGAAGATGTATCAGGTCTACCACGGCATGCCGAAGCACAAGCAGTTCCAGCACCTGCTCGAAGACCCCGCCATCCGGCGGCTGCACGAGCAGGTGGAGCGCATGATGCTCACGGAGATGCGCAAGCTGGAGTCGCGGGAACTGCGCGAGGAACTCTATTTCACCATCGATGAGCGCAACCGGGAGGCATCGTTGACCGACAAGGGGTGCTCGGCACTCAACCCGGCCGACCCGGAGATGTTCGTCCTGCCGGACTTGATTTCGGCCATGTCGGCCGTGGATGGCGAGCATGACCTGAGCGCCGCGGAGCGTAACAAACGGCGCCAGGAGATCCAGGCGTCGTTCATGGACCGTAGCCAGCGCGTGCAGAATGTGGACCAGTTGCTCAAGGCCTACTGCCTGTACGAGCGCGATGTAGAGTACGTGGTGCAGGAGAACCGCGTGCTGATCGTCGACGAGTTCACCGGCCGCATCCTGCCGGGGCGGCGCTGGAGCGATGGCCTGCACCAGGCCGTGGAAGCCAAGGAAGACGTGGAGATCGAGAAGGAGACCCAAACCCTTGCCACGATCACCATCCAAAACTATTTCCGCCTCTACAAAAAACTGGCCGGCATGACCGGCACGGCCGAGACCGAAGCCTCGGAATTCCACGAGATCTACAAGCTGGATGTGGTCTCCATCCCCACCAACCGCCCTGTCCGGCGCGTGGATACCAACGACCTGATCTTCAAGACCCAGCGCGAGAAGTTCAAGGCCGTCATCGAGGAGGTGACGGAGTGCCATAACAAAGGGCAGCCCGTGCTGCTGGGTACCGTCACGGTGGATACCTCCGAACTGCTTAGCCGCATGCTGCGGCGCGCGGGGATCCCCCATAATGTCCTGAACGCCAAGAACCATGCGCGCGAGGCCGAGATCGTCTCGCTCGCCGGCCAGCCGGGCCAGGTTACCATTGCCACCAACATGGCCGGCCGCGGCACGGACATCAAGCTCGGGGCCGGCGTGGTCTGGCTGAACGAGCAGACCACCAAGTCCCAGACCCGGCTGGATGATACGCTGGAGCCGGGCAAGAGCCTGCGCCAGTTGCTGCTGGAAAAGCCGTGCGGCTTGCACGTGATCGGCTCTGAGCGCCACGAATCGCGCCGCATTGACCGCCAGTTGCGCGGCCGCTGCGCCCGCCAGGGCGATCCGGGCTCCTCACGCTTTTACATCTCGTTGGAAGACGAGCTTATGCGGCTCTTCGGCTCCGATAAGATCTCGGGGATCATGACGCGCCTCGGCATGCAGGAGGGCGAGGCCCTCGAGCATCGCTGGCTCAACCGGTCAGTCGAAACTGCCCAGCGCCGCGTCGAGCAGCAGAACTTCTCGATCCGCAAGCGCACGCTCGAGTACGACGATGTGATGAACAAGCAGCGCGAGGTGATCTACTCCTTCCGGCAGGAGATCGTCCGTACGACCGTGTCGCATGAGAAGATTCTGGATATCATGAGCGACCTGGTCCAGTCGCAGTGCGAGCGCTTCCTGGGGAACCCCAAGGACCGGCAGGAAGAGGCGCTGGCCGAGTGGATCGTCATGACCTTCCCGGTGGTGGTGCCCGCCCAGGACCTCAAGGCGCTGGAAGCCGGTGCCGCTGCGGAGCTGCTCTTCGGTCGCGTGCAGGAGGCTTACGAAGTCAAGTGCTCCATGGAAAACCCGGACGGGTTGCCCATGCTGGAACGTCATGTGGTGCTGACCAGCATCGATACACAATGGCAGGAGTTCCTGCGCGCCATGGATGATTTGCGTCATGGCGTGGGGTTGCGCGCCTACGGCCAGCGTGATCCGCTGGTGGAATACAAGCGCGAAGCCTTCTCGATGTTTGAAGAGTTGATGGCCAACATCAAGCTCGATATCGTGCAGAATGCCTTCCGCGTCACCACGTCGCTCTCGTCGCTGGAACGGATGATGCAGGTGGCCGCGCGCCGGCCACAACGGCTGATCCATGAGGATGTGCATGTGCTCGGCGGGCGTGGCCCGACGGTGGCGGCGGCGGCCAGCTTCGGCTCGGAGGTCCCCTCGGCCGCAGCCGCCAGCTTCGACCAGGCCATGCAGGAGGCATTGCCGGTCATTGAGCCCCAGCGCCGCGATCTGCCCAAAGTCGGCCGCAATGACGACTGCCCCTGCGGCAGCGGCAAGAAGTACAAGAAGTGCTGCGGCAAATAGGCCGGCGCCATGAGAGGGGGCAGGGGTCAGGGGTCAGGGTTCAGGGTTCAGGGTTCAGGCAGGGTTCAGGGGGCAGGGTTCAGGAACACCGTGCGTGACAGTGGGCTAGCATTTGTCCCTGGCTGCCGTCCGTAGCCCCCGACCTGCCCTTTACACACAAATATCGCTGGACAAATGGGGGCCAAGCAGACCGTGCAATTTTGGCCTAAACGAACGCAAATTGCCGAATTTCGAGGCCCGAATCATGAAGGTAAGAACTTTTGCAGGACCGTTACGCTTGCGCACGTTGGCGGAAATGAAAGACAAAGGAAAGCGGAAAAATGAAGTGATTGGAAACCGCTAACCCGGTGGCTTCAGCAGCCTGTGCGCTACTCCGTGGTAACCGCGGGCCTGACAGGCGCGTCGCCCGCTGCGCCAAAAAAATCGTAAACGTTTACGATTTTTTGCCCTGGAACCCAGCCTGCGCTACTGGCTGGCCGCCTTGCCCGACGGGACTCGTCGCCACGCCCTGGTCTCAGGGGCAGAAGGTTTCAGGTTGGCACGTCCTACCACCTCACACCTACCACCTTTCTTCTCCCCCCCCTCGCGGTAGCAACTCCCCATTCGTGTTTATTCGTGCTCATTCGCGGTTCAGACATTCCTGGCGCGTCCCCTCCGCCGGAACTTTTGCAGGGTCATCGTAACGGCACGGGTGCGATTTTAGTTAGTGGGAGGAGAAAGGTGAGATTCACCACGAAGAGCACGAAGACCACGAAGAAGTTGGGGAACTGTGTGTTTATCCGGTGCGCGCGACACCCTTCATGTGTCTTCACGCGGAAGCTATGGGTCAAGCGCGCCGCAGGCTCAATTGATCGTTGTGGGGGGCTTTCTCATTGGCTCGCATCGCAACCACATCGTCGGCCCTCGATAAAGCGGGTGGTTTAAGTGAAACCGTTCAAGATGGCGAGCAAGGAGGCGGTAAGGTGTAAGCTGCGTGCATTCCCTACACGTACACCCACACTTTAACCCTATCGTAAACGGCACACTTACTCCACCTGCTTACTCGCTCCCTGAAGAATCTTGGATTGACCTCGTGTTCATTAACAGAAAATCCCACAAACAAACCCGGAAGCCCCCACATTCTCCGGTCAACGCGTACGGGCGACGAGTACGGTTGACGATACCTGCGGTCTTTCCTTGCGCGCGGCCTGGTTCGTGGTGGGCCATACGGGAGGGCGAACCTCCCGGTGAGCCGCCCTGGAAAGGCGCATGGCACACGCGGCCGGCTCGGCGGGAGCCTCGCCCTGGTCTCAGGGGGAGAAAGGTGCAGGGTTTAGTCTGGAGTTCACCGGATAGGACGGAAAAGCCAAAGATGGCGTGGGTTTTACACCTTGGCTTCGTTAATCTTATTTTGAGAGCAGACCCCTTGAGTACACAAATGGTGCCACTGGAACCGAAATATGCCTATTGCGTGCCTTCGGGAACCGCCCTATAGTCTAACCGTCGCAAGTCGTGGTGATCAGTGGCAAAACAAAGGATGCGATCATGGCGAAGGCATTGACGAAGAGTCAGGTTCTGTCGAGCGTGGGCGAGACGGCCGAGATAAGCAAGAAGCAGGCGGCAGCGGTTGAGGTACTTGTCCGCTATGAATGAAACCGCCCTAGCCGCCTATGCAGCCGTTATAGATGCCGCCGCCGTCAATGCCCGTGCAGCCGCTGATGTCTCTCATGCCGCAGCTTTAGCCGCCGCCTCGACAGCTTATGCCAACGCTAACGCTGCGCACCTAGCTGCCACCACTGCCTGCGGTGGCGCACTAGTCGCCGCGTGTCGTGCAGCTTACGATGCAGCTTCTGATGCAGCCGGCGCCGCTGCTGCCGCCACCCATGCTGCCAGTGCAAACGCCGGCAACGCCGCCTTGGCCGCCCTCACCGCCGGCGCCGACAGCGACGCCGTAAATGCCGCCTTAGACGCCGCCTATGCCATCCTAGATGCTGCCTTAGATGCCGCATATGCGATCATAAACGTAGCTCGTACTCACGCCACTGCCATCACCGACGCCGCCGGAACCCACGCCTATGCCATCATAGACACCGTCAGTGCCAACGCTGATGCCGATGTAACCGCTGCTAATGCCACCGCCTTGGCCGCCGCCGACGCCGCTTACGCCGTCGCTGCCGCCGCCTACGACGCTGCCTGTTCCGCCGCCGCAAACGCCTGTGCTGCCGCTAATGAGAATCAAACAATGCCTCTGACATAAATCGTACCCCATTGCCCAAAGTCGACCGCTCACACAGGGGAAGCCAGTTTATTCGCCTATATGGCACCGACTGAAGCAGCCCGTAGGGATCTGACGCTGGATGCAGTTCATGAACTAACCCACCGTAAGTTGCAAGATGCTGTCTGACTGGGCGACGCTCGTCAATCTCACGGTGCTGCCATGCCATACAAACCTTCTCATTTCATCCCTGATGTCATGCGATTGAGGTCCGAGTGCCTCTCCTATGCGCAAATCGGCATCCGGTTCGGCATATCGGGGGCAAGGGTGAGAAAATCATCGACCAGGAGAGGTTACGGGGACTGTCCACTGACAGTCCCGTGCAAGAAGAACACGAAGAAGAAAGAAAATGATCCATTTTGGATCAAGGGAGATCGAAGAAGACAAAACTTTCAAACCGGCCGAAACAGATCACTTTCAAATCGGCGTCGACACAGTAACCTGCCCCACTAGCTCACCCGCCCTCGTTTTCTCTCTCCCCACCAGCAAACAGACCGTGGTCCACGAACACGAGTCGGGAGGCGCACGAGCAATAATCTCCTGCAAAATGTGGTCGTCAACGCTGGTGAAGGTGTTCATATTGTCAACGCCTAGGCGGGGTTGATGGGGATGTTGAGGGGATAGTTGTCGAGTACGGCGCGGGCTCCGTTAATGATTGCCGTGGTAGTCCTCGATCTTAGCCACGATCTCCTTCTGGATGCCCAGGGACGGGAGGGACAGTTTGAAGTTTTCAACATAATCGCGAGGAACGCGCTGCATCCCGCCAGTGCTCGTCATCTGTGCGACAGCGGCATCCCGAAAGAGTGGGTGCATGACACAGAAAGGAGCGCCCTTGTCCAAAGAGTCTCAATTGACTATTCGCTGGTGTCTGGAATTCCACAGTCGCGGTTATCCAGTCTCTCCTTTGTCACAACGTAGTCCCGCCAGGCGAGTATGACCGGAATCACTGAACCAATCGCCAGGCACACCAGAACAAATGAGGCGCGAAGAAGATAGTGCGGGAAGTAGCCGTTGCGGTGAAAGTATAAACAACCGTAACTGGCGGCTGTAAGGACAAGAACAATAACGAATCTCTGCCAAAGGAAGCGCGACCTTCTGTGGATAGCTTTAGCGAGTTTCAACTGTTGTGGTCCCGTCAGCGATTCACGCTCAAGCAGCTTCTTTGTGTCCCCCTTCACGGACTCGAAGAGTTTGAACAGAATTGCAGAGAAAATGCCTCCAGAAAAAACGATTCGATGTGCCCATTTAACTCCATCGCGCATTAACGGTTCCGGAAGGCAAAAAGCAAGTGCACCAAACCCTGCACAAACGATGATGGCGCTCGCAGTTTTAGCCACGGAAGGCATAACTGAGAACCAAGAACATACCCCAACACCTGCCACCTTTCGCTTCCCCCATCCGCTGGCGACAGCAACCAAGAACCAAGCACAAAGAACCAAGAACATACCCCAACACCTGCCACCTTTCTCTTCCCCCATCAGCCGGCGACAGCAACCAAGAACCAAGCACAAAGAACCAAGAACACCTATCACCTTTCTCTTCGCGGCCATTGGCGCCATAGATTCGCGGTTCCGCACCTTCCCCCCCGTGCGGGTGCGAGCCGGCGCGGCGTTATGTAGCCAGTTGCGTAAACTGCCCCAACGCCACAACTCTGACGCGGTCTTGCATAGCG
>CAIOST010000191.1 GCA_903861045.1 uncultured bacterium | reverse complement strand
TTCCATGGCTAATTACTCCTGTAAGAAAGTTCTTACAACAGAATAACGCATCGAACCCTGCCCTGCAACTCCTTTTTGCGCTTTCCCTCCCCCCCCAACTCACTTTTTTGTCCTACACCCCCCAACGACATGGCGTTCTATGACGCCGAGTGGACGGATTGTTTGCGCGCCACGCCGTTGGGAGGGATGGCCTATTTCGGGCATTTTCTACATGCCAATGGGGTGTTTGATGAATGGGTGTCTGGGTGTCCGAAAGCTGAGCAATCAAGCGACAGCGCGAGGAGAGCCGGCACGGCCGCACCTCGCGCTATTCATATTTTTCGCCTTTTGCGCCTGCTGCGGAACTCTTCGATCCGGCGGCACAAGGCCGCCGGGGGCGGCGGGTCCACAGCTACCACCACGCACCTAGCACCTTCCCACCTTCGCGCCCTTGCGCCTTGGCGCCTTCGCGTTAGAATCACCTTCACGAATCAAGCACCCGCCCGCCGCGTGCGAGCACCTGAGTAGTGACGTCAAAGAGATGCTCAACTTACGGTTCTAGGTTCAGGGTTGAAGGTGCCAGGTGGAGGTGTTAGGTGGTAGGTGTTAGGTGCATAAAGAAGACGAGCGGCATGCCCAAGCCGAAATTCACTTCATGATTTTGTCTCTCAAGGCCTCAAGCCGTGATAGCGAACCCCAGTTGGAAGTCGGCGGCGAGATCGTCGGGCGCCTGGGCCGATGTGGCCGCTGTCATGGCGGCCTGCAACTGGGCTTCCGCCCGGGTGCGCGGCTGCGGCGCATCGGTCGGTGCGAGGCTGGTCGGCAGGGGGCGGGGTTGCCCGGCACGCGTGCTGACCAGTCGGGCCGGACAGTAAAGACCGGTATCCGGGCGCGGTGTGGCGGTTTCGGCAAGGTATTGGTCACCATCCCAGGAGCGGGCGGGCTGACGGTGTTCCAGGGTGCGCTCCGATTGCTGGGGCGTCACGCGCCTAGATAGACCGGTGGTACCCGGCCCGTACAGGCTGGCGGATGGGTCAAAGTTCATCGCATTTCCTTCACGGCCGTCGTAGGTGGCGGAATATTCTTGGGGTCATCGGTTCGGCACGTCGGCAGATGGAAAGTCCGATCCTCCGTCCTTTTACCTGCCGGCCATGCTCAGGGGCGATAGAAGCACGCCTCATGCCGCGGGGATCGATTCGAGTTGGTGGATAAGCGAAACCATCCGTTTCCACCAACTTGAATCGCCAGCCGGTCGCCCCCCCGTTGCCCCGCTTTTTTCCGGTTGCCAGCCACGCGGGGTTTTGACACTATCTTGCTTGCCAATGAAAGCTCATTTCGTCCATACCGTTCGGCTGAGCCGCGCCACAGGCGTCGGTCAGGGCGCTCGCTTGCCCGGAATGATCCTGGGATTACTCCTGCCGGGGCTACTGGGTTTGATTATACCCAGCGGGAGGATCGGTTTGGCGTAGCCACAAGGCCTATACGCAAAACGAGACTCCCGCCGGTCCCCGCAACGGGGAGGCGGGTTTTTGTTTTGCACACCGGCACGCAGGCCGGAGGAAGACGACAGAGGAGTGACCATGAGTAGCGCGAAGCCGAGGTTGTATATCTTTGACACCACCTTGCGTGACGGGGAGCAATCGCCCGGTTGCAGCATGAACCTGAAAGAGAAGCTGCTGGTGGCCGCGCAGCTCGAACTCTTGCGCGTGGATGCCATCGAAGCCGGCTTCGCGGCTTCGTCGCCAGGCGACTTTGAATCCGTGCGCGAGATCGCGCGCGTCGTGCGGCAGGCCACAGTGGCCTCGCTCTGCCGTTGCCTCACCAAGGATATTGACGCCGGCTGGCAGGCGCTGCGCGAGGCGGTGCGCCCGCGCCTCCACCTCTTCCTGGCCACTTCGCCGCTGCACATGCAGTACAAATTGAAGATGTCACCCGACGCCGTGCGCGAACAAGCCGCGGCCATGGTGCGCTATGCGCGCAACCTCTGCCCGGAGGTGGAGTTCTCGTGCGAAGATGCCTCGCGCAGCGAGCCGGAATTCCTCTACCGCGTCGTGGAAGACGTCATTCGCGCCGGTGCGCGCATTATTAATTTGCCGGATACGGTGGGTTATGCCGTGCCAGAACAGTACGGCGACATGATCCGCGGGGTGCTGGCACACGTCCCTAACGTCGGCGAGGCGATCATCTCCGTGCACTGCCACAACGACCTCGGCCTGGGGGTGGCGAATTCCCTCGCCGCCGTCCAGGCCGGTGCGCGGCAGGTGGAGTGCACCATCAATGGCATCGGCGAGCGCGCCGGCAACGCCGCGCTGGAAGAGGTGATCATGGCGCTGCGCACCCGGCCAGACTACTTTGTGGCCGCGGCGGAGGTGGACACCACCCGCATCTATAACGCCAGCCGCAGCGTAATCATTGCCACGGGGTCGCGCGTGCAGCCCAATAAGGCGATTGTCGGCGAGAACGCCTTTGCCCATGAGGCCGGCATCCACCAGCACGGCGTCATGGCGCACGCCGGCACCTACGAAATCATGACCCCCGAGTCGGTCGGCATCCCGCGTAACCGCATGGTCCTGGGGAAGCATTCGGGGCGACATGCCTTCGAGAGCCGCCTCACGGAGCTGGGCTTCCATCTGGAGGGGCCGCGCATCCAAGAACTCTTCGTGGAGTTCAAGGTGCTGGCGGACCGCAAGAAGACCGTCTCGGACGAGGATATCGAGGCCTTGGCACGCGGCAGCGCCGCCCAAGCCGAGGAGCTCCTGAAGCTCGATCGCTTTGTCGTGCAGTCCGGCAATGATATTCCCGCCAGTTGCACGGTCTTTGTGCGCAAGCAGGGCGAGCTGCTGCACCATTCGGCCACGGGAGACGGCCCGATCGACGCCGCGTTCAAAGCCATTGAAGGTGTTCTGGGGTTCAGCCTGGCGCTGGAGAACTTTGCCCTGTCGTCGGTCACCGGCGGCGAGGATGCGCAGGGCGAGGCCTCCGTCAAACTGCGTGCCAAGGACCGGCTCTATCATGGACACGGGCTCTCGACCGACGTGATCGAAGCCAGTATCAAGGCCTATCTGTCGGCGGTGAATGCCCTGCTCAGCGAAGAGGCCTACGCGGCGCGCATAGGGACGGCGGCAAAAGCAGAAGCTTGAGCGGCTCTGGTGGTGAAGTAGGGATGGGGGCGGTGGCCGGGGCAGCCCCGCCCAGCCTGACAGTAGCATGGCAGCGGGAAGGGACGAGTATGAAGAAGGTGGAGTTGCTGGATACCACATTGCGGGATGGCGCGCAGTCGGAGGGGATCTCCTTCTCCGTGCGCGACAAGCTGGCGATCGTCGAAACGCTCGACGGGCTGGGCATTCCACTGATTGAGGCCGGCAACCCGGGCTCCAACCCCAAGGATCTCGAATTCTTCCGTGAAGTGCGGCATTTACGCCTGACGCATGCCCAGTTGGCGGCTTTCGGCGCCACCCGCCGCCCGGGCGTGGCCGTAGCGGACGATCCGCAGGTCCGCAGCCTGCTGGAAGCCGGCACCGCCGTGCTGGTGATATTTGGTAAATCATGGGATTTCCACGTTACCGACGTGCTCAAGACCACCACGGATGAAAACCTGAACATGATCCGCGATACGCTGGCCTATGCCAAGGCGCGCGCGGAACGCGTGGTGTATGACGCCGAGCACTTCTTCGATGGCTACCGGGCCAATCCGGCCTATGCCCTCGCCACGCTGGACGCGGCGGTGGAGGCGGGGGCGGATGTGCTCTGTTTATGCGAGACCAATGGCGGGCGCTTCCCGGAGGAGGTGGCCGAGGCCACGCAGGTGGTGCTGGAGCGCTTCGGCCGCCGCGTCGCGGTGGGGGTCCACACGCATAATGACAGTGGCCTGGCCGTGGCGAATTCGTTGGCCGCCGTGCGTGCCGGTGCCACGCATGTGCAGGGGACATTGGCGGGGTTTGGCGAACGCTGCGGCAATGCCAACCTGGCCACGATCCTCGCCAATCTGCAGTTGAAGGCCGGGTATGCCTGCATTACGCCCGCGCAGTTGAAAGGGTTGGTGGTGGCCACACGGCGCGTAGCGGAGATCGCCAACATCACACTGCCGGATGACCTGCCGTATGTCGGCGCCAAAGCCTTCACGCACAAAGCCGGTATGCACATGGATGGTGTTCGCAAGTGCTCGGAGTCGTTCGAACACGTACCCCCGGAATCTATCGGCAATGCGCGGCGCTTTCTGATGAGCGAGATCGCTGGACGCAGCGCCGTGCTGGCGCGTATCCAGCGCATCGCGCCCGCGGTACAGAAGACGGACAAAGTGGTCGATGAGGTGGTTGCGCAACTGAAGGCGCTCGAGCAGCAGGGGTACCAGTTCGAGGGCGCGGACGGTAGTTTTGAGCTGTTGATGCGCAAAGCACTGGGGACCTACCAGCCACACTTCACGCTGGAGCATTACCAGATCATCAGCGAACGCCCGGCCAAAAACCAATTGGAAGGGGCCGCCGCCATCGTCAAGATCTGCGTCGAAGGGCACAAGGAGATCAGTGCGGCCGAGGGGGATGGCCCGGTCAATGCGCTGGATCGCGGGCTGCGCAAGGCGCTGGAGCGGTTCTATCCGGTGCTGGCCGAAGTGCGCCTGACGGATTACAAGGTGCGCGTGCTGGAAGGGAACCGCGCCACCGAAGCCAAGGTACGCGTGCTGATTGAATCCACCGACGGTCTGTCCGTCTGGAGCACGGTCGGCGTCTCCACGGATATCATCGAGGCCAGCTGGTTCGCCCTGGTGGATTCCATCGAGTACAAGCTCTCGCGGTAGGGCGGAGGCCGTAGCCGTGAGATGCGTCTCGCGCCAGCGCCGGCACCAGATAGTGCTCCGCCGGCACGCAGGGCCCGGCGACATTGAAAAATCTCCGCATGAGCATGCTCCTGCGCAGGCGATAGCAGCCATCCTGAAAACCCAGTTAATCCTGTCAAAACTATCCGGCTGCCAAAGTTTTGTTGCTGACTGCACCTGCGGACATGCCATGCACCCGATGTGTGACGACAGCGCACTTTTCAGTCGACGCCGCGCTGCGCGTGGTCCAAAATCGCTCTGAACCCTGAACCCTGAACCCTGAACCCTGAACCCTGAACCCTGAACCCTGAACCCTGAACCCTGAACCCTGAACCCTTCCCATTATGCAACCTGTGACGTTACGAGATGCGACAGGGTCGGATTTGCCGGCCATCAACGCTATCTATAATTACTTTGTCGTGCATTCGACCTGTACCTTCCAGATCGAGTCGGAGACAGAGGCGGCGCGGCTTGCCTGGTTTGAACGGCACGATGCGGCGCATCCGGTGATCGTGGCGGTGGCAGGTGGTGAGGTGATCGGGTGGGGGGCGCTCTCCCGCTTCTATACGCGCGAGGCCTTCCGGCACACGGTGGAGAACTCGGTGTATGTGCGGCCGGATTGTCACCGCCTGGGGGTGGGGCGCCAATTGTTGGCGGAACTGGTGAGCCGCGCCACGGCGCTAGGGCAGCATGCCGTGATGGCGGCGATCGATAGCGCACAGGCTGGGAGCCTGGCGCTGCATGCCGGCCTGGGCTTTGTGGAGGTCGGGCGCTTGCGCGAGGTGGGATATAAGTTCGGGCGCTGGCTGGATCTGGTGTATATGCAGCGGTTGCTGGGCGCAAACTAAGCGGCTCAAGTAGCCCCGGCCCGCCCCGGGCCGAGGGCGGCGCGGTTTTGGGCCGGTACGTGCCTTATGCGCTGGGCGCGAGGGCGCGCCCGCGCTACTGGGCGGCCGGCGGATCTACCGCATGCACGGGGCGCGTGGTTCGACGTTGCTCACCGCCTTCTGCCCGCGCTACTGGGCGGCCGGCGCGGCCGCCGGCTACATCCCGGAGAGGATGCGGTTGGAATCGTCGAGAAAGATCCCCTGCAGGTTCATGCGCAGCTTGTCGGGGTTGGAGGCGTACTCCATGCCGTCGGTTTCGGAGACCTTGCCCTCCTTGATGAGTTGGTAGATGGCCAGGTCAAAGGTCTGCATACCGTCCTCGGCGCCGGTTTCGATAGCGGCGGGGAGCAGGTCGAGTTGGTCGCGCAGCAGGATCTTGCGCACGGTGGGGGTATTGAGCAGAATTTCTACGGCGGGGATTACCACGCCGTCGATATCCGGGATCAGGCGCTGGCAGAGGATGGCATGCAGGTTGCCGGCCAGGGCCTGGCGTGCCTGGTCACGTTCGCTCTTAGGAAACTCATCGAGCAGGCGCGGGATGGCCAAGGCCGCGCTGGAGGCATGCAGCGTCGTGAAGACCAAATGCCCGGTTTCGGCGGCCAGCAGGGCGATGCGCAGCGTCTCGGCATCGCGGATCTCGCCGATCAGGATGATATCCGGGTCCTGGCGCAGCACCTGCCGCAGGGCGGTGCCGAAGCCCAGCGTATCGAGCCCCACCTCGCGCTGCGTGATGACGCTGCGGTCATCCTCGAAGGTGTATTCAATGGGGTCTTCGACGGTGATGATGCGGCGCTCGTATTTGCGGTTGATGCTGCCGATCAGGGCGGCCAGGGTGCTGGATTTGCCGGAGCCGGTGGCGCCGGACATGATGACGATGCCGCGCGGGGCGTCCACCAGCGTGTTTAGCTTGTCGGGGAGGCGTAGATCTTCGATGGTCGGGATGCGGGCCTTGACCAGGCGGAAGACGATGGCCGGGGCGCCCTTGCCGTAGAAAACATTGACGCGGAAGCGACCAATGTCGGTAAGGTAGAGCGAGAAGTCGGCCTCATACGTCTCGGCCAGCTTGCGGGCGGCATGGTCGGGGACGATCTCCTGCACGATCTCGCGCACCACCGCGGTGGAGAGCGGGTCATCCGTGGCGGGCTGCAGCAGGCTGTTGATGCGGAAGAAGGCCTTTTGCTCGGATTTGATGTGTACATCCGAGGCGCCGGTCTCGACGGCGAGGGCGAGCAGATCCTGGATGATGGACATGATGGGCTCCTATCGTAGGCGTGCGAACAGTGCCAGGCCGGCCCCGAGGAAGGTGAAGTTGGGGAGCCAGGCCGCCAGCCAGGGGACGAGGGCGATCTCCTTGTTCTTGGCGAGCAAGGCGCACCCCATGGAGGTCATGTAGAAGCCGAAGAAGAGCGCGATGGCCAGAAGGACCCCCTTGAAGACGCTCTGGCGGCCGGTGGCGATGCCGGCGGGGATGGCAAAAAGTGTGATGACCACGCAGGCCCATGGCATGGCCAGGCGCGCGTGCAGGTCATAGAGGCGGCCGGGATCCTGCGTCTGGGGGTGGGCCTCCATCCGGGCGAGCATGTCGCGCACGGAGAGGAATTCCCACTCCTTCCCTTCGATCACGAAATCGCGCGGTTTCTCGCTGAAATGCGGCATGGGGCGTATGGTAAGCTGCAGCAGGGGGTTGGCCGGGGGCTTGACCGGGGTGCCTTGTTCGTCGAAGTAGCGGTATTGGGGGGAGTAGAGCCACCAGAGGCCGTCCAGATACTCGGCCCGTCGGCAGTCAATATCCACGACCTTGCGCCCATCCGGGCGTTCGATGGTGATCCGGACCCCTTCCAGGACGCCGGGGTTATCGAGGTTCATGCGGTTAATGCGCCAGATGCGGCGGGCAGCGTAGTTGTAGTAATCCACGGCGCGGACCACGGCCGGTGGCGGGTGGAAGTTGCTATGCTCGGCGCGTTGGGCAAATTCGCGCCCCTGCGGCACGTAGAACTCCTGATTGATCACGCAGCCGAGAGCCGCCACGGTGGCCACCGCCAGGATCGGGGTGACGATGGTAGCGTAGCTGAGCCCGTTGGCGCGCATAGCGATGATTTCGCTATGGTGGCAGAAGCGCCACATCGTATAGAGCGCGGCCAGCATCAGGGAGGCCGGAAGCAGCCAGACTAGATAGGGTGACATGTAGGCCAACAGGAAATGGACCACATAACCGGCGGAGGCGTGCGCCTCAGCCATCTTTTTGAAGGTCGCGAAGAGTGTGCACAGCACATATAAGCCATAGAATGTGCCAAAACAGTAGGCAAATGGCAGGAGAAACTCGCGCAGGACGTATTTCTGAAGGATCTTCATGACTGGAAACAGCCTTGTTTATCCCAAAATGGACGTCTGGTCGCAATCAAATGTTTTTTTTGCAGAAGGTTTCAGGTTTCAGGGGGCATGACGGGCACAAGGGGTACACGGAGCAAGCATAAACCGCGAATGCACGCTAATGGCCGCGAATGGAGGGGGGAGGTGGCAGGTGCTCTTTGTATTCCACGCCGGGCAGGCCTGCGAAGTGCTTGTCTTGGGTCCAGAGCGTGGCTTGTTCTGACCATGCCGTCGCAAGCATCAAGCTGTCAGCCATGGGAAGTCGGTGCTTAAGACTGATCAGGGAAGCACGCAGCGCGATCGCCTCTGTGACTTCCATCACGCGTCCCTGTTTCATCTGGCCGATGGCCTGCAGCGCCTTTGGCTCGTCCGCCACGGCGTTTACTTTTTTGAAAACCTCGTACAGGCAAATCACGGGAACCAGCAGGTTGTCCGCGTCTTCGATCAGCGGCGCAAAGACCCCGGCATCGTGACCCTGACTTGGGCCATTTGGCAGGGGAAGGCAGAGGCATTTTGTGGCCATCTCTTGGCGCGTGGTGCTCCTGTCATCCGGGCGTTCCAGTCCGTGAAACAGTCAATGAAACAGGGTTATGCGCCCGCAGCGTCCCCTGTTGGGTTCCAGGCGCACCAGCCGTGCGTTTTAGCCAAAAAACGCTACCCTGGCACGCCTGGCAGGACCCCTGCCATCTAAAGAAAGCAGTCCGCGCGCGGATTTTCTTTGTTGGGTTTTGGCGCTAGGTGTGGATATTAAGGACAGGGGGCCTTGCCTACGATGTACGGACGGCCTTGAGACCCCTGCGTTTTCTGGTAGGCAGATGGTAAAAAACAGGCTTGCATCGGTCATAAGTTCATCGTATGTTTAGTTGCTTATGGCGTAATGTTTTTTGCGTTGTAGCGTGATGCTTCCGGAAGGGTTCTAAGGAATGGTGAAGCAGAACAACAGCCAAGCGTTTCGAATGGCTGGTAAGTTGGGCATATTGTTGTTGTTGGCTGCCGCTTTTGCGGCTGCCTATTTTGGTCTGCGCTCCGGCTCGGTGCCTCCGCCCCCGTCTCCGCCCCCGCACACGCCCCCGTCGTCACCCGTGGCGGTCACTGTGCACACGACGACACCACCTGCCATCGCGTCGACGCAGTCTGGCGGGGTCGCTTCGAACGAGCTGGCACGCATGAAGGATGAATTTGCTGCGCTGATGCAGCAACGCGCCGGTTTGCTGGCGCGCTCCCGCGCCAGTTCGAAGCTGATCGCCGCCGCGCGCCGGTCTACGCCCGGCACCAGCCATGCAAACGACGTCACGGCTGTGCGGTTCCGCGAAGCCTCCCGGGCTGTGGAGCAGGCCCTGGATGGCCACCCGCGCATCCTGGCGCTGCAGGCGCTCTATGACGTCGCCGAGACGGACAAGGTGGCCGTCTCCAAACAGCAGTCTGCGATCCTGGATGCGTGGAACGAAGGGAAGCAGGGCGAACACCGCCAGATGAATCAGGCGTTGCAGGCGGCGGATCACAAGGCGCAGGCCGCCCGGCAGGCCATCTTTGACCAGGCGGGTGTCAAGCGCTATCCGCAGCTCTCCGAGCAAGACCGGCGGCGGATGGAAGCGATTCAGGCGCAGTTCACCAACGAGCTGGCGCAGATTCATCAGCGTCACGGCATGCTCGTCAGCACCTCTATGATCGCGCAGGCCCGCCAGGCGGACGGCTCGACGGAACGGTTCGCGGCCTCCACGACCCGCTACAAGGAGCTGGAAACGCAGCAGGCTGAGATCAAGCAGCAGCAGCTCGCTTTGCGGGGCACCCTGCGGCAGGAGGACTCGGCGATCGCGGCCCTGCAAGCCGCCGCCGTGGAGGCCTCCCGGGCGCATCAGCAGGAGATCGCCGCGCTCCCGGAGGTGGCGGAAGCCCGCGCCTTCCTGGACGGGGTCAATGCGCAGCGGGGCGCGATCGACAGGCAGGCGCGCGTGCTGCGCAAGGCCATTCTGGCGGTGGAGCCGGCTTACAAGGATGTGATGGACAAGCAGGCGATGGCGGGCGGACTGGCCCTGGCGGGCGAGGATTTCTGGAACGTACAAGGGTAGACAGCAGGCGAGGTATTATGAAAACAGGCATCATGCGTAATGCGTACAAGCTCCTGTGGCTGACACTCCTGGTGGCCGGTGGAGCCTGGCAGGCGCAGGCGACAGCCCCAGAGGTCCCCACGCACACCACGTACTTCTTTCCCACCTATTACCCGAAAAACGGGCAGGGGAATTATGCCGGTTCCGGCGAGACGCCGGGCTCCATCCGCGAACGCGCCGAGAACTACTGGGAAGGGTGGTGGCGCGAAATGAGCTACTACCGCGCCAATCCCACCAACGGCCTGCCGATCCGCGGCTATTTCATGCACACCAAGACCGCCGGCGAGATTGCCATGCCCTGGCCGTGGAACCCGGGCAGCACCAACATGGTCGCCGACACCGTCACCCTGCAGGTCGGAACCGTGGCGAGCAACACGGCGGCCGGAACGGTCTATGCCGGCACCCTGACACCCTGTCCGCTCGGCGGGTTTCCCGTCACGTTCCTGATCGGCACGCGCACGGTGATGGACTCCAGCGGCGGCGGCCAGCTGCGGGGGGATGGCAACGGCTTCCTGATCTTCAGCTCAGGCGCCTTCGAGTTTAAGCTGAACGTCGCCGCCCCCGCCGGCACCCCGATCATGGCCACCTACACGCCCAACGAGCCTACGACCGCCGGCGGCGCCTCCGCCCCCATGGCCTCCCCCGTCGGGTGGGCTAACTTCTCCGCCGTGATCGGCAGCGATAGCAGTAAGCGCTATCCGGACGGTCAGGGGGAGCAGTTCGATGAGTTCAACGACCCCTTTACGCCCTCCGTGAAATACCGGCGTTTAGTGGGTGGCGTGCTCGTGGACGATCCGCTGCCGGATGGCGTCTGGACCCCTGGTGAGGCCTATATCGACCTTCCCGGCAATGCCGGCCTCTCGGCCCCGAACGGGTACTGGGATCCGTATCAGCACGCCGAAGACTGGTGGCGGCCGGTGCACACGAATCTTATGACCTCCGGCGGCCTAGCTCTGCAAAACACGGTGATTAATCCGGCCATACGGACCTACATGAACAGCGCCCTCCGCGGCGATTTCTTCTTCGACTACGATTTCTCGATCCTCTCGGTGGACGCCAGTAACCGCGTGATGACGTATGACTTGAACAACGGGATGCTCTCCACGAATGTCCTGCTCTGGTTGGCCGACCTGAACAGCGGTGTCAATGTGCAGTTCAACCTGAATGAGCTGGATCTCACCCCGCCCCTTTTCTTCCGCGGTGACATCGTCACTTCCAATGTGCATGTGCATGCGGAAGATCGCTGGTCCCCGACCCGCGTGTCCACCGGTCTGGTCAGCCAGGTGCAATTCGCTCTGGCCAACGCGCTCGCCGCCAGCGCCAACGGCGATGTGCTGGCCGACTACGACTTCTCCATCTCACGGCCGGCCTCCGCGGATCACCGCGTGGGGATCCCCGCCGGATCACTGGCCAACAGCAACCTGGTCATCTGGCTGGCCGATCTCGGCACCGGCACCAATCTGCCGTGGCGCCTGAGCGAACTCGACCTCACGCCCCCGCAGTATTTCACGAACTTTGCCGCCAGCTACTCCAACGTCGCGGCCGAGGACCGCTGGATCCCCGCGCATACGAATTCTCCAGCAGGTGTACTTGCTAGGGCGACGGCGTACAGTGCAATAAAAACCCTACTTAACTCGACAAATGTGGGCGATGCGATTCTCGATTATGACTTTAGCTGTAATCCAGAAGACTCGTATGAGCCATGGAAAAAACTTGGAGCAACCAATATTGTCATCTGGATTGCGGATCAAATTAGAAAGACAAATGTTCCTGTTGTGGTTAGCGAGATGGACATAACGCCCCCCTATCTTTACTACAACGGTACTGCTCGGTATGGAACGAATAGCTCCGGAGCACAAGTACCGGATGTAGCCGAATGGGAAGGGGATGCAGCGCATACCTATGTTCGGGGTAGGCCTGGCATCTACACGAATGTGCCGCGCGGGCGTTTCGAGGTAAATTATGACTTCTGGGATACGCCTGCCATGCATGACCCTACACTTACGGTTACTGTGCAGGTATATTTAGCTACTGCTGTGACCAACGCATGTAATACGTTATATCTTGGAAAAACTGTTTATGGGCCTAGTAGTGATGACGGGTCATTTAATGATGATGCGGATAATGGCGGACAAAATAGTTTCATATCATATGATGGCACCAATATCATCATTGGAGCGCGCGGGACAAACTTCTGGGACACATGTGTTCTTCAAGCTGCAAATAGTACGGGTCCGACCGCCAAACTGAAAATCTCGCTCTATTACGCCTCGCCCTTGTGGGGCCAGCCAGTTGATCCGGCCACATATACCAATTCGGCCGCGCTCGCAGGGGTAGAGAATGCCTTTGTGGATGCAGTGGGCTTAGACGATGACTGGACCCCCGCGCAGCAGGTGCTGGCGAGTGCCGGTAGTGCACGGACCCCGGTTTATGGGTCTGATTACAATGGCCTGGTTACGAATGACTCCTCGCCGCGCCTGCTCGAGGGCGACGCCATGCATACATACATGCCGTGTCCGGATAGCGCCGGCACATATACCAACGTGCCGTACCTGGGGCGGTTCGAGTACGAGGTTTCCGCGAGCGGGCAGCCGTTTGTCTATTGGTGGACGAACCAGTCGCTGCAGGTTCAAGTCTACCTGCCGGAGCTCCTTGTGTCTGCCTGCCGCGCCACCCCCGGCACGGTATATGGCGGGTTCTACATGTATACCAACAACCACATTGTGCTGGTGGGTGCGCCGCCGTCCGACCTGCTGACGTCGCTGGGCACCGTCACGCCCGCGAGCGATGCGGCCAATCGCATCACGGCGCTGGTCGAGATCCCCCTGTATTATGCGTCGCCGTTGTGGGGGCAACCGGTACTCGCCGGTTCCTATAACCTGCCGGCGGCGGCTGTCGACAACCGCTTCCAGGACGCCACGGTACCGGCCGACGACCAGTGGACGGGTGCTTCCAATGTCACGGTGAGCGTCTCCAGCAATCTTCGCCGCTTCTATAACCGCGCCGAAACCATTACCACCGACCCGGTCCCCGTGCTGGAGGGCGATGCGAACTGGACCTACGTGCGCGATTTAATCACGCCCCCGGCGAACCCCTATGATCTCTATTTGGACATCCCCGCCCTGGGGCGCATCGAGTACAACGTAGACGAGGACATGGTCCCCTACGTCTATCGCAGCCCGTATTACGTGGAACTCTCCGCCTACGTGGACTTGCCGATCTCCCTCCACGACCTGCTGATGGCCAATCAGAATGTGGAGATTCAGGGGTTTGTCGGCCAGACCAACGCCGTCCGGATCCTCAATCCGCCGCCCAACTTCCTCACGATGGCCGGTTTGAACACCTATGTGGCCAATGGCTCGCCGTTGAGCGACTCCAACAACTTCCGGCGCGTGCTGGCCACCATCCAGATCAAACTCTATTACACCCGTCCGATCTGGGGCGCTCCGTCTGACGCCGACAACTATCTGACTACGGCCCCGCCCCAGAGCCAGGATAACACCTTTGCGGATCTGTTCGGCGATGACGAGCAACCCACGGCCGCCGTGCCGGAGGAGTGGTATAACGACTACATCCAATTCTGGGATCCGCTCGGTAACCCCATACAGACCGGCATCTGGGTGCCGGGTTTGACCGGGACGCCGCGCGGAACGATCCCGCCAGGGGTTGACCCCACCGAGGACTTCTGGTCCTACGAGCGCTATTGCCAGTATATCACCAATAACTACCCCGGCAATGTCACGGCGTTGGTCGCCCGGTGCGGCGACACGAAGTACGACGGCCCGGAGAACTGGTTCGAGGCGGCCAACAACCAGATGATCCAACGCGGGTTCCTGCTGGCTGTCAACGCCGCCGAGCAGGACGGTCTCGTCGGTTCGGACTATTCGGTAGGTCCCGCCAATGTGCGCTCGTTTGACCAGTGGTGGGGGAACCAGTTTGGCGCCAGCTCCACCCCGGCACTGGAATCTCGGATCCCTGACATGGCCGAGTGGAAGCCGGAAGTGACGGACAAAAATCAGGTGCTCGACGAGACGGAGGAGACGCGCATGACCGCCACCGGGCCGCAGACCGTCACGGTCTTTGGTTCGATGCGCCATCCGCCGGTTGATACCACCTGGACCTACGACTCGCCGCGCGAGTTTGCCGATCTCTCCTCCTCCATGTACCACAACCCGGACCTGAATTCGGAATCCGGGCGGGCGATGCGGAAGCAGTCGTACGATAATGGCATCGTGCCGCGGCCGGATGCCAACCCCCTCTCCGCATGGGATAATGGCGACTGGCGCCTGGGCGAAGTCACCAGCCCGTGGAGCAGCTCGATCTCTGGTCAGGACCGCGGCAATAACGACCCCGAGAAGAGCCAGTTCGGGGGGAACAAGGTGTATCCGCTGGCCGGCCCCTATGCCTACAATACGCACGCCAACTACGGGTTTGACGCCGCCAACCAGCTGAACGTGGAGTTTTCAACCTGGCGCACGGACGGGCAGAGCCCGACCGGCCCCCGCGGCGGGCATGCCAAGTATGCGAGGTATGACTGGCACTATGTCGCCTATAACGCCTGGCCGGGTGCCATTATATATGCCCGCGATCATCGCGACGTCAATCTCAACGGCCTGATTGACCAGGGTGAAACGATCCCGGCCAATTCCCACAACTACTTTGCGGACGCCTACGCGGAGACCGGAGACGCCGGCATCGAGACCCAGGAACTCTTCGGCGGGGAGCGGGCCGCGGAAGATTACGTCGATATCTTCGATACCGAAGAAGACTTCTCCGAGGTGGTCAACTTCACCGTGACGGGGCGGTCCGGCGTGTCGGATCAGTCGTTGTTGCAGCCGAGCGGCTATGTTTGGGTGGATGGCACGCTGGCGAGTAATACGCTGGCGGGCATCCTCGGGGTGCCGGTCCGCTACACCGATGTGGATGACAGCGGGAATTATACGCCCGGCACGGATCCGCTCTGGGTGGACGGCAACAGCAACGAAACCTATGAAGCCATGGAGACCCTGATCCATGACCCGCTGGGGCAGGGGGATAGTTATACCAACGCCGGCTTCGGCCCCGCCACGGCCTCCTGGTCGGATGTCAGCGGGAACGCGGCCTTTGATGCGGGTTCGGATCTAGTCTGGTTCGAGGAATACGGTGCCGCGAACCGCTTCGACAGCGAGCCGGTGCTGAGCGACATGTATGCGCGCCTCGCGCCGGGCGAGGGCGCCTACGGCGGGCTGCGCACGACCCATGCCATCTACGTCTATCCGACCAGCGGCGTCTGGCGCCTGATGTGGGCCGTCACCAATGCGTATGCCGGCGCCACGGAAGTGTACCAGGTCGGGACGAATGGGACTGACCTGATCTACCAGGACCCCGCCTTCACCCCCGGTCTGCCGGGTTCCGTGCTCGGCCGTGTCTATGTGGCGGCTACGGAAGGTTACGTGCGCTATGTCTGCCGTAATGTGAACAATCCCGGCTATCTCTCCGGCGACGACGTGTTCTTGGATACCATTCCCGCCAATGGCGTGTACAACGGGGATCGGTTGATTGCCACCCCGCCCACCGGCCTGGCGACCAACCTAATCGGCCGTCTGCAGTCCGGCACCCTGACCGTCGGGTATGCCACGAACGGCACGGACACCGCGTTCCACCGCACCACCAGCCTCGCCTGGCACGAGACCATGGCCCCGACCAACAAGCGCAACGCCGAGTTGCTGCTGGTGGCCGGCCTGACGCTGACCAATGGCGCGCCCGGGAGCGATATCTCAAGCAATATTATGTGGGTTGATCTGGCCAGCAGTTCCAACACTGTGCCGGATGGCGCCTATACGCCGCTCTATGCCACGGGCGTCCAGATCGGCATTGGGGGCGAGGATGAGAAAGCGGGCGATGCCCTGTTCTACGACCCGACGCCTGATCGCGTCTATCGCGTGGGCGCGACGACGCGCATCCCCCTCTACCTCGTCAACCTGTACAACCCGAACGGGGTGGCTGCGGCGGGCATCTACCGCTCTGGCCAGAGATATGGCATGACCACCCGCGACGGGTATATCAACGGCTACAATCAGAATGAACCCGTGGGGCTCATGAACAGTGTGACCACGCACGAGCAGTGCCACGATGTCTTCGGCTGGCCGGATCTCTACGATTTTGACCGCTACCAGGGCGGGGTCATCAATCGGCCGGTCCAAGGCGGGGACCTGATGGCCAGCGGCGGCATGGTGCATGGCTACCCGGACATGAAGAACCTCATGGGTTTCATCCGGTACCAGCCGTTGAACTATACCAACGCGGGCGTGACGAACATCCTGCCGGCCAACGGCTCCGTGCGCACCCTGCTGCTCTATCCGGTCGAGCGTTATGCGGATCAGTACTATGTCTTCCGCAAGGCGACGGAGCCCAATGAATACTTCATCATCAACTACAATGCTGGCGCCGTTGGGGGCTCCCCCTACGCCAACGCGATTGACCGCGGCCTGGTGATCAGCCACTCGGATTGGTCAGTGGGTGAGAACGCGCCGGCGCAGCAGCGTGGCAACAGTCGCTTCCATGCCTTATACGTGCAGGCGGACGGTTTGTACGAGCTGGAGGACGGCATCAATGACGTGGAACCCGAGGATGCCTGGGGTAATAATCCGACCACGCGCATGTTCACGGCTGCCACCAAGCCCCCGGCGATCTGGTGGGACGGCACGGACAGCGGGCTGCGGATCGAGGATATCCGCATCCCCTCCGACGACATGCCGTGGGCGCCGGCCGAAATCGATATCGCGTGGGTCAACCCGACTTCGGGCGGGACGGGCAGTACCACCGATTGGTACTGGATCTCCACGGGCGCCGATATCGACCGCGACGGCATCCCGGATGCCTGGGAATTCTACTGGTTCGGCCGGTACCCCGAATGGCTGGACCTGGCCGATGCCACGAGCGACTATGATGGCGACCGCCTGTCGGACTACGCCGAATGGCTGGCGCATGCCAACCCGACGTGGCAGTCGTCCTGGTTGGACCAGGTCGAAGCCAACCCCCGCAGCGACAACGATGTCGACCTCGATCGCGACGGCCTCTCGAACCGCCTGGAGTTCGAGAATCTGGGTACCCGGATGCGGGACATCGACTCGGACGATGACGGCGTGGGTGACGGCGTCGAGCTGGACCGCTCCACCCCCAAGGGGGACGGGCGCTGGCTGACCAGCCCGTCCTACGCGCGCTCGCCGCTGCTCGAGAAGGCGCTGCGCGTGGGCACCAACAACATGTACTACCTCCCCGAGGAGTCCGGCACGCTCGCCTTTGAGCCGTTCCCGATCACCGATCATAAGCGCCTGAGCCTCACGAACTGGACGGTGGAGGCCTGGGTGTATGTGGACTCCACCAACGAAACCGGTGCGATCATCACGCGCCAGACGCTGCAGGATGCCATCACGTTCGCCCTGGCCCTTACCAACAGCCGGCCGTTCGCCACGTTCACCACGGTCGCCGGGGTGACCTATCAGGCGCGGGCCACGGAGGTGTTGGCCCCCTCGAACTGGGTGCATCTCGCCGGCTCTTATGACAACGAGTCCGACACGCTGAAGCTCTACGTCGACGGCGCCCTGGTCTCCAGTCTCTCTTTCTTCCGCGACGAGGGGCTGGCCCCGGGATACATCGGTGGCGGCATTACCGAGGGTTCCACCTGGCTGGGCGGCGGCTGGAACGGCGCCGTGGACGAGCTGCGGATCTGGTCGCGGGCGCGCACCCAGACCGAGATCGTCTACGGTCGCACCAAGATCGTTAACACCCCGTGGCGCGTATTCGCCAACGGCTCCTTCGCGGGCGCGTCCGTGGTCAACGACGGCTCCCTGGTGGTCAACCTCCGCTTCGACGACGGCGAGGGGTACACCAACCGGATGGACTACGGGTATATCGCCTTTGGCGCCGAGGACTGGGTCCACCACAATAACTGGCACTACTCCGTCCGCGGCACTCCCACCCTCCCGTTCACCACCAACTGCGCGCGCATGGTCCTGTCGGACACGGTCCTGGATCCCTTCGACGATCTGAACGAGGACGGCATTCCCGACTGGTGGCAGGCGATCTACTGGCCGGAGTTCGACCCGTTCGCCGCCGGCAACTGGGATGCGGACAGCGACCAGGATGAAGACGGACTCTCGAACTTCTACGAGTACAACCTCGACACCAATCCCAAGGCGCAGGACACCGGCACCGGCCTGGCCGGGATGTTCGACCGCGACAGCGACGGACTATCCGACTGGGATGAGGTCAACCTCTACGGGACCGATCCGCGCCAGGCCGACACCGACGACGACGGGATCGGCGACGGGCAGGAGATTCTGGCCTTCACCAGCCCGGTCTATTCGCGCAGTCCCGTGGTGGGGCGCTCGCTGGTGTTGAACGGGAGCGCTGTGACCGTTCCGGAGGGGGATTCCTCCTCCGCCGTGCGCTTCTCGCTCACCTCCTGGACCGTCGAGTGCTGGGTCAAGCTCACGCAGGCCAATACGACCGGCATGCTGCTCAGCCGGGCGCTGACCGGCCCGCAGACCGGGCTGACCAACTTCGCGCTGGTCCTCTCGAACAACGTGCCGTACACCTTCTTCACGACCGTGGCCGGCCGCAAGGTCCAGGCCGGCGGCGGGCAGCCCCTCCCGACCAACGAGTGGGTGCACCTGACCAGCATCTTCGACGATGGGCGCAACACCCTGGAGCTGCTGGTGAACGGGGTCTCCCTAGCCGCGCAGGCCACCCTGGAGCGCCCGGCCACCGGCTTCGGCCAGACCCGCATCGGCGGGGCCGGAGTCACCGGCTGGATGGACGAACTGCGGATCTGGAACCTGGCGCGCACGTCGGCCGAGATCGCCGCCCACACCAGTACGTTCCTGCCGTGGTCCAACACCAACGACCTCGCGGCGGCCCAGGCCCAGCGCACCCTGCTGGAGCGGTTGCGCTCGAATCGCAGCGAGTTCAAACAGTTGGGTGGTTCGTGGTACCAGTATATCGACGCCCCGATGACCTACTCGCAGGCCGTGGTCTACGCGGCTGCGCTCGGCGGCAAGGTCGCCAGCATTAACAGCGCGGCCGAGAACGCCTTCCTGACCGGTCTGGCCCCCACGAACGTGGCTGTGATCTGGATGGGCCTCACCGATGCCGCCCGCGCAGGCGACTGGACCTGGATCGACGGCACCACCCCCGCCGCCAATGCCTATGAGAACTGGCAGGACTGGACGGTCGGCGGGATCACCATCCATGAGCCGCAGGCCGGGTCCAACAAATTTTACGCCGTGCTCGCCACGCGGGATTCCGAGCTTCTAGGCGGGATCCGGGGGGGGTGGTATTCCGATTCGGGATCCGTGCCCCTGACCTTCGTGGTGGAGTTCGCCACCGACATGAACGGCCTGCTGGCCTGGTATGTCTTCGATGACGGCACCACCAACAGCGCCCTCTACGGCGCGGAGGACTTCGCCCACCTGCGCGATTGGAGCTACGCGATCAAGGGGGTCACCGTGACCACCAACCAGTCCGTCGTCGTGATCGGCGAGGATGACCTCGATGCCGACAGCCTCCCCGACTGGTGGGAGCGCCTCTTCTTCGGCTCGCTGGAGGCCGGCGCGGAGGA
Organism: uncultured bacterium; assembly: GCA_903861045.1. GTDB lineage: Bacteria > Verrucomicrobiota > Kiritimatiellia > RFP12 > CAIWXQ01 > CAIWXQ01. The sequence goes on along the minus strand of CAIOST010000191.1, from coordinate 93,038 downwards.
CGATCCGGATGGCGACAACCTCTCCAACCTGTACGAGTTCTATTGCCATGCCAACCCGCATGATTACGACACGGACAACAACGGCGTCTGGGATGTCGACGAGGATTACGACGGCGACGGGCTGAAGAACCTCGATGAGCTGACACACGGCTCGGATCCGCGCCTGCGCGATACCGATGATGACGGGGCCAGCGACCTGGAAGAGAAGGTGGCCGGCACGAATCCGTCCTCCTCGCTCAGTCCGCTCAAGTCGCGCGGTCTCGAGCTCCCCGGCACGGCCGGCGACTACCTCGCACTGCCGACGCTGGACGGGCTGCGCTTCGGCGTCACCGACTTCACGCTGGAGACTTGGGTGCGACCGCAGGCGGGCGTCAGCAACGCCTGTACGCTCCTCTACCGCGAGATCGATCCGGGAGTCACCAACTACTTCCTCGGCCTGGATGCCACCCGTCGCCCGGTAGTGGGCTTCGGCTCCAACACGCTGACCGCGCCGCTGGCGATTCTGCCGGGCACGAACTGGACGCATGTCGCCGCCACCTATGCAGTGCAGGGGCAGCACCTGCGCATCTATGTCAACGGGAGCGAGGTCACCAACCGGATCTGCTCGCACAACCCGCGTACCCGCGGCCTGGGACCGGTGGTGCAGCGCGTCGGCCAGGGGTTTGCCGGCGAGTTGGATGAGGTCCGCATCTGGAACGTCACGCGCTCGTCGAGCTCGGTACGGGATGCCCGCAGCCGCACCTTGACCGGTCTCGAGTCCGGACTGGTGGCGTACTACCGCTTCGAGGATGGCACCGCCTACCAGGCCGGAACGAACGGCACGAGCCTGCAGAGCGGCTGGACCACGGGGCAGGTCGAGGACTTTGCCAGCGCCGCCGGCCGGCAGGACTGGCTGCAGAACTGGCGCCATGCTGCCACGCTCACGGGCGCTGCCAGCATCTATGATTACGCTACGAATGAGGCGCCGTTTGTGGTGACGGAGGACTCGCAGACGGGCACCACGGGCGGGGAAGTCACGCAGGACAACCTGACGGTCTCGCCGTCGCCGGTGGCGGTGCAGATCGGCCATTCGGTCACCCTGCGCATTACCCGTCCTACCGCCACCTCGAATATCACCTACCGCGTCGCCAGCAGCGACAGCTCGCTCTTTACGGTGGATGTTCCGAGTGTCACCTTTGCCGCCGGGGTCCTTCAAACGACGGTGACGATCACCGGTGTGGCGAATGGCAAGGGGCTCGGGCAGCACAACGGGTATTTGATCATCGGTTCCAGTCAGGTCGGCGTGACCGTTAACAGCGGTACGCGGCTCTGGCTCTCCATGGATGACATCAGCGGCCTAAACGTGGCGGCCGGTGACACCGTCACCATGTATGTGCAGCGGGAACGCAATGGTGGCTCCATCGACCAACCGCAGGACGTGTTCCTCTACTCCAGCGATCCGGCGGCGTTGAGTGTGCCGTTCATGGTGACGATCCCGGCGGGGCTGGATGTCACGTACTTCCCCGTGGCCGGTCTGACCGTCTCGCCCGATGTGCTGGTGACCGCCCTCGGGCTGGGTTATCCAGTGGACTATTGGACGATGCCGGTAACGGCGCCGACGCTCACTGCGTACCAGCAAGGTGCGCAGGTCTCGGTGGTCAAGCTACTGGCCGGACAGGCGGGATTCTTCGACCTGCAGCGTCCGGTTTCGCAGGTGGGCGCGGAGCTCAGTTTGCAGCTCGGGATGCTGGGCGCGACAGGGACCGTAACCTTCCCGGCGTGGATGTCCATTCACCGTGTGGTGGTGACGCCGCCAGCCCTGCCGGCGGGGGTCAACTGGACCGTCGACCGCATCCGGCTGGTGTCCGGGAGCTGGACCAACGATATCTCGCTGATTATCCATAACGGCTTGGATAGCGACTTCGATGGCGTCACGGACGTGACCGAACGGCGCATCGGTACTGACCCGTTGGTAGCGGACACGGACCCTGATGGCATCGCCGACGGCGACGAGGATGCCGACGGCGACGGGGCGAGTAATGCGATCGAAGATGAATTCGGCAGCGACCCGTTGCGGACCGATACGGATGATGACGGGCTGGATGATGGCCTGGAGATTCGGTATGCCGGCAGCGGTGCCTCCCCCGTCGATCCGTTGTTGCCGGCCGTGGCACGCGCGCTCGCGGTCACGGGCGCAACGAACAGCTATGTGCGGGCGCCGCAGCTCGGCCGCTTTGCCTTGGATGAATTTGACATCTCCGTGGATGTGAGCCTGATGGGCGTCACGGGCGAGGGGGCTCTGGTCGTGCGCGAGGTGCAGACCAATGTGGTCAACTACCTGCTGGGTGTGGATGCGCAGCGCCGTCCGTTTGTGCGCTTTACGGCGGCGGATCTGAGCACAAACATCGTGGTGGTGGCCCCTGACTTCTGCGCCCTGCCTCTGAATATCGCCGTGCGGGTGCGGGGCCGGTTTGATGCCGCCGCGCGCATGCTGTCGCTGGAAATTAATGGGGAGCGCGTGGCCATGACGCTCACGGAGAAGCGTCCCGCAGCCACAGGCCTTGGTCCCGTCGCGACGCTGGTGGGTCGCGGGATTCAAGGCTATCTCGATAATGTTGTACTGCAAGGCACCAATGGGCCGGTCCTGTACTACCTCTTTGATGACGGGGGCGTCACGGTGCAGGACTTTGCGGTGGCATTGGAGGATTGGAAGACGGACTGGAGCAATGCGGGCACGCTGACCAATGCCTCCATGGTGGCTGTCACGCTGGCGAGTCAGGCTGATGCCGACGGGGATGGCCTGTCGGATGAGTGGGAACGCATATACGGGCTGAATCCCTATGCGGCCGATTCGGACGGCAATGGCATCGCGGATAGCGAGGAAGATGGCGACCTTGATGGCTTGTCTAATCAGTACGAGTTCTGGGGGGGCACCAGGCCGGACGACCCCGATTCGGACGACAACGGCACGCTGGATGGCGCCGAGGATTCTGATCTGGACGGGTTGAGCCAATACGAGGAACAAACCTTCCATACGCGTCCGGATCTGGGCGACACGGATGACGATGGCATCAGCGATTACGACGAAGTAAAGAATGGCCTGATCTTCACGGCGCCGAACGATGCGCTTTCGCCGGGTGTGGCGCGCGCGCTCAGTCTGCCTGCCGGCAATGCGTGCGTGGAGCTGCCGTTGCAGAGCCGTTTTGCGCTCGCCGAATCCTGGACCGTGGAAGCGTGGATTGCTCCCGCCGCGACGGGGAACACCGGACGGGTCATCAGCCGCGCCATCGGCGATGCGCTGAACTACGATCTCGGCCTGACCAATGGCTGTCCCTACGTGCGGCGTGCGGGCGTGTATGCGGGCCGGGTGTACAGTCAGATGGCATGCGATCCGGTGGCCCTCCCTCTGGCACAGAACTGGTATCATCTGGCCGGTGTGTATGACAGCGCCGCCGCGGAACTTCGGCTGTATGTAAATGGCAGGTTGCGGCAGCAGTCCACGGATGCGGGGATTCCAAGCGGTCTTAATGCCACGGGCGCCGTGCGTACGGCGGTGGGGGGCGGGTTTGTGGGCCTGGTGGATGAGGCGCGAATTTGGGCACAGACTCGGACGGAGGCCCAGATTGTGGCCGGGGCGTATCAGACGATGGAATTCACCGGTGGCGGGCTGGTCGCATATTTCCGGTTTGACGACGGCGGCACCACGGTTGAGGATTTTGCCGCGGCGCGGGGCGATTGGGCAACGGGCTGGACCAACGCCGGCGTGAGAATGGGCGGCGCGGTGATTGTGACAACCAACACCCCGGTCTCGGCGAAGGCCGCGGTTGATTCGGATAATGACGGGTTGCCGGACCATTGGGAGTATGCCTTGTTTGGTAGCCTGGCGACCGCCACCGGCGACGGCGATGCCGATGGGGACGGGCTCAAGAACAGCACCGAATACTTGGCTGGACTTAATCCACTGGCAAACAAGACCTTCGGCGATGGCGTGCCTGACGGCGAGCGTGACGCCGACGGCGATGGCCTGATCAACTCCGTGGAACAGGCGCGCGGCACCATGCCCGACCTGCGGGACACCGATGACGATGGCCTGAGTGATCGCGAGGAGCTCGTGGGCAACTGGGATGACCCGCAGACCGACCTGGTGCCGGCGGGACAGACCAGCCCGTTGCGGTCGCTCGAACCGCGCACGCCACGGTCGTTGGCGCTGGACGGTACCGGCCGCATGGTGGTGCCGTGGCAGGACCGCCACGTCATGCCGGTCTGGACCATCGGCGCGTGGGTGCAGCCGAGCAATGGTGCCGACGGCATCGTGATCTCTCGGCGCACGAGCGACGCGCCCGGCGGCGCCGCAGTAAATTACGAGTTGGGCGTGACCAGCGTCAGCGGCAAGATCCTGCCGTATATCCGCTATTCCGCCCTGACCAACGGCGTGCTGCGCGATATCCGCACGCAGTACGGCGTGGCCGGCGTGGTGACCAACTTCGGCACGACGCTGGGCGCGACGCGCGGCGAGCTCGTCGCCGGTGAGTGGGCGCATCTGGCCGGTGTGTACTCGCCTACGAACCATCAGTTGCGTCTCTACATTAACGGTGCGCTCGTGGCCTACCGTGTGGACGGTCTCGAGGCGCCGCTGTCCGGGTTAGGCGAGGGGGTGGATATTGGCAGCGAATTGAGCATCGGCGGCGGCGCGCTGATCAACGGCGTGGTGCAGCACGGTTTTGAGGGGTACATTGACGACGTGCGTCTGGCCAACCTGGTGCTGACCGAGGCGCAGATTCTGGCCATGGCGAACGGGCAACCGTTCACCGGCTCGACCGCCAGCAGCGCGACCCTCCAGGCGGCGGCCCGTGCGCTGTCGCCGTCGCAGGCTGTGATGCTGCCGCATGTGGCCGACGAGTTGCTCATTCGTTTTAACGACGACGTGAGTGATGAGGCGGCCAGCGCGGCGCTGCAGCGGCTCGGCCTGTCGCAGATCAAAAAGTTCGGCCTGCTACCCGTGCGCCGCGTGCGGATCACCGACAGCGGTAATCTCACCGCGAAACTGGCGGCCCTGCAGAGTTTGGGGACGATCAAGTACGCGCAGCCTAATTACAAGTGCCAGCTTGACGCGCTGCCGAACGATCCGCGCTTTAGTGAACTATGGGGCATGCACAACATCGGGCAGAGCGGCGGCGTCGCGGACGCGGATATTGATGCGTCTGAGGCTTGGGAAAACTCCACCGGTAGCCGCGACGTGCTGGTGGCGGTTATTGATACCGGCGTAGACTACACGCATCCCGACTTGATCGACAACATCTGGACCAACCCGGGCGAAATTCCTGGTAACGGCATTGACGATGACGGCAACGGGTATGTGGACGACGTGTATGGCTACGACTTCCAGAACCGCGATGGGGATCCGATGGACACGATGGGTCACGGCACCCATTGCGCTGGCACGATCGCAGGGGTCGGTAATAACGGCGTCGGTGTGGTGGGCGTGAATTGGAAGGCCAAGATCATGTGCCTGCGGGCCGGCGACGAGAACGGCCTGGCCTCCGCCGACGTGATTGATTCGTTGGACTATGCCTGCAAGATGGGGGCGCGGGTCAGCAACAACAGCTACGGCGGAACCTGGTACGACCAGGCGCAGTACGAGTCTATCCGCGCGGCGATGGAGCTCGGCCACGTCTTTGTGGCGGCGGCCGGCAATTCGGCCGAAGACAACGAGGTGGTACCGCACTACCCGGCCTCGTACGATCTGCCTAACATCATTGCCGTGGCGGCCACGGACCGGCGCGACCAGTTAGCCTCGTTCAGTTGCTATGGCGCGAGCTCGGTTGACCTGGGCGCACCCGGCGTGAGCATCCTCAGTACGCTGCCAGGCAATAGCTACGAAGCTTGGGACGGCACCTCCATGGCGGCGCCGCATGTCACTGGCGCGGCGGCCCTGCTCCTATCGGTCGAGCCGACGCTCAGCTATGACGCTGTTAAGGCGACGCTGCTCGGCGGTGTGGATGCCGTCGCCGCGCTGGACGGCAAGACGGTTACGGGTGGCCGCCTCAATGTCGGCAATATCATCAAGAAGGGCGCGACGGGGCCAGGCACCGCCGCTGGACTTACCGCTAACTTCCGCTTCGATGACGGTGGCATGTCGGTGGAGGACTTTACGGTCAACAGCGACTGGAAGTACGGCTGGGCGCACGCCGGCCGCCTGCAGGGTGGCGCCACAGTCACGCGCGCTAACTACTACGTACCGATGGGCGACACGGACGCCGATGCCCTGCCGGACTGGTGGGAAGAGGCCATGGGTCTTGATCCGCTCTCCGATACCGATCCCAATGGCGCGGATAGCGATTCGGATCACGACGGGCTTAGCAACCTTTATGAGTTCCTATCAGGGACGCATCCATTCGTGGCCGACACTGACCTCGACGGCATCAGCGATTACGACGAGGACTTTGACAACGACGGTGTTTCGAACGGCAATGAACAGGAGCTCTACCATACGAATCCGGCTAAGGCCGACACCGACGACGACGGTATCGCGGACGGAGAGGAACTCCTGGATGGTACCGACCCGATCAAGTCGACCAGTCCGTATGTCTTCCGTGCGCTCCAGTTCGACGGCACCGGTGGTGCCAGCAACACGCTGGTGGTGGCCGATAAGATCAATGGTCGGAGTACCGCGCGCCTGAGCCTCGACACCTTCACCATCGAGGCCGCCGTCCGGCCTGAGTTCACGAATTCAGCGACCGCCGGCCTCTGCCCGATCATCAGCCGCAAGGTCGAGCTGACGGGCAAGCTCAACTATGAAATCGGGTTGACCAACGGGCGGCCCTATCTGCGGTTTGACGCCGATTTGGCGCAGAATGGTGCGACGAACAACACGACGATTTGGTTGGTAGGTGGCACAGCGCTACCGGTCCACGAGTGGAGCCACTTGGTGGGCCGCTTCGACGCCGTGAAAGGGCTGGCCACGCTCTTGGTTAATGGGACGCCGGTAGCGGGTCGCTTGATTACGGCGGTCGCGGTGCAGGGGGCCGGGGACTTGACGCTGGGTTCGGCCGGCTTTGCGGGTTGTCTACGGGATATCCGGATCTGGAAGGTGGCCCAGTCGGATCTGCAGATCCGCGAGTTCATGAGCCATAACCTGCTATTCGGCAACGTGGCTTCGCTGGCAGGCTACCTCGAGGTCAACGGCGGCGGTCATCTCAAGGAGAACTCGACCACGCTCCAGTCCAATGGCGATCCGATGGATCTATTGCGCCAAAACTGGACGCTCGAGTGCTGGGTACGGACCGATGCGGCTGGCCGCCTGATCCTGCGGCGCAATATCAGCGAGCGCACGGATGATGATTTCAACTATTACCTGGCCATTGAGGACGACGGCACGCTGCTCGGTCGCTTCGCGGCAGAGTGGGAAGTCTGGGTCTTTAATGCTGATGCGATCCCGGTTTTGGACCACATCGAAGTCAACTTCAATGTGAATAACATCCACGGCGAAATCGCGGTGAACGACGGCCAGTGGCATCACGTGGCCTATGTGCGCGACAATGAGCGCTGTCGCCTGTATGTCGACGGCATGCTCGACGCCACGCAGGAACGCCTGTTGGTGGTGCAACCGCCGGTCGGCTGGGTCGGCGCCGCATGGGTGCGGGCCATGGTCGGCCCCTGCATCTTTGGCGAGGATCTTAGCGGTGCCATGGATGAGATCCGGATCTGGAACCGTGGGCTGCCGTCGCCGGAGTTGGCTACATTTGATGAGCGTGGCAATGTCGTCGGCGGGGTGGGCAGCCACAATCTGACCGGCACCGAGCGCGGCTTGATCAGCTACTTCAACTTCGACTTCCAGTTGCGGGAGGTCGCGGATGAACGCGCAGTGGTACGCGATCCGGAGTCGGAGTACGGCATCTTTATCGGTGATGCGACCAATATGACGGGGCGCGTGGATGTCCCGCCGATCACCTACGATCCGTTGTTGACCTTCCAGCGCGTGGCCCTGGTCGGTCTGTTCCCGGCTGATGATGGCGGTCAACTGCTGGAAGACTTCACCTATCGACTCGGCGTAGAGCCCTATAGCTTCGAGGCCTATGCGGGTGCGACACCCGGCACCTCCCCCCGGAAGATCGACACGAACCACGTGCGCTTCATCGATCTCACGCCCACCAACTGGCCGTATGTGCCGGATAGCGATGGCGACGGCATGCTGGACTGGTATGAAGTTAAGTACCATCTCGATCCAGGCAACATGTCGGGCGAGGATGGCCCAGATGGCGACCTGGATAACGATGGGTTGAGCAACCTCTTCGAGTACTATGCAGGCACCAACCCCAGGAACCCGGACAGCGATGGCGATGGCCTCAAAGACGGGGCCGATGATGAGGACCACGACGGCCTTAGCAACCGCGATGAGCAGACGCTCTTCGGTACGGATCCTGGTTATTTGGACACCGACGATGATGGCATTGCGGATGGCGTCGAAGTACAGAACGGTTCGGATCCGGCCAATAGTTTGGATCCGCTGACCTATCGGGCTTTGAGCCTGCCTGGTGCGGGGGCCTACCTTGAGCTGCCGGATCAGGCGCGCTTTGGCCTGACGGACTGGACGGTGGAAGCTTGGGTGTGGCCAAGCAACACCTGGAGCACCAACGGCTTCGTGATCTACCGTCAGGTCGCCACCGATGTGATGAACTACTACCTCGGGTTGACGGCCAACCGCCAGCCGTTCTGCGGCTATGGCGATGCGTCGGCGCCGCTGCTCACACTGACCGAGGGCGTCTCGACCAGTGCTTGGACGCATTTGGCGGCAACGTATGAGTGTGGCACGCACCAGTTACGACTGTATGTAAACGGCGCGGAAGCCGGGCGTGTCACGCTGGCGCAGCAGACGCTGGCGACCGGGGTGGGCGCCGTGCAGCAGCGCGTGGGTGCCGGGTTTGTCGGCTTGATCGACGAAGTCCGGGTCTGGAGCACCAATAACTCGGCGAGCCTGATTGAAAGCAAGCGCACCGTCGCTTTGCGTGGGACCGAGCGCGGACTGGTGGCCTATTACCGGTTTGATGATGGTGCCAACACCAATGGCGTCAGTGGCTCGGGCGTCGTCGGGCATGAGGTGGAAGACTTTGTGACCACGTATGCGCAGGACTGGCGCAACGGCTGGGCCAATGCGGCGACCCTGCGCAACGGCGCACGCGTGGCGGACCAGACCACGGCCGGGCTGTTTACTAGCGGGTTGCGCGGCAGCCAGATGGATGCCATCCTGCGGGCCGCAAATCTGACGATTGATGTTGATTCGGATGGTGACGGTCTGCCGGATGGCTGGGAGTTGGCCTACCAGTACGCGCATGGCGTGCCGAGCGGTTCCACCAATGCTACTACGCCGGCGACAACCGTGCAGGTGTTGAACGCGTTTGATGCCGCGGATCGCGAAGGCGATGCGGACGGTGACGGGTTGTCGAACATCTCCGAGTACCGCGCTGGCACCAACCCGCTCGAGGGGGATAGTGATGAGGATGGCGTGGCGGACGGGCTGGAGGACGCGGATAACGACGGGATCGTCAACCGCGACGAGCAGGATTTCTACGGTACGGACTTGGGTAATCCGGACACGGATGATGATGGGCTTTCGGATAAGCAGGAAACGGCGCTGGGCTTCGATCCGGTCGATCCGGGTTCGCCGTACGTGATGCGCTATATCCATAATGATGGCACGGGGTATATTGCGGTACCTGGCCATATCAGTCGCCTGGATCCGAATGGCAGTCGGTTTGACCTGTCCCAGTGGACCTTGGAGGCCATGATCCGCTTGCAGCAAGCGCCGACTAATAATGCGGTCGTGATCGGGCGCTATTGCGAGCCAAACGGTCTGGTGTCGTTTGAGCTGGGCGTTACGACGAATTGTCATGTGTATGTGCGCTTCCAAGATGCCGCCGGCAACGAATATAAGGCGGAGTCGCTGCTAGCGATCGCCACTAATACGTGGATAAGCATTGCCGGGCGGTTCGGAGCCCTCGAGGAGGGCGGCGCGGTTAAGCTGTCGGTCTTTGTGGGTGCCAACGAAGCCGCGCGTGTCATCGCGAATGTGCTACCGGCTAGCGGCAAGGAGTCTGGCGATCTGATTCTGGCCAAGAATCTGGCGGGTGATCTGGATGAAGTGCGCATCTGGCGTACGGTGCGCGGCAATGATGAGATCGCGGCTCTGCGCGACAAGGTTTTGACCTTCGGTACGGATGTGGCGCGGGCTGGTAGTCTGTCGTCGTCGGGGGGCGATCTGCTCGTGTTCGATTCGTCCGATGTGGCGCTGCCGATCTGGACGTTGCAGGCTTGGGTTAAGCCGGCGGCGGGTGGCGGCGTGATCATGCGGCGGGACTCAGATAACTTGACGGCCTACCAACTGGGCCTGTCAGGCATCGGTCAGCCCATGCTGACCATTGGGTTCTACGCGCCCGTGTATCAGGAAGTGGCTCCGCCGTTGCTGGCGGATCCGCTGGCTAATCTGCTGGCTGAGCCGACGGTGGAAGTTTTCAACGTGCCGGCGAGCTTTACGCTCACGGCGCAGGCGGCGCAACTGAAGCAGGATGAGTGGGCGCATCTGATGGTGAGCTTCGACGGGAACAAAATTAGTGTCGTCGTGAATGGCCGGATCATGGCGCGCGAGAGCTTCCCGCCCGCGAATGTATTCGATCCGCGCATTACTTGGGGCACGGATCCGGCAGCGATCTTAGGTTGGGCGGGGGCCCCCGTGGCGCTGACAGGCAGCGGGAGCCTGACCATGGGCAGTGGCTTCAGCGGCCTGATCGACGAAGTGGCGATTTATAGTCGTGTACGCGCGCCGGCCGAGGTGGCGGCGGAACTGGGCAAGCGGCCCAGTCTGGACGCGCTGGCGCTCTACTTCGACTTCGATAATATCAAAGCGACCAGTCTGCCTTATGTAGATGCACGGGTCGGTGGCAACTTCGGTGTGCTAATGGGCAGCGCCCAATTGCCGGTGGATACGGATGCGAATGCGCCGGTGCTGATGCGTCCGCTGGATGTTTTGCGCAGTGAGTTGGCAGGCTACTGGCCGATGGATGATGGGCGGGGCACCAACCGGGTCGGCGCGGTCGAGGATTTCCTCCATACCGATCAACCGGCATACCGCGGCACGCTGGTGCCTACCACCAACGCGATTGACTTCGTGTCGCTCAACCCGTTGGACTTGTCGCGCGCCACCACCAACGTGCCGAATTTCTACAACTGGATGTTGTCGCTGCCGGCCGGGCATCCGCAGCGCCTGGATGCGGATGGCGATGGGATGCCAGATGTGTTTGAGATGTACTTTGGGTTGGACGCTAACCGTTCTTCGGATGGCCAAACGGATGCCGATGGCGATGGGCTGACGAACTTGCAAGAGTACTATGCGGGCACGGATCCGTTCTTCTGGGATACGGATGGCGATGGGGTCAGTGACTATGACGAGGATGCCGATGGGGATCGCCTGAGCAATGGTGAGGAGCAGGACCTGTACGGTACGAATCCCGGGTTGATGGACACGGACGATGATGGCGTAGGGGACGGCGACGAGGTCAATCCGTTGGTAGTCAAGGCGGATGGGCGCCGGATCACGAGTCCGGTGGACGCCCGCAGTCCGCTGGTGCAGCGCTCTCTGGTCCTGGATGGCACGGTCGTCACCGTGCCGCAGGATGAGCGCTTCAACGTCGGGGCATGGACGCTGGAGGCTTGGGTGCAGTTGGCCAGCAGTAACGAGACCGGCACCGTGGTGGCTCGCACGCTGACGACGGGCCAGACGAACTTCGCCCTGCGTGTGGTGAATAATCAACCGGTGGTCGAGTTTACGACAGCGGCAGGGATGCACTATTTCGCCGGCGGCACGAATGCCGCGGCCCTGCCAGCCAATACCTGGACGTACCTGGCGGGCGTTTTTGATCCGGACCGGCACACGCTGGTGTTGTATATCAACGGCTGCGCCTACCAGGCACAGACGGTGATATCCGCCTGTGCGCAAGGCACTGGCCAGACCGTCATCGGTGGGGGCCTCATCGGCCACGTGGATAACGTGGCGATCTGGGGTGTGGATCGGACGGCGGCGGATATCGCCGATGGCATGGGCGGCTTGTTGGGCTTCGGCTCGCAGGGCGGCATCGTGCTGCCCGAGGATGTGCAACGCAAGACCTTCGGGTTGATGACCGTCGTGCTGGGGGACCGCGCCTTCGCTGACGAAGTGGTGAGCTATGTCGAAGGTGGCCCAACTAACAAACACACCAATCCGGCGCTGGCCATCGGCGTGCCCGAGTACTGGGCGGACGCCACCAACCAATTTGTTAGCCTCGGCGAAGGTGGTTCGCTGGTGGTGAAGTTCACGGACAACTTCCTGGTTGGCAACGGCGACGGGAGTCCCGATCTCGCGATCCTCATGGGGGGGGCTATAGCGGGTGTCAAAGTGGACATCAGCGCGGACAGCATTGTCTGGACCCGCATGGGCACCTTTGGCCTCGGGAGTAATGGTTGTGTGACGGTGGATATTGACCAGGTGCCCTCGACCGCAGGCCAGCAGTTCGCGTATGTGCGACTCTCGGATACCGGCGGGAATAACTATGGGGATGAGGCTCCCGGCGTGGATGTTTCAGCCATCTTTGCGATCTCCTCGACGCTGCCGGATCGTCCGCTAGCTTGGTATACGTTTGACGACGGCGGCACCTCGGCTGAGGACTTCACGCACCGGCTGGAATGGCAGTATGCGATCAGCACCACGAACGTCACTTCCAGTACCTTTGCGGACTTCGCCGGGGAATTGGATCTGGACCACGACGGCCTGCCCGATTGGTGGGAGAAATTATACTTTGCGGATGGCGCTACTCCGACGGGCGACTCGGACCACGACGGCCTCAACAACCTGTACGAATTCTATAGCGACACGAATCCCATGGCTGGGGACACGGATAATGATGGCGTGCTGGATGCCGTAGAGGACTTTGATGGCGATGGGCTGAGTAACGGCGATGAGCAGGTCGAAGGTTCAGACCCGCGCTTACCGGATACGGATGATGACGGCGTGCTGGACGGTGACGAACTCTACACCAGCCCGGCTAGCGCGCTAGCGCCACTGCTGGATCGCGTCCTCGTCGTGGATGGAGCCAGCACCAGTTATGTCGAGTTGCCGCCGCAGTTGCGGTTCGCTGCGACGAACTGGACCATCGAGGCTTGGATATGCCCGACCAGCCTGCCCGCCACCACCGCGACCATCATCGGTCGCAGCGTCGAACCCGGTGTCTGGAACTATTTCCTCGGCATGGATACCGCTGGACGACTCGTGACCAAGTTCACGGCGGGCAATCACGTAGCCGATGTGGGTATTTGCTATTCCAACGCGTTGAGCACGGGCGTCTGGACGCATGTGGCCGCGTCGTTCAATTCGGGGAGTGGCTATCTCAACATTACTGTGAACGGGGTGGTGGAGCAGGAGCTATACGTCTCGAAAACGGACGCCCAGAACGGAGTTGGACCTATCAGCACGGTGGTAGGTGAGAGCTTTGCCGGCTATCTGGATGAGGTGAAGATCTGGAATGTCTGCCGGCCGGCCCCCAGCTTGGCCAAGCTGGCAACACCCATCACGGGGATGAGTACGGGCTTAGTCGCCTACCTGCGCTTCGATGATGGCACCAGTACGAATACCAGCCGCAAGGTCGGGTGGAATACGGGACAGGTAGAAGACTTTATGTGTCCGCAGGATTGGAAGACCGGCTGGCGCCATGCCGGCACGCTACGCGGGGGCGCGGCGATGGTGCTAAATCCAGCTTCCGGCCCGGTCCGTGATTCTCTGGGTGATAGCGATGGGGACGGGTTGCCGAATGGGTGGGAGGTCTTTTACGGCCTCAATTCTCGCAGCAGCGGTGGTGCCGATGGGGCCAACGGGGATCCGGACGGTGATGGCTTGAGCAACTTGTACGAGTACTGGGCCGGAACGGATCCGCGCATCGTGGACAGCGATGGCAATGGCACGGTGGACGGACTGGAAGATGCGGATGGCGACGGTCTCTCGAACGCCGAAGAGCAGCGGCATCAGACCCGTCCAGATATGGTAGATACCGATGATGATGGACTTTCGGATGGCGACGAGCTCAATATGGGCACCGATCCGCGTAGTTCGATCAGCCCCTATGTGATGCGCTACGTGCAGAATGAGACCGGCAGCGGCGTGTTGACGGTTGACGGCATCATTCCTGGCAAGGATGAAACGGGCGAACGGTTCAACTTGGAGACCTGGACCATCGAGGCCGGTGTACGGTTGCGTCAACTCCCTTCCGAGTCCAAGACGAACGTCATTCTGATCCAGCGCAAAGCCGGTTTGTCCGGGTATGTGACCTTTGAACTCGGGATTGACACGAACAACCTGCCCTACGCCCGGTTCCAGAGTGATCTGGGTCGGGAATACAAGGTTAGCTCGTGGCGGCCGATGGTCACGGGTGAATGGGTCTCGCTGAGCGCGCGTTTGGCGAGCGGTGGCCAGGATCAGCACCGTCAGTTGGACCTCTTCTATCAGACGGTCTGGACGGCCACGCAGTTGCCGGCGGATGTGCACCCCGTGCTCGGCAAGCAGAACGTTCCGCTCGCGATCGGCACCAACCTGCGGGGCGACGTGGATGAAGTTCGCATCTGGACGGTGGGCCGTACCGATGCCGAGATTACCAAACTGCGCAACCGCACGCTGCTCTTCGGTGAGGATGTGGCGACCTTGGGCGTGCTTTCCCTGACGAATGGCTTCCTGCAGCGCAACACGCAGGATAAGGTCCGGCTGTCACGCTGGACGATCCAGAGCTGGTTCAAGACCACGCGGGGCGGTACGATCGTACAGCGCGAAGCCGGCTTGGCCGACGATGCGAAACCCATCTACAACTATAAGGTGGACATCACGCCGGAGGGCAATGTCGAGGCCTCCTTCGACTTCAAGGCTTACGTCCAGCCTAACAGGGGGTGGTACTACTGGTATGGCAACAACAATATGGCGCGCTGGGCGACCGTCAAGCTGACCTCTAGCACCACGCTGGGCGATGGCAACTGGCACTTCGTTTCCTTCTCCTTCGATGGCAAGGATGCCGCCTTGTATGTCGATGGCATGGTTCAGGATGTGATCACGATGGATACGGAAAACGATCTGCCGAACATGGCAGCCGTAACCTGGCACATGGCGCCGAATGAAGGGGACCGCCCTGGAGGCTATACCAAGTTCGGCAACTACAATCCGTACTACTACTATTGGTATTGGTATGATTTCGGGTATAACCTGAATCCGGATACGGCCGACACCTTCTCGTTGGCCACGCAGGATGGGTTGTTTACCATCGGTAACAAGTTTGTCGGGATTTTGGATGAGATCCGCGTCTTCGATCAAGGGATGAGTGTGGATGCGGTGGCCGCCACCCAGTACCGCAAGGCCTCGCCCACCGACCCGCATCTGGCCGCCTATTTTGACTTCGATGATGTGGGCGTGGCGAAGCCCGATTCCATTATGGATAAGACGGGCACGGGGGCCTTTACTTATCTGATTGATGCGGTTGCGGTCGGAAATGGCGCTAATGTCAATGCGCCGGTGCAGTACTCGCCGATCGAGGTGGTGGGTTATAAACTGGCCGGCTATTGGCCAATGGACGATGGCGCATACGCCGGTCGGACCAGGGGGCAGGTCGAGGATTTCATCCACCGCATGGATTTTTCCTACGCCGGTACCTTCTCTCATACCAATGCCATCCACTTCGTAGATGTCACGGACGACGACTCCCTGCTGGGGGTTGATTCGGATCGCGATGGCATGCCGGACTGGTTCGAGGCTCTTTATAATCTGGACCCGAATTCTTCCCAGTCGCTGGATCATCCGGAAATCACGAGCAGTGGCGATCTCGACGGGGACGGCCTGTCTAACTACTATGAGTATCTCTCTGGTACCGATCCGCGCAGTCGCGACTCAAATAGCGACGGTATCCCGGACAATCGCGAAGATTACGATGGGGACGGACTCGATAACGCCACGGAGCAGGTTTTTGGCTCCGATCCCAGGCTGGCCGACTCCGATGATGATGGGATTGATGACCAGACCGAGGTCCTCAATCATTGGAATCCGGGGCTCTCCACCAGTCCGCTGGTGGACCGCGTGTTACATTTGGATGGGGCTGCGACGGGGGGCGTACAGTTGCCCAGTCAGGCGCGCTTTGAGTTGCCCTCGTGGACGGTCGAGGCGTGGATTTGTCCCACCGGTTGGACTTCGGGCGCGAAGCTGATCTCTTCGCTGGCCGCCAGCAATGCCTATAACTACAGTCTGGGGCTTAGTGCGAGCGGACAGGTACAAGCCCAGTTCACGTCCTACGACAAGTCCGCCAGCGTGTCCCTGACCTATACGAACCCACTTTACTTGAACGAGTGGCGGCATGTGTTGGCGGCCTTTGATGCCGACACGGGCCGTCTCTGGCTGGAAGTGGATGGCGAAATTGTAGCGGACATGGTCACCACCAAGCGTCCGGCGCTGAACGGTCTGGGCTTCCCAGTCACGACGGTGGGTGCCGGGTTCGCAGGCTACATGGATGAGGTGCGCATCTGGTCGCTATATCCGGGTGCACGCAGCCTCGGGGCCTTGCGTCAGATCCAATTGGAACCGCCGAGCACGATGATTGCGTACCTGCGGTTCGACGATGGTACGGCCTATCAAGGCGGCGCAACGGGCACCAGTCTGTGCCCGACTTGGTCCCACGGACAGGTTGAGGATTTCACGAAACCCTCCGATCAGAACAGCGGTTGGGCCAATGCCGGCACGCTGCTGGGGAATGCGCGCAGCGTAGATGCGCCGCTCGGGGCACCGATAAATCCAACCCTTTTGGATTATGATCAGGACGGCATGCCCAATGGCTGGGAGGCGTCGCATGGGTTGAATCCGTATGACACCAAGGGCGAAAACGGCCCCGCTGGCGACCCCGATGGCGATGGTCTGAGCAACCTGTACGAGTATCTGGCGGGCACGGATCCGCATGCTGTGAATACGGGCGCGACCGGGGTGTCGGATGCGCTCAAGGATAGCGACGGTGACGGGTTGTCCAATATCGATGAGCAGACCCGGGGCACCAATCCCGGCCGGCGCGACACCGATGATGACGGCTTGACGGATAGCGAAGAAGTCGCCATGGGGACAGATCCGCTGAATTCGCTCTCGCCGTATGTGATGCGCTATATACGCAACGAAAATGGCAACGGCACGATCACGGTGCCGGCAAGCGTGCCCGGCACCGATGAGGTCGGGGAGCGCTTTAACCTCGCCACTTGGACGGTCGAGGCCACGGTGCGGTTGAACCAACTGCCGTCCGCCACCGGGAAGAATGCCATTCTTGTCCAGCGCCGGGCTCGCGTTGGGGGGGCTGACTATGTCACCTTCGAACTGGGCATTGGTACGAACAATCTGCCGTATACCCGCTTCGAGTCGGATCGCGGCGTTGAGTACAAGGTCGAGGCGGGCGCGGATCGCGTCCTTGCGACCAATGTTTGGACAACGCTGACGGCGCGGCTGGGGAAAGAGGCGGGCGAGGCTGAGACCAAGCTAGACCTTTCCTTTCAGGGGAATGCCCTCAGCCGGGTGATCACGGAGGCCACGCCGGCGCTCGGCCGCCAATATCGGCCGCTGGTCATGGCCACTAACCTGTGCGGTGACCTGCAGGAAGTGCGCATCTGGAATGTAGCCCGTCCGTACGGCGAGATCGCACGCCTGCGCGACCGCACGCTGCTCTTCGGGGAGGATGTCGCGGCGCTGGGCGTACTCGCGCTCGATGGTAGCGGATGGATGACGCGCGGCGACCAGCGGGATGTAGCGCTGAATCAGTGGACCGTGTCAGCTTGGTTCAAGACCACGCAGGCGGGTACGATCATCGATCGCGACTCGGGTAGCGGTGATGATGGCCAGCCGATTTCCAACTACCGCTTGAGCGTGGATGCCGATGGGTTTGCGCAAGCTACCTTCGCCTTCCAGGCCCGTGTGGATGCGGGTTGGGGTTATTATTGGGGGTGGGATGAGGCGGTCTATCGCTGGGCTACCGCCACCCTGCAAGGCGATATCACCGTGGCCGATGGCGAATGGCATTTCATGGCGTTTACGTTCGACGGCAAAGATGCTGCGATGTCCGTGGACGGTATCGCCCAGGATGCGATCACCATTGATCCGAAGAACAACCTGCCGGCCATCGGCGATGTCACGTGGCATATGGCTGCGGGTGACCCGGCCGTGCCGCGTAAGTATCTAGCCAATAATAACAATAATTATGGCTTGAACAATGGCTGGGATTACTATGGCTACTCCTATTGGTATGGGTATTGGCCGTCTTGGGGCGGTAATGGCTATTACGGCTGGAATGAAACCGACCAACCCTACTATGCCGCGACGAATGCCGGCCTGCTAACCGTCGGTAAGAAGTTCGTGGGCGATGTGGATGAAATCCGCATCTTCGATCGGGGGTTGACCGGAAGCGAGATCGAAGCGCAGCGCCTGACGAAGATTCTACCGTCCGTGCCTGGTCTGATCTCGTATTTCGACTTCGACAACGTCTCCCTGCGCGGGGCGAAGTTTGTGGAGGATACAGCGGCCAGAGTGATCTATGGCACCCTTGTCGAAGGTGCCAGCGTTCGGTACGGCTCACTGGTCAATGCGCCGATCGCGTATTCCCCGATCCAAGTGCTTTCTTCCCGTCTGGCAGCTTACTGGCCGATGTGTGACGGCATGGATCCGGCCAACCGGAGTGGCCAGGTGGAGGACTTTGTCCATCTGCGGGATGGCAACTATGCCGGCACTTTCTCCGCCACCACCGCGATTCACTTCACCTACATGGATCGCCAGTACCTGACGAACTATGTGGCGAATGTGGCGGCATGGGCCAACGAGACGCCCTTCCGGCTGGATTCCGACGGCGATGGCATGGCGGACTGGTTCGAGCAACGCTTCAACCTCGATCCCGACCGTATCGAAACGGTTAATCATCCGGAGTATGCCGCCTCGTATGACTTGGACGGCGATGGCCTCTCCAACTTGCAGGAGTACCTGTGCGGCACCGATCCACGCATGCCGGACTCTGACCATGACGGCCTCGTGGATGGCGAGGAAGATTCCGATGGCGACGGCCTCTCCAATGCCGCTGAGTTCGCCTTGGGTTCGAACCCGTTGAACGCTGATACCGATGACGATGGCGTGTCGGATGGCGACGAAGTCAATCCATCGATCTATAAGGCGGACGGGCGCCGTATCACCAGCCCGGTTTGTGCGGCGAGCCCGGCGGTATCCCGCAGTCTGGTGCTGACGGGCACCGGTGTACGAGATCCTGTGGCCGGCGTGAGCGTGGGCAGCGCGGATCGCTTCAATCTGACGAATTGGACGGTGGAATGCTGGATCAATCTGGCCTCGACCAACGAGACGGGTAATCTGGTGGCCCACGTGAATGCGGCCGGCCGCCTGACGTTGGGTCTACGCGTAACGCACAACATCCCTGCGGTACAATTTGAGACCGCGACCGGATTGCTGGTGCAGGCTGGTGGCACGCGGTCGCTACCGTCCAATACCTGGATCCACCTCGCAGGCACGTGGAGTGCCGAAGCGCGTAGTCTGTCGTTCTACATCAATGGCGAGTCTTATCAGGCCCAGCAGTCGCTGCTACCGCCGGCGATGGGCGATGGGACATTGCTGGTGGGCGAGGGGGTCCAAGGTCATCTGGATGAATTGCGCTGCTGGAATGTGGTGCGTTCGTTCGACCAGATCGCGACCTACGCCGATCAAATCGCCGCGTACTCGGCCTCTGTTGCCGAATCGAATGAATTCGTGGGGACGTTCACACCGGCGACGTACAGCGGGGTATACGTCCAAATGGGTGATCGAGCATTTGCGGATGCGGTGGTAGCTTACCGTGACGGGGGGCCGAACAACCAGTGGACCAATACCGCCGCTGTCTTGGGGGCGCCAGATTATATTAACTACCTCACGGGCGCCCAACACGGGTTGGCGCTCGGCCAGCGTGGTACGGTAACCTTGCAGTTCACGGACAACGCTTTGATCGGCGATGGCACCGTCGCTCCCGACCTGTACGTGTGGGGGTGTAATGGCGAGGTCGAAGGCGTGACGCTGGAAATCAGCCAGGACGGCGAGAAGTGGGTCACGATCGGCAACATCGGTGGCGCGCTGTCCGCCGTCGACATCGACGCCAGCGTGGCGAAAGGTCAAATCTATCGGTTTGTGCGGTTAACCGATAACGGACAAAATAGCTATGCCATGGATGACGGCGCTCCAGGGGCCGACTTCGATGCGGTGGCGGCTTTGTCGTCCGTGCCGTTGACGGCGAACAACTTGGGCTTGGTGGCTCGGTTCTCGTTCGATGATGGCGGATTGACGGCTGAAGACGCCATGCATCCGCTGGATTGGCAGGACGCGCTGCACGGTGTGACGTTTACCACCAACAGCTTCGCGCCGGTGTTCGGCGATGTGGACAGCGATACCGACGGTCTGCCCGATTGGTGGGAACAGTTGTTCTTTGGTTCGCTGGTGGCTGAGCCGGATGGCGACGAGGACGGTGATGGCCTCTGCAACCTCTACGAGTACTACTGCGACACGAATCCCAAGGCCCGTGATACGGACAACAACGGCGTGTTGGACGGGGACGAGGACTTTGACGGCGACGGGCTGAAGAATCTCGACGAGCAGTCGCACGGTTCGGATCCGCGCCTGCGCGATACCGATGACGATGGCAAGAGCGATCTGGAAGAGAAGGTAGCCGGTTACAACCCGGGCTCCTCGTTAAGCCCGCAGGTCTCGCGCGGGTTGGTCCTATCCGGCTCGGCGACGAATTATGTGGCGATGCCGACGCTGGGCGAGCGGCGCTTTGGCGTCACCAACTTCACGTTGGAAGCCTGGGTCCGTCCGGTGGCTGGCCTTAACGACGCTTGCACACTCCTGTACCGCGAGCTTGAGCCGGGGGTGACCAACTACTTCCTCGGTCTGGATGGCAACCGCCGTCCGGTGGTGGGCTTTGGCTCCAACACCCTGATCGCTCCCTTGGCAATCCCGGCCGGCACGAACTGGACGCATGTGGCCGCTACCTACATGGTGCAGGGGCAGTATTTGCGCCTCTATACCAATGGCGTCGAGGTCACCAACAAGATCTGCTCTCACAATCCCCGTACCAGCGGTATGGGACCGGTGGTACAGCGCATCGGGCAACGGTTTGCCGGCGTGCTGGAAGAAGTGCGTATCTGGAACGTGGTGCGTACGGCCGAGGAGATTGCGGCCTTGCGAGCCCGCGTGTTGACCGGCGCCGAGTCGGGTCTCGTCGCTTATTACCGCTTCGACGACGGCACTTCCTGTCAGGCCGGCACGGTAGGTACCAGCATGCAGGCGGGTTGGTTCACCGGCCAGATCGAGGATTTTGCCACCAACTACCGGCACGATTGGCGGCAGAATTGGCGGCATGCGGCTACCCTGGTGGGGGGCGCAACCTTCACTAACTTCGCGGCCGGCGAAGCGCCGTTCGTGGTGGATGTGGACACGGATGGCGATGGCATGCCGGATTGGTGGGAGAACCTCTACACCGGGTGCGGCCTGAATCCCAACGACGCTTCGGGCATCGCGGGCGCGGATGGCGATCCCGATGGCGATGGCATCAGCAATATCCAGGAGTACTTGGCAGGCTCCAATCCCTGCATACCGGATGTTCTGACGATCTCTCCGAAGCCTGTGACGGTGCAGGTTGGACATTCGGTCACGCTGACTATCTCGCGCCCGGCCTCCCTGGCAGCTTCGAACATGAGCTATCAGGTCTTGAGCAGCGACACCTCGCTCTTCACGGTTAACGCCGAGAGCGTGACGCTGGCCGCAGGTGCCACCAATGCCACCATTACGATTACCGGTGTGGCGCTGGCCGAAGGTATGGGGTTGCACGATGGCGTCCTGACCATCGGCGGGCAGACGGTCATGGTGACGGTGTACAACGGACTGGGATTGACCCTGCTGTTGGATGTCGACACCGGTGGCAATGTGGCCGCTGGTGATACGGTCACCATGCAGGTGCATCGCAACCGTAGTGTCGGTTCACAAGAGCAACCACAGGCCGTCTACCTGCTCTCGAGCGACCCGGCAGCGCTAACCGTGCCGGAAATGGTGACGATCCCGGCCGGCTTCGACGATGGTTACTTCCCGCTGACCGGTGTGAGCGTGACGTCCAACGTGCTGGTGACGGCGATGGCCGTGGGGTATCCCGTGGCCTATATGACGCTGCCGGTAATCCCGCCGACGATCACCACCTGGCAGCAGGGCGTGCAGGTTTCGCCGGTGCGGTTGCTGGCCGGGCAACCTAGCGTGTTTGATTTGCACCGTCCGATCACGGAAGTGGGGGCGGAACTGGCTCTACAGGTCAGTGTCGTAGGGCTGACCGGAACCGTAACGTTCCTGCCGCAGGTGCCGCTGATCAGCATCTCGCTAACGCCAAACGCCCTGCCGCCGAATGTTAACTGGACGAGCAACCTGATGCTGCTGGTGTCGGGGACTTGGACCAATGAGATCCCCGTGTTCGTCCACAACGGCCGTGACAACGATTTTGACGGGTTGACTGACGAGACCGAGTCGCTGATCCGCACGGATCCGCTGGAGCCGGATTCGGACGGTAACGGCCTCGGTGATTATTACGAGGACTTCGATGGGGACGGCCTGAGCAATGGCGACGAGCAGGACATCTTCGGCACGAATCCGGCGCTGACCGATACGGATGATGATGGGTTCGCGGATGGCGAAGAAGTGGGCGCTCGGCTGTCGCCCAGCCTCGCCGCATACGGCGTGACAAATCGCGTCAGCGGTCCGGCGGACTCGTTGAGTCCGTGGATTCCGCGCAGCCTAGTGCTGGGCGCGACTAATGTGCCGAACGGCTATACGGTGCCGGGAGCGGACCGGTTTACCTTTACGGCGGTCACGCGCGGTGGCCCGGTCGTGACGATTGCCGCGCCGCAGGATGGCGCGCAGATACCCGTACGGTACACCGCCGTGCAGGGATCGGTTGCAACCACGACGCCGTTGAGCCATGTGCGGTTGTACAATAATGACCTCTTTGTGGCCGAGCTCACGCTGGATGCGGCGCGGGCGTTTGATTACACGGCTATTATTCGCTCGGGGGTAAACAAACTGACCGTGGTGGCGGTGGATACGGAAGGACTGGTGGGTACCGCCAGCGTTACGATCACTGGCACCTTCGCACCGGCCGATATCCGTGTGACGCAGGAATGGGATCAACCCGGTGACCTCGACACCTGGCTGGTGGATCCCCTGGGACGGCATATGGGGTGGACAGCCCGTGGACCCGGCTTGCCGGCGGATGCCGGGCCGAACCTGCGTATTCCCGGCTCGTTCCTCGACATCGATGACATTCCTGGAACTGGTCCAGAGAACATCACGGTGGCACGTGGCTTTGCCACCACGGGCGTGTACAACGTCTGGATGGATAATTATAGCAATCGCAGCCTACCGAATTCGCGCGTCCGCGTGCTGATCAAGGAAGGTCAACCCGGCGAGAAGTATGTGGAGTTTGGTCCGCAGTCCATACCGGTTTCGGATGGTAATGGCAACAACGCGCAAGCGTGGTGGCATACGACCGATATCACCTGGCCGGATGGCACGATGAGTCCGCCGGGCACACCGGTCTCGGGATCGTCCGACCAGACGATTTCTGA
Organism: uncultured bacterium; assembly: GCA_903861045.1. GTDB lineage: Bacteria > Verrucomicrobiota > Kiritimatiellia > RFP12 > CAIWXQ01 > CAIWXQ01. The sequence continues at coordinate 69,353 of CAIOST010000191.1, read as the reverse complement.
CGAGGGCCTTGGCTTCAATGCGGCCAAGGGGTGGACGATCGAGGCTTGGGTCAAGCTGGGCAGCGCCAGCCAGAGTGGCGCCATCGCGCGGTATCTGCTTGTCAACGGCACCCAGTCGTTCGTCGCGGGCATCTCTTCGAACCGCCCGTACCTGATGGTGCGCGGGGCGGGTGGGGCCGCCTACGAGCTGTTGGCCAATGCCCTGCCGACGAACGCCTGGGTTCATCTCGCCTTCGTGTACGGTGAGGGACGCAAGGCCATCCGTATCCATGAGAACGGCATGCTGATCTGTGCACGCGAGATGAATGAATCGCGCAACGTGCAGAGCGGCACGCTCGCGCTGGACGCTCCCCTGGTGATGGGCGGAGCCACCAATCGCTTTACGCAGGCCAAGCTGGACGATCTGCGCTTCTGGAACCTCGCCCGGAGTGGCGGTCTGATCAGCGAGAACATGCATGCGTTTGTAGACGGGGCCGTCTCGCTGGTGGCCGGTTATCACTTCGATGACGGCGGGCTCACGATCGAGGATATGAAGCATCCGAACGAGGCCGCCTATGCGCTGACGGGGCCAGTGGATATCGTCACGGATGCGAAGCCGGGAGCGGATGGCCTCTGGGGCACGGCGGATGACGTGGCGGCGGGCGCAGGCGCCGATGGCCAGAACGACGCCGTTACGGCCACAGATTGGGCGCCGGTCTATGGTCTGCGCGATGCCGACGGGAATGGCCTGCCGGACTGGTTCCAGCAGCTCTATGGTGTGATTGATGGTTCAAGCGACACGGATGATGACGGTCTGATTAACCTCTATGAGTATTGGTGTGGCACCAATCCGTTGGAGAAGGATACGGATGGCAACGGCACGCCGGATGGGGAAGAGGACTTCGATCGCGACGGCTTGAATAATGCGGCCGAGCAGGCGGCCGGCACGGATCCGCGCCTAGCGGATACGGATGACGACGGCCTAACGGATGCGCTAGAAGTGCGCTACGATATGGACGGCGCTGATGCGGCGAGCCCAGCGCTGACGAGCGTGCTACGGCTGGATGGGCAGCCCACTAGCTACGTGCTGGCCGCACCAGACGCGCAGCAGGCGTTGAGCTCGTTCGATATCTCGGCTTGGGTCTTCCCGACCAGTCGCCCAAGCGGCACCGCAGAGATTGTGGCGCGGCAGGTGGCGGATGGACGGTACAACTACTGCTTAGGCCTCACGTCCAACTATGTGCCGTTTGTTCAGTTCGCGACACCCACCACCAATGTGACGCTGACGGCGCCGGAGCTATCCGCGTTGCCGGCTAATCAGTGGGGCGTGGTGCGGGCGATCTTCGATGCCACCAGCGGGAAGCTTTCCCTCTACCAAGGGAGTGCGGTGGCTCCGCAGGCACTGGTCGCAGCCGCGATCACGGAACTGCGGCCGCTGACGATGGCGCTGGGACCGGCGGCGTTACGTATCGGTCGTGGCTTTGCGGGTATGTTGGATGATGTGGTGGTGCGTGGCGGGTCGGTCCCGGTGCTGGAGTACCACTTCGACGACAACACGGCGGCCGCGGACGCGCGCGTAACCAATCATATTTATGCCGCCGCCACCTACTACGGCAGCGGTCGTCAGGGCTGGGCGCAGGGTGGTCAGGTGCAGAACGCGGCCGTCACTGCCGATTGGGCCAACCACTGGATCCATGCCGGCACGCTGGTGGGCGGCGCCACCTTCTTCGGCAACTTCGGTACGGATGCCAGTGAGCTGCCGGGCACGCTGGATAGTGATGGTGACGGACTGGCGGACTGGTGGGAAATCCAGTATGGCTTGAACCCGTACAGCAGCGACAGCTTCGGCGATGGCGTGCAAGATGGCGCGCGCGACCTCTCGAGCAGCGGCGTCTCGGTGGCCTATATCTACCTGATGGATGCCGATGGCAAGTTGCGGCAGGATCCGCGTGATCCGGTTTGGCAGCCTACCGGGCAACTGCTGGGGAGCGAGCTGGCGCCGGTCTATTGGGCGATGGGAACGACCAACGGCTTGACCAACGCGGAGAAGGAACGCTATGGTCTGCATCCGTTGCTGGCGGATACCGATGATGATGGTATCTCCGACTTTGATGAGGTGCGTGGCACCACGGCGCATCAGTTTACGCTGCCGAATGCGTCGCTGTCGCCGGCCAAGAGCGGAGCGCTCATGCTGTCGGGAACGGGGTATGTGAAACTGCCTGTCAATCAAACCCGTCTGGCGTTGAATGGCTCTTGGACCGTGGAAGCGTGGGTGAATCCGGATCCGGCCTTCCCGGGCAATGGCTGCGTGATCCAGCGCGGGCTGGGTACAACGGTTAACTATGAGCTAGGCTTTACCAACCACTTGCCGTATGTGCGGTTGGCGGGTGTGTTCCACGGTGTGCTATATAACCGGATCGCGCAGGGGGCGACGACCCTGAGCCGCAGTAACCAGTGGTACCACTTGGCGGGTGTCTATGATGCCGACGCCGGCAAGCTGCGCCTCTACCTCGATGGGCGACTGGCGGCGCAAACCGCGGTGGAAGTGCTGCCGTCATTGGCGTACGGTTCCGCCGCGCCTGTGGTGCGGGTGGGCGAAGGCTTCTGCGGCCTGCTGGATGAAGTTCGCATCTGGGCGGTGGCTGAGAGCGTGGCGAGCCTGTCGGCCGGCGCGTACCAAACCTACGAGAATATGGTTAATGGTCCCGCGCTTTACTATCGCTTCGACGACGGGCCGTTTGGCGTCAGCTCCACGACCAACGCCTTCGGTTTGGCAATCAACCGGGTGGAGGACTTTGCGGCCCCGCGGGCCGACTGGCTGAACAACTGGGCGCATGCTGGCGAGTTGATTGGTGATGCGCTGCTGGTTAGCACCCATACACCTATCGCGGCAACGCAGTTTGTGGACCAGGACTCGGATGAACTACCCGACGCCTGGGAGATCGCCGCGTTTGGCTCGATTTCGACGTACACGGGCGCGGATGATGCCGACGGCGATGGGTTGAACAATTACTACGAATACCGGGCCCGGCTCAATCCGCTGGCCGCCGCCACCTTTGGCGGGTTGGTGGCCGATGCTGAGCTGGATGCGGATGGCGACGGCCTCTCCAATGGCTTGGAACAGCAACTCGGGACCATGCCGGATCTCGCCGACACGGATGATGACGGAACGCCTGACTACCAAGAGGTCATGGGCACATCGATTCTGGCGCCGGGCATGACGGACCCGCTCAGCTCGCTTAGCCCGATGGTCAATCGGTCCTTGTCGTTGGACGGCAATGCCCGTGTGCTGGTTCCGCCGCAGGCCCGTCATGCCATGGATGAACAGTTCACGCTGGCGGCCTGGGTGTGGCCGACGAATGGTGCCGAGGGCATTATCGTGGCGCGCACGCTCACCGATGGGCTGGTAAATTACGAACTGGGTGTGGCGAACCGGGCAGGCGTGCTGCGGCCGTATATCAGGTACAGCACCTTGACCAACGGCGTGCCCGGCGAGATGCGTGTGGAGGCTAACCAAGCCGGCACGGTGATGTTAAACGGCATGGACCACTTTGATGAGATCGCTGCTCAAAAGTGGACGCACCTGGCGGCCTCGTACCAGGCCGCCTCGAATGCGCTGAAGCTGTTTGTGAACGGCGAGCTCGTGGCTTGGCGCAAGGATGTCTATGTGGCGCCGGTGACCGGCGCGGGTGCGAACATGGCGCTGGGTGGTGAGCTGACCATCGGTGGTGGCCGCCTAAGCGCCAACGGCGTGGGTGTGGCCAGCGGCTTCGAAGGCTTGCTCGACGATGTGCGCATCGCAGCGTTTGCATACAACGGGGACGCCATCCGGCAGATGGCCGGCGGGCAGCAGGTGAGCTTCAGCAACACGACCGCCGCCGCCAGCGCCGCGGTCAGTCGCCAGCAGGCGAGTTCCTCCGCACAGGTGCTCGCCACGGGTGCTTCGGCGGATGAGCTGATCATCGGGTTGAAGCCAACCGGTGGACGCCTGGCGGTCGCGCCGCTGGCGCAGTCGTTTGCCGGTGTGAGCGTGGTTAAGAGCTTTAACATCATACCCGCGCTGCATGTGCGGATCACCGACGGCAGTGACCTGGCGACCAAGATGGCCGCGCTACGCGCCGACAGCCGTGTGGCGTATGTCGAGCAGAACTACGCCCTGCAACTCTGCGAGACCACCCCGAATGACCCGCTCTTCCGCCAGCAGTGGGCGCTGCGCAACCTGGGTACCAATGGGCCGGGCGGCGGCGTGGCCGGTGCGGATATCGATGCGCCGACGGCGTGGGATGTTAGCCACGGGAAGGGCTCGGTGGTCGTGGCCGTGATTGACACGGGCATTGACTATACCAACCCGGATCTGAAGAACAACATGTGGAAGAACCCGGGCGAAATTGCAGGCAACGGCATTGACGACGACGGCAACGGCTATGTGGACGACGTCTACGGCTACGACTTTGGCGCCGGCGATGCCGACCCGATGGATGATCTCATCGGCCACGGCACGCATTGTGCGGGAATTATTGGCGCCAGCGGCAACGAGGGCTCCGGCCTCTGCGGCGTCAACTGGAACGTCAAGCTTATGGCGCTAAAGATTGCTGACAACGTAGGCGGGTTGAGCCTGTCGGCGGCGCTGGCCGCGATCGAATATGCCTGGAAGATGGGCGCACGCGTCAGCAATAACAGTTGGGCCGGCTACCAGTACTCGCAGGCGCTGTATGATGCCATTCTGACCGCCGGCAACAACGACCATTTGTTCGTGGCCGCTGCGGCTAACGATGCGAATGACAACGACGCGACGCCGGCCTATCCCGCCTCGTATGACCTCGACAACATCATAGCCGTGGCTGCAACGGATAATCGTGATGCGCTGGCCTACTTCAGTAACTACGGGGCGCAGACCGTGGATCTGGGCGCGCCCGGCGTGGACATCCTGAGCACCCTGCCGATGGGTGGCTCGGAAATGGGCCGCTCCAATGGTCTGGCGAGCGGCACCTCCATGGCCGCGCCGCAGGTGGTGGGCGCGGCGGCGCTGGTGCTGTCGGTCGATAACCGGCTGGGCTATGCGGCGTTGAAGGCCGCCATTCTGAATAACGTGGATCCCGATCCGGCCCTAGCGGGTAAAACCGTCACGGGCGGCCGCCTGAATGTGGGTAACATTCTACCCAAGCTCGGTGGCGGCGGCGGTGGCGCGGTGGTGGTTAACGGTCTGGCGGGGTGGTTCCGCTTTGACGATGGCGGTACGACGGTGGAAGACTTCACCCTGGCCGCCGACTGGCGCCGCGACTGGCGCTATGCCGGCCAACTCTCGGCGGGGGCGGTCCTGGCAACGAGCGAAGTAGTGAAGACCACGGGTGACTCGGATGGCGACGGTCTGCCGGACTGGTGGGAGACCGCCAATGGGCTCGATCCGTTTAGCGCGTCTGGTAATGACAGCGCCGATGGCGACCCGGATGGCGACGGGCTGCGCAACCTGTATGAGTATCTGGCGGGAACCAATCCGTTGCAGGCCGACTCGAACAACAACGGCATCAGCGACTACGATGAGGATGCCGATGGCGACGGCATCTCGAATGGGGTGGAACAGGATCTGACCCATACCAACCCGGGAAATGCCGATACGGACGACGACGGCCGTAACGACGGCGCGGAGTTGAGCGGGGATACGAACCCGGCGGACTCCAGCAGCCCCTTCATGTTGCGTACGCTGGCCTTCACGGGGGCGGCGACCGGCAACATCGTGACCGTGCAGGACAAGGTCAATAATCGCTTCACCGCACGTCACAGCATGTCTGCGTGGACCATCGAGACCTACGTCAAACTGGATGCGATCGCGGCCGGGGTTATGCCGCTGATTAGCCGTCGCACGTATGACAAGAACCTGCGCAACTACGAGCTGGGCTTGTCCAATGGTGTGCCGTATGCGGCCTTTGACACGGACCTGAGCGGAGCCAGCGTGGTGGCAACCCTGTTGCCGGGCAATAGGCTGGCGACCAACCAGTGGGTGCATTTGGCGGCCCGGTTTACGATCAGTAACAGCGGCTTGGATAACGAACTGGCTCTCTTCGTGGATGGCGTTAAGGTGGCCAATACGTTTGTGGGCTGGCAGTCCGCCATTGGCCCCGGTGACGTGATCTTCGGTGGGCCGGGCTTCCGTGGCAAGCTCACCAATATCCGCCTCTGGAAGATCGCGCAGGACGATCAGTCCATCGCGGATAACCGGGCTTCCACCCTGTTGGTGGGGAGTGGCAACACCACGGCCGGCCGTTTGCAATTGAGTGGTAACGGGCATTTGAAAGAGACGGCGACCTCGCTGCTGCCCAACGGGGACTCAGTCGATATGCTCCGTGAGGATTGGACGTTGGAATGCTGGGTAAAGACCACCGCTGGGGGTGGGCGTCTGATCACCCGTCGTAGTCAAAGCAACGAGACGGACGACAACTTCAATTATTGCCTGGGCCTGTCTGGGCAAGGGACGTTGTTGGGGCGGTACGCACTAGCGTATGGCGTCTGGCATACCGGCGCCAACGGCATCGAATGGCTGTCTGGGCTTGATTTCAATGTGAATGACATTGAGGGTGAGATCCCGGTAAATGACGGTAATTGGCATCATGTGGCGTACATTCGCGATGCCAACGCTTGTTATCTCTACGTGGACGGCCTGTTGGATACGAAGCAGGAGCGCATGTACATGCCGGATATCCCCAATATTATTCCGGATCCTATGAACTTCTGGTATGTGAATGCGGCGGCCGGTCCCTGCGTGTTCGGCGAGACCTTGGTCGGTGAGATGGACGAAATCCGGATCTGGAACCGAGCGTTAGCTTCTGCGGAAATGGCCGGCCTGGATGACAAGGGTAAGTTGGTGAGCGGTCTCGCAACCCGGAATCTGTCGGGGAACGAGCGGGGGCTGGTAACCTATTTCAACTTTGATTTCCAGGTTGGCATTACCGCGGATGAGCGCTCCGCGCTACGCAACCCAGATACGGAGTATGGTGTTTACATTCCGGATGCCAGAGTCTTGCGTGGGTTGATCGGCAGCGTGCCGATTACCACGGATCCGATGCTCTCCATGCAGCGCGTCGCCCTGGTCGGTATGTTCCCCTGTACCGATGGTGGCACCACGCTGGAAGACTTCACCTATCGGATGGGGGTGGAGCCGTTTACCTTCGATGCCTACGCCGGTAAACTCGGCGCGGGTGTCTACTTCACCACCAATGCGAATGCCACGGCGGATTATCCGTTCAATGCCGATAGCGATGGCGATGGCTTGCCGGACTGGTGGGAAAACCAGTACGGTCTGGATCCGTCTGGCGGGGATGACAACAATGGCACATGGGGTGACCCGGATCATGACGGCCTTTGCAATGCGGCCGAATATTTGGCAGGTACGGATCCGCGCCGGCCAGATAGCATCGGAAACGGCTTCCTGGATTATGACAACCGCTGGAGCGATCAGGATCTAACCTTCGGTGAGCTCTACACACCGATGGACAGCCTGCCGCCGGCTTGGAAGGCGAAGCATGGCCTGCTGCCGTACGAGTATGAGGCCGCGAACGATCCCGACAAGGACGGCTGGTCCAATTACGGCGAGTACATGTCCGGGTCAGATCCCATGGCAGCGAGCGTCAAGCCGCAGCCAGCGCTAGTGGCCACCATCTGGTACGGCGGGGAGGCTTCCGGCGAGATCCGCATCGAGAGCTACACGACCGACTTGCGCGATGGCACGCCGGACGCGATCTTTGTCGCCCCTGGCCCGACGGGCGCGGTGCAGACCGTGTCCTTGAGCGCGGCGGATATCGAGGAAGGCGGCCTGCGCGAGGGCCAGAACTGGTTCTTCGCCTACATGGATGTGGATGGCAGTGGGTCGTGGAATGCAGGCGAGCCCTGTGGCTACGCCATCTACCAACCTGTCACGGTGGGGTGGAGCGCGGTAGCCGTCGAGTTCATGCTCCAGGATGCGCCCATCGGCTTCCCGCGCCTCAAGTGGACCCTGCCGGAAGGGGTGACCAGCAGCCGTGTGCAGGTTGATTACATCTGGATGCAGGCCGGCTCGACGCAATATACGACCGTGGCGGATATTACGCTGCGCGCGCCACGTGCGTACGTCACCGAAGCCGACCTGGTTCATATTGGCAAACTGACCGGCCTGGGTACGCCCCCTAAGAGCGGTGATTATGTGCCGCAGTACCGGTGGTCGGTGATGCATAACCCGAGCGGGCGGTTGGATACGTTTGTGCCTTCCATCCCGTACGCGACATTCCAGCAGCGCTGGACGACGGCCTCTTTTGATACGCCCACGATCATAGCGCCGCTGAACGCGACGGTGCATACCCTGCCGCTGCAGTTCGAGTGGACGGCGGCGGATGACGTGGCTGCATTTGCCTTGGAAGTGCGCCAGACCAGCATGACGGGTCCGGTGATCCTGAGCGCGGTGATACGCGCGCCGTTCTATCGCGATGATGGGGGGGTGGCGCACTATTGCTACAAGCCGCAATATGCCGAACCCGGGTTCCTGAGTATGGCAGATGGCGTGTACTACTGGCGTGTTACGCCCAAGAACAACCCGAACATCCTAGGCGACAGCTATACGGCCTGGTCGCGGGTGGTGCTGGATACCACCGGCAGCTCTCTGCCGGGCAATGGCCAGCAGCAGGTGGCGGTGATGGGTCCGTATAGCATCAGCGGTACGCTGGAATACTTTGGCAAGGTCGCGAACCATGCCACCGATGAGCGGGTGTTCAACGGGGTGGGCGGGGCGATAAAGGTGTTCAGCAATAAGGCGCTGACCAACAGTGTCGTGACGGCGGGGACGCTGTCGTTGCGCCTCAGTCGCGCGGGCATGGCCTCGAACCTGGTTGTCTTCACGGACGTGGGGGCTATCACCTCTAATCTTACCAGCGTGACGCTGCGGGTCGACACGAACAACTCATCCGCCGCATGGCTCAACAGCCAGTGCACGGTGGATTACGTGTCCGGTAAGATTCTCTCCGTGGCCTTCCCGTTGGTGCCGAACAACACCGATAACTTCCTGGCAACCTACGACTACCATGGGAATCCGTTCATTGTGCAGGCCTACCGCGTGCAGGATGTGCCGGGCTTCAGCGGTCGCCCGGTGGCACAGGTCATCTTGCAAAAGAAGGGGGCCTTTACCTTCAGCGGCTTGCCGTCGGGCAACTATGCGCTGCTAGGGTTCTTGGACCTGAATGGCGATGGATTGCTGAACACGCCTGAAACCTGGGGGTTTGTGCGCAACCAGGTGCCGGATGACGGCGCCGGGAATCAGGAGATCCGTACGTTCAGTGTGGGGCCGTCGGTCCTGCCTGCCGCCGGGGTAAAACTCATGCTGCGCGATCGCGATACGGACAACGACAAGCTGCCCGATTCGTGGGAGGTGCAGAACTTCGGTTCGATTGCCGCCCATAGTGGGGAGGAGATCACCTGGAAGGGGTATGCACTCTGGCGGGACTATGCCGATGGCCCGATGGATGCCAGCCCGAATTTGATGGATAGCGATTACGATGGACTGCCGGATGGAGTGGAGCTGGCGCTGGGATTGAACACGCACAGCCCATGCTCGCTCGGCGGACATATCGGGGATCTCGATGCCTACCTAGGCGACGGGAAGTTGTTTGAGATTCCGGGTATCACGGCCTCAGCATTGGGAGCGCCATTGTTGTCTTGGCGTTCGCCGACCGTGTATATCTATCCGATCGTCTACACGGTCTGGCGGTCCACTAACTTGAGCCAGTGGGTGGTGGCGGGGACGCTGCAGGCGCAACCGGGCGAGGCGGCGCAGATGCGTAGCTTTACGGATGAGAGTGCGCCGGCGGGCGCGTTCTATCGAGTGAGCGCGGCGCTGCTGATGCCGTAAACCGGCATAGGGGCAAAAAAACAGCGAGGTGGTCACGAAGACCGCCTCGCTTTTTTTTCTGCGCGGAGCCCCCTGTCCGCCTTTATTGCAGATGCGCTAATACCACCTGCCGCATAACCGCCACGGGTGCAGGCTGTCCGGTGAAATGGTAGAACTGCAGAGCGGCCTGCAGGACAAACATTTCAAGGCCGGGAATGACCCGGGCCCCAGCGGCGCGGGCGTCACGCAGGAGTTTGGTCTCCAGCGGCGTGTAGACGATGTCGAAGACCACCTGGCCGGGGCGGAACAGGGCCGCCGGTACCAGAGAGGCGTCCACTTTGGGGTGCATTCCTACAGAGGTACAGTGGATCACGACATCGGCGCTGGCCATGGCGTCGCGCAAGGTTTCTTCCTGCAGGTGTGCAGCCTGGATCGGCGTGCCCGTCCCGGCTTGCAGGTCACGCTGCAACCCCTGCAAGAGCGGGTCGTTGATGTCTAGCAGGGTAATCTGTGCGGGCGGGGCCTGGCGGGCCAGGGTGAAGGCGATGGCCCGGGCGGCGCCGCCGGCGCCGAGGAAGAGCACGTGCCGGCCATCCGTCGCCCCGCCATGCTCGGTCAGGGCTTGCAGCGCGGCCGGACCGTCGGTTCCCAAGCCGATCAGGCGGTTGTCCTCGTGAATGATCGTGTTGATGGCGCCGATGCTGCGGTCTACCTCCGCGATTTCATCGACATATTTCATCGCTGCCATCTTGTGCGGGATCGTCACACTAAGGCCCCGGAAGGTCCGGATGGCCCGCATGCCGCCCAGCAGGCTGGCGACGTCCTCCACCGGACAGGCTAGGTAGATGAAGTCTAGATTGAGGTGGTTGAAGGCGGCATTGTGAATGGCGGGCGACAGGCTATGGCCGACCGGGTTGCCGGTAACGGCGCAGAATTGGGTGCGGGGGGTGATATCGAGCAAGGTGCGCATGGTGGCTCTCCGTCCGCCCCATAAGGTTGATGACCAAGGCGGTTACGGCTGTCACCATATTCCAAGCCGGGAAAAATGGCAAGACGCGGGTGCGGGGGGTAGCGGTTCCGGCTTGAGTTTCCGCCGGTAACCGAGTATTGATTTCCCCGGTCCGAGCGGGTATCCCGCTTGTGGGTTGACCGGCTAAGGAAGTGGCATCATGGCGTACGAAGTGCTGGCGCGGAAGTGGCGCCCCAAACAGTTCGAGGACGTGGTCGGGCAGGACCACGTGACGCGCACGCTGCGCAATGCCATTGAAAGCGGGCGCATTGCGCATGCCTTTCTGTTTGTCGGGCCGCGCGGCATCGGCAAAACCACGCTGGCGCGTATCTTTGCCAAGGCGTTGAACTGTGCCCAGGGACCGACAGCCACGCCCTGCGACGCTTGCGATATGTGCCGCGAGATCGCCGGCGGCAACTCCTTTGATGTGTTGGAGATTGACGGTGCCTCGAACAACGGTGTGGACCAGGTGCGCGACCTGCGCGATGCGGTGCGCTTTGCCCCGGTACGCGGCAAGTTTAAGATCTTCATCATTGACGAAGTGCATATGCTTTCCACGGCGGCTTTTAACGCCTTGCTCAAGACGCTGGAGGAGCCGCCGCCCCATGTAAAGTTCATCTTTGCGACCACGGAGGGGGATAAGATCCTGCCGACCATCATTTCGCGCTGCCAACGCTTTGATCTGCGGCGGATTGCCACGGCCATGATCGTCGAGCGCCTGCGCCATATCTGCACGGCCGAGCAGATCACGATTGACGAGGATGCCCTGCTGGCGGTGGCACGTGGCGCGGATGGCGGGATGCGCGATGCGCTCTCGGCCTTGGATCAACTGATCTCCTTCAAGGGCGACACCCTGACCGAGGAGGATGTGCTGGCGGTCTTCGGGTTGGTCTCGCGTAAGTCGCTCGAGTCGCTGGTCGGCCACATGTTGCAGGGGGAAATGGGTGCGATGCTGCAACTGGTGAACGCCTTCGACAGTGCGGGCAAGGATCTGCGCCGGCTGGTGGTGGAGCTGCTGGGGCATGTGCGTAATCTTCTGGTCTATGAGACGATCGGCGCATCGGCCGCGGCGGCAGCGCTGGACGCCACGCCGGAGCAGGTGCGGGTGCTGGAAGCGCAGGCATCCTTGGCGGATCCCGCCCGTCTGCTGCGTGTGGCGGAGCAACTGGTGATGGCCGAGGAGAGTCTGCGGCATACCTTGTCGGTGCGTACGCGCCTGGAGATTGCGCTGGTCCGTTGCAGCCGGGCCGCCACGATGGTGACCATTGACGAGATTGTGCGGCAGTTAAATGTGTTACGGCAGGCGAGCCCGCCGGCCGCCCTGGCGGCCGCCGCGCCGGCGACGCGCACACCGGTCATGGAAGATCCGATTGTGCGGCGCGCGCTGGAAATGTTTGAAGGTAGCAAAGTGGTGGAAGTGGAAGAATAACTGGTAAAGGTAGAAACATCATGGCGAACATGTTTGAGCAAGTGAAACAGGCGATGCAGATGCGTAAGGAAGCCAAGCGCATCCAGGCGGAGATTGAGAAGATCACCAGCGAATACAGCAACGGCGGCATCACCTGCGTGGTGCGGGGCGATTTTACGATCGTGTCGATCAAGATCACGCCGGAAGCGCTTAAAGAAGTGGTGGCCGGCAAGCCCGAGCGCTTCGACACGATGTTGCTGAACGTGGTGAATGGCGCGCTCAAGGCGGTCAAGAAACAGACTCAGGAGCATATGGCCAAGCTGATGCAGCAGGGCGGTGGTGGTGGTTTGGCCAGCATGCTGGGTGGTTGAGGCGCGGCGGGGGTGGGTCGGGGGCCGGCACCGTAACACCGGCTGGCCTTTGATCGCGGCCATGGACCGCGCGTGTCAGGCAATAATAACACATGTCCAACCAGGCACTGGATTCCTTGATTCGCGCGTTAAGCCGACTGCCGGGACTGGGGCGGCGGTCGGCGGAACGTGCTGCGCTGGCGTTGGTGCGGCGGCCGGAGCCGCTGTTAGACGAGTTGGTGCGGGCGTTGCAGCAAGCCCGCCAGCAGGTCCGTTGTTGCGAACGGTGCGGCGCCTTCACATCGGTGGCTGACAATCCCTGCGTGTTGTGCACGGATCCGGCACGCGACGACTCGTTGCTATGTGTGGTGGAAGAGGCCGGCGATATCCTCGCGCTGGAACGGGCGGGTGGTTTTCGGGGCCGGTATCATGCCTTGATGGGGAAGCTTTCGCCGGCTAAACAGACCGGCCCCACGGAGTTGCGGCTGCAGGCCTTGGCGACGCGTGTGGCGGGTGGACAGGTGCGGGAAGTGCTGTTGGCGCTGAGCACGGACATGGAGGGGGATGCCACGGCGGGATTCATTGCCGAGATGCTGCGCTCTCGCGGCGTGCGTGTCACCCGGTTGGCCTTTGGTTTGCCGGCCGATAGCGGCGTGGGGTACGCCGATGCACTGACGCTGAAACGGGCCATCGGCGGGCGGATGGAGGTGTAGGAGTCCTATGAAAAGCTCGCGTAGTTTCTGGGTGATGTATGGGTTGGCGGCGGTGGTGGCGGCAGCCGGGTTCGCCGTGGCCTATCATTTTGTCGGAGCGCCGCCCCCGCGCGCCTTCCGCTTGGCGGCAGGTGCCAAAGGTGGCGCCTATTATCAGTTTGCTCAGCAGTACGCGACGTTCATGGCCGCACGGGGCATCCAGGTGGAAGTCCGGGAGACGGCCGGCACGGTGGAGAATCTGCGCTTGCTGCAGGATCCGGCCGCGGGCGTGGATGTGGCGCTGGTGCAGGGCGGGGTTTTGGACGAGCGGTCTGGTGCCGGCTTGGTTGGGCTGGGGGCCGTCTGTTACGAGCCGCTCTGGGTGTTTCATCGGGCGGAAACGAACTTTGCTCTGCTCCGTGATCTCAAGGGACATGCGCTTGCGGTGGGGGGCGAGGGTAGTGGCACACGCCCGTTGGCTATGAAATTGCTGGCCGCAAATGGCGTGCACGAAGCGAACAGTACCTTGCTTGCGCTGGGTGGCACGAATGCGGAGTCGGCCCTGTTGGAGGGGCGTGTGGACGCCATTTTGCTCGTCTCATCGGTCGAGGCGGAGCTGGTGCGCCGGTTGTTGCTGGATACGCGATTGGCGCCGTTGAGTTTTGCGCGCGCGCAGGCGTATGCGCGGCGGTTTCGCACCTTGTCGGCGGCGCGCCTCCCGCAGGGGATCATGGACTTGGAGCGGAACCTGCCGGCCACGGATGTGCGACTGGTGTCCCCCGCGGCCACGCTGGTGGCGCGCGCGTCGTTTCATCCGGCCTTGCAGGATCTGACGTTGCAAGCGGCGTCCAGCGTGCATGCGGCTGGTGATATTCTGGCGGAACCGGGTGTGTTCCCCACGCGTCTCTATGTGGATCTGCCGTTGAGCCGTGAGGCGGAACGCTATTTCAAATTCGGGCCGCCGGTGTTGCAGCGTTATTTGCCATTTTGGGTGGCCAATACGATCGATCGCATCAAGGTGATGGTGGTGCCGTTCCTCGTGCTGTTGTTGCCGTTGTTTAAGATTGTGCCACCGACGTTCCGCTGGCGGGTCCGCCGCAAAATCACACGCGGCTACCGTGAGTTGCACGTCCTGGATGCGCGGATTGCGCAGGCGGATCTGGCGGGGGGTGACGAACTGCTGGCCGAGATCGAGCGCATGGAGCGCGAGGTGCTGCATCTGTCCGTGCCGCTCGGTTTTGCCGATCAGCTCTACAATCTGCGTACCCATATCGCGTTGGTGCGGGAGCGTATTCAGGCCAGACGGCGCAGCTGTGGGGCACAGGGGTAAGAGGATTTGCGGCAAGGCGTGGAGGGGATCTAAGATGACGGATGACCGTTCCATCGCGGATTATTGCGCGGAGGTGCAGCAGCGTATGGCAGCGGCCTGCGCCCGCGCCGGGCGTAGGGTGGAAGAGGTGGCGCTTATTGGTGTCACCAAAACCTTTGGTCCGGAGGTGGTGGCAGAGGCCTGGCAGGCGGGTATCCGCCGGTTTGGTGAGAACCGGGTACAAGAAGGGGCTGCCAAGATCCCGCACTGTCCGGGCGGACCGGAGTGGCACTTGATTGGGCATTTGCAACGCAACAAGGTGCGTGCCGCGCTGGAGTTTTTTCCGGTGATCCATGCGGTGGATTCCGGCCGGCTGTTGGCGCAGATTGACCGTGTAGCAGATGAGATCGGCTGCCAGCCGCGGGTCTTATTGGAGGTTAATGTCTCGGGCGAGGCCAGTAAGTTCGGGTTGAAGCCGGATGAACTGCCAGCAGTCATTGAACAGGCGCTACCGATGCGTGCCCTTACGCTGGTGGGGTTGATGACCATGGCGCCGTTCTGCCCCGATCCGCAACAGACACGCCCGGTCTTTGCCCGACTGCGCGAGCTGCGCGACCGGATGGAGCGAGAGCTGGGGGTGGGGCTGCCGCACTTGTCCATGGGTATGTCCAACGATTTTGAAATAGCCGTGGAAGAGGGGGCTACTTGGGTGCGGCTGGGGAGTATCTTGTTTGGGCATCGTCCCCGGTGGCGACCGGCACAGGAAGAGGGGGTCGAAGAATAAGGCCGGACGGTGGTAAAGAACCGTCGTGCGGCGGTGGTTGGCCCCCGACATACCGTTTCGGCCATGAGGAGCCGGTTTTTTCCGAAAAGGGGTTTCGTTTCGATTGCCGGGGGGGTAGGCCATGTGATAGAGTGACGGCGTTCTCAGCTTGAAACCGGTTGTGCCAGGGTGGCGAAATGGCAGACGCAGTGGACTCAAAATCCACCGCCCCTTAAAGGCGTGAGGGTTCGACTCCCTCCTCTGGCACCAGAAAATCCCGCGAAAGGCGGGGTTTTTTTTTGGCATGACGGAAACTGGCAAAGTGTCAGGTTGACAACTGTGGCCGTTTTGTCATAATCCTGCGCTTTGTTTGTCCTCAGACAGGATCTCGTCATGAATGTCCATATCACTGGTTTAGGTTACGGGCTACCGGCGCGGCGTGTCACCAACGAAGAATTGGCTAAGACGATTGACACGACCGACGAGTGGATTTTTTCGCACACGGGGATCCGGGCCCGGCATATTGTGGGGCCGGAGGAGAGTTCGGCCACCCTGGCAACGAGCGCCGCAAAGATGGCGTTGGCCCGCGCCGGCGTGAAGCCGGAAGAACTGGGCATGGTAGTGGTGGCCACCAGTACGCCCGACTATGGCGCGTTTCCTTCAACGGCCTGTCTGGTGCAGCGCGACATTGGCGCGGTGCATGCCGGCGCGTTCGATTTGTTTGCGGCGTGTACCGGGTTCATCTATGCTTTGGAGGCCGCCCGGAGTCTGATGCAGAACGATTTGCGGCCGGCCCTGGTGATTGGCGCGGATGTGATGTCGCGCATTACCGACTGGAAGGATCGCAATACTTGCGTGCTGTTTGGCGATGGCGCCGGTGCCGCCGTGTTGCAGGCCAGTGATCGTCCGGGCGGCATACGCCATTCGATCTTGCGTGCGGATGGCAAAGGGGCGCAAGCGCTCCATCATGAGGGTGGGTGTCGTACACCGCAGACGGGGCCGTGGCAGGGGGCTTATCTGCAGATGAATGGCCGGCAGGTGTTCAACTTTGCGGTCAAAGCGTTTGAGGAGATTGTGCGCGACTTGATTGCCCGGCAAGGGATTACGCTCAGCGAGGTACGCTGGATCGTGCCGCATCAGGCCAATGTGCGCATTATTGAAGCGGCGGCGCGTCGCCTGGACATCGGCTTGGATCGTTTTTTTGTCAATATTGGCGATCTGGCCAACACGTCGGCCGCCACGGTGCCGATGGCACTGGAGCAGTTGCATCGGGAAGGAAAGCTGCAAGCTGACGACACGGTGATTCTGGCCGGGTTTGGTGCCGGCCTCACGTGGGGCGGTTCGTTGGTGCAGTGGCAGGGCTGACCGGACTAGTCGATTGTGACGGGGGAGAAGACCACATGTGTGTAAATCGGAAGCGCGTGGTGATTACGGGGCTCGGTGCGGTTACGCCGATTGGCAACACCGTGCAGGAATTTTGGAGTAGCATACGCAACAGCGTCTCCGGGGTCGGCCCGATCTCCCGCTTTGATGCATCACGCGTGGATTGTCGGGTGGCGGCGGAGGTGAAAAACTTCGAGCCTGGGCGGCACATGGACCCGAAAGAGGCCCGCCGCATGGCGTTGTTCACGCAGTATGCGGTGGCCGCGGCTAAGATGGCTTGGGCGGATGCCGGGTTAGACAAGGGCGGCAGCGCGGCGGAACGCACGGCGGTGATTCTGGGGAATGGCATTGGCGGCGCAGAGATACACGACGAGGGGTATAAAACGCTGCAGGAGCGTGGGCCGGGCCGTATGTCGGCCATGACCATTCCCAAGTTGATTTCGAATGAGGCGGCTGGAAACGTCTCGATTGCGCTGCAGGCCAAGGGCTTTGCGCACACCGTCAACACGGCCTGTGCGTCCGCCACGGATGCGATCGGCCTGGCGCTGGATGCGATCCGCGCCGGACGAGCCGACGTGGTGATTTCCGGGGGTACGGAGGCCGCCGTGACCGAATTCTGCATTGGCGGGTTCTGCGCGCTCAAGGCCTTGTCGACGAAATACAATGATACGCCCACCAAGGCGAGTCGCCCCTTTGATCTGAACCGCGATGGTTTTGTGATGGGGGAAGGTTCCGGCGTTCTGATTCTGGAAGAATATGAACATGCGATGCGCCGCGGCGCCCGTATCTATGCGGAGCTGGCGGGGTATGGCGCCACCGGTGATGCCCATCACTTGACGGCGCCGCATCCGGAAGGCGAGGGGGCGGTGCGCGCCATCCGACTGGCCCTGCAGGATGCCGGCATGGCTGTGACAGAGGTGGATTATGTCAATGCGCACGGCACGTCCACGCCCTTGAATGACCCCATGGAGACCAAGGCCGTGAAGACGGTTTTTGGTGACCATGCCCGCTTGCTGAAAATGTCGTCCACCAAAAGCATGACCGGCCATTTGATGGGTGCGGCGGGAGCCATTGAGGCTGTGGTTTGTGTGATGGCGCTGCATGACCAGTTCTTCCCGCCCACGATCAATCAGGAAACGCCGGATCCGGCGTGCGATCTGGACTGTGTGCCGAATCAGGGGGTGAGCGGTCCGCTGCGTGCCGCGATCTCCACATCGCTGGGCTTCGGCGGGCACAATGGCGTGCTGGCTTTTAGAAAGGTAGCATCATGAATCCGATTACGTCCCTGATTCCTCATCGCGATCCCTTTCTCTTTGTGGATCGAATTTTGGAAGCCAGCGCCGAGAAGATTGTCGGCGAGCGCACGTTTCCCGAGAGCACGTGGTTCTTTCAGGGGCATTTTCCGGGTTATCCCGTGGTGCCGGGCGTGGTACTGGTTGAGACCATGGCACAATGTGGCGGGGCCGGGCTTGTGGAAGCAGGACTGATGCAGAACCGTGTGTTTCTGCTGGTTTCCGTTGCGGAAGCCAAGTTCCGGCGGCAGGTGCGGCCGAATGAACTGCTACGCTTGGAGATTGAGAACTTGAAAGTGTCCAGTCGTCTGGTCAAACAGCGCGGCAAGGCCTGGGTGGGTGAGGAACTGGCGGCCGAAGCGGAGTGGTTCTGCGTGCCAGGCAAGGAAGTGTAAGGACTCTTCTGGCGGATCCCTGGTAACCGTCAGCAGAAGTAACCTTTTTTCGTGAATAGATCATGCCGCTGCAGGTCGGGTTTTCCCGGCGCAGGTGGCCTTAGCAGGAGCGATCAACGTGGGCTATAACTGTGTCGTATGTGTGAAGCAGGTGCCGGATACCAAACGGATTACCGGCCAGGCCATGAAAGAGGACGGCACCGTCA
Organism: uncultured bacterium; assembly: GCA_903861045.1. Taxonomy (GTDB): domain Bacteria; phylum Verrucomicrobiota; class Kiritimatiellia; order RFP12; family CAIWXQ01; genus CAIWXQ01. Next base: position 50,720 of record CAIOST010000191.1, on the reverse strand, counting down.
ATCGGGCCGCGCTACCGGCGGTGTTCAATCCGGAGGACCTCAATGCGCTGGAAGCCGCGCTGCGCGTGCGCGATGTGCACGGCGGCACCGTCACCGTGATCACCATGGGACTGCCCGCCGCATGCGAGGTGCTGCGCGAGGCGCTCTTCCGGGGCGCGGATGCGGCCGCCCTGGTGACGGACCGCCGGGCCGCGGCCTCGGATACGCTGGCGACCAGCTACATCCTGGCCTGTGCTGCCAAGAAGTTGCATCCGGATCTGATCTTTTGCGGCCGGCAGGCGATTGACGGGGATACGGCCCAGGTCGGCCCGCAGCTCGCGGAGAAAATCGGCTTCACGCTGGTCACGTATCTGGAAGAGCTGACGCTGAATGGGCGCACCGCGACGGCGCGTCGCAATGTGGGCAACGGGTACGAAGTGGTCAAGGCGCGTCTCCCCGCACTCTTCACGGTGATCGAGACGGCGAATCACCCGCGGCCGAATGCACTCAAGAAGGCTATGAAGTGCAAGAAAGCACGCGCCCCGGTGGAAGTGGCCAAGGCGGTGGAGGCGGATCTGCCGTCGGCCACGGCGGAAGCCAAGGCAGAAGAAGGGAAGCGGCGCTGCGCGGCCTTGGCGGCCAAGGGGTTGTTGATCACCCAGTGGAATCTGGACGATCTGCAGGCGGATCTGGCTTGGTGCGGCGGTGCCGGCAGTCCGACCAAGGTGCATCGCATCCAGTCCATCGTGCTGGCGGGTGGTGACTACAAGGAGTTCCCCCCGACCGAGGCGGGCGTAACCCAGCTGCTCGGCGAATTGATTGAGGACCATACCATCGGGTGAGCCACATGGGGGTGAGCGGCGATCCGTGCGCAGGCATGGATCCGGCCGGCCCCGGAATTCATCAGCGTTTTTTACGAGGAATACGAACATGATCGAAGTCAACCGGCAGGGCGAAGTCTGGATCTACGCGGAACAGGAAGCGGGCAAGCTTTCTGACGTGCCGCTGGAGCTGTTGAGCAAGGGGCGGGAACTGGCCGATCAGTTGCAGGTGCCGTTGGGTGCCGTACTGCTGGGCCGGAATGTGTCCGACCTGGCGAGTCAGCTTATTCTGCACGGCGCCGACAAGGTCTATCTGGCGGAGGATGCGGTGCTGGGCCACTACCAAACGGCCAGCTATACCAAGGTGATCTGCGATCTGATCACCCAGCAGAAACCGCAGATCTGCCTCTTTGGCGCGACGCCGATGGGGCGCGATCTGGCGCCCACGGTGGCCTCCTGCATGCGGTGTGGCCTGACGGCCGATTGCACGGATCTGGAGATTGGTGAGCACACGGAACCGGCCACCAAGGAGCGGTTGAGTAATTTGCTGTTGCAGATCCGGCCGGCTTTCGGTGGTAATATTATCGCCACAATCGTTAATCCGCACCGCTGGCCCCAGATGGCCACCGTGCGCGAAGGCGTCATGCGCATGTCCACGCCGGTCCCTGGCCGTAGCGGGGTTACCATCCGCTGCTCTGTCAATCTGACGGGAATGCCGCTGCCGGTGGAAGTGCTGGAGTCGCACCGCCGCCCCAAGAAGGTGAACCTGAAGGGTGCGCGCATCATTGTGGCCGGTGGCGCGGGCGTGGGGAGCCGTGAAAACTTCCGGCCGCTCTGGGACCTGGCCAATATTCTCGGTGGCGCTGTGGGTGGCAGCCGGGCGGCCGTGGATCTGGGGTACGTGGATCACGACCACCAGATTGGCCAGACGGGCACGACCGTGCGCCCCGCGTTGTACATCGCTTGCGGGCTTTCCGGCGCCATACAGCACCGTGCGGGTATGCAGGAGGCAGCCAAGATTCTGGCAATCAATAACGACAAGGACGCGCCGATCTTCGGCATCGCGCACTACGGCATCGTGGGCGACTTGACCGAGGTGGTTCCCCGGATGATCAAGGCGATTCGTAGTGGCGCCAGTATCACCAAGGCCGCCGAGGCGGCCGCCAAGGCATAAGCAACGTCGCAGAAAAAGGTACACGCACATGGCAAACTTTTATACCGACAATGAGGATATCCAGTTCCTTTTCCGCCACATGGATTTTGCGCGGTTGTCGAAGCTGACCGAAGAGAACTACCGGTTCGCTCGCGATTTCGCGTTCGCGCCGAGCGATGCGGCCGATGCACGGGACAACTATGAGCGTGTCCTAACCACGATCGGCGAGATTGTCGGCGATCGCGTCGCGTTAAGTGCCGCGGAGACGGATACGGTCGGCAATACACTGAATGCCGATGGCAGTGTAACCTATGCGCCTGGCGTGATCGAGGCCCTCAAGCTGTTGAGCCAGGCCGATGTCATGGGGTTCACGCTGCCCTACCGCTATGGCGGCCTGAACTGCCCGCAGTTGCTTTACACCATGTCCAACGACATCGTCAGTCGCGCCGACGCGTCGCTGATGAACCTCTATGGCTTGCAGGGGATCGCCGAGACGATCAACAATTTTGCCAGCGAAGAGATCAAGCAGGAATACCTCCCCCGCATGGCCAGCGGCGAGTTTACCGGCGCGATGGTGCTGACCGAGCCTGATGCCGGCAGCGACCTGCAGGCCGTCAAGACGCGCGCCTATCAGGATGCCAATGGCAACTGGTTTGTCCGCGGCGTGAAGCGCTTTATCACCAACGGCTGTGGCGAGGTGCTGCTCGTACTGGCCCGTACCGAGCCGGAAATCGCGGATGGGCGCGGTCTATCCTGTCTGCTAGTGGAGCGCAATCCGCGGGTGCGCGTGCGCCGCCTGGAGCACAAACTCGGCATTAACGGTAGCCCGACGTGCGAACTGGTGTTCGATGACTGTCCCGCCAAGCTGATTGGCGAGCGCCAGCGTGGCTTGATCACGTACGTGATGAGTCTGATGAACGGGGCGCGTATCGGCATTGCGGCGCAAAGCCTGGGTATTGGCGAGGCTTCCTGCCGCGTCGCCCGCGATTACGCCCGCAGCCGCAAGCAGTTCAACACGGCCATTGACAACTTCCCGTCTGTGCGTGATTTGCTGGTGGATATGAGCCTGGACCTGCAGGCCGCGCGTGCCATCACCTACCATGCGGCCTTTTCCGTGGATCTGGAGTTCGGCACCGCCCGCCGGTTGGAGTCCGGACAGGCGGATGCCGAGGAAACCAAGCGCCTGCGCACCGAGGCCCGCAAGTACAAGGCCTCTAATAAGCTGCTCACGCCGATGGCCAAGTACTACGCCTCTGAGATGTCTATGCGCACCTCCAATGGCGCGATGGCCGTGCTGGGTGGCAGCGGGTACATGAAGGACTATGCGGTGGAGCGATATCTGCGCGATGCCCGCATTACCACAATTTATGAGGGCACGAGCCAGTTGCAGGTGGTGGCCATGACCGCCGGCGTCATGGGCGGTACCGCCGTGGAAGCGGTTCAGGAAGTGTTGGGGAACCGCACCTGGTCACCGGAGCTCGAGCCGGTGGTGGCGAAGATCCGCGAGGGGGTCGGGCTGTTGAATGACGCGATTGCGTATGTCAAGGCGCAGACGGGCAATGCGTATCGTGATGTGCATGCCCGCAAGTTGGTAGACATGGCCTGCTATCTTCTGGCAGGCAGTCTGTTTTGCGATTACGCCACAGCGAACGCCAAAAAACTGGTGGTGGCCAAGCGTTGGATGGCCGAGCGGTTGCCGCAGCTCCGGATGCTTAAGGAGCAGGTTTGCTCCGGCGAGGCCTCCAGCCTGGCGGAATTCGAGACGTTGGCCAGCCAGCTGCCTGTGGCTGACTGATCGGCACCTTGGAATGTAGCTAGCAGACGCAACAACGGCAGCGCCCTCGCTGTCGTTGTTTTTTTTAGGCGGGGGGCGCGGTGCCGCTCGCGCGGTAAAGGGGTAGGGGGCGAAGCCGTGAATGCGGCGGTTCGTGGCAAAATTTCACGACGTGCCGGCGTCCCATCTCCCCTTTTGTGGGCCAGACCTTGGAATTGACACGGCGTGGCATCCTGCGCCATGATGCCGCTACGCCTACGCGGCGCCGGCAGGCGTGGCCCTCATAAGCGGTAGCGAGGGGGGCGGGTAACATGGAAGACGAGTCACTCTATAGGGCCATGGAGCAGCGGCTTGGGCGTGCTCATCTGGCGCATCGTCTGTACATGCAGGCCCATTGGGTCTCGCATGTGATGGGGCATGGGCTGACGTATTTCCACATCGAGAACATGTTGTGGCTGCATTGGCTGATTCGGTTACTTCTGCGTATGGTCGGACTGTACCGCTGGGGGCAGCGGAATGCGCAGCGCATCGTGGTGCGGCAGAATCAGGTGGTGGTCGCAACATGGCCCCGCGCCTTTGATGGTTTCACCATTCTGCACCTGTCCGATCTCCACTTGGACATTAATCCGGATCTTGTGCCAGCCATTGCCAAGGCGGTGGCACCGCTCACCTACGATCTCTGCGTTATTACGGGGGATTTGCGGTCGCAGATGTACGGCGCGAGTGAACCTGCCATGGAGGCGATGCGGCGGCTGCGACCCGCGCTGCGGGGCGACGTCTATGCCGTGATGGGGAATCACGATTTCATCGAAATGCTCACGCCGCTGGAAGCCATGGGGATTCGGTTTCTGATGAACGAATCGGTATGGCTGCGACGGGGAGAGGCCTCCATTTGTCTAGCGGGCGTCGACGATCCGCACTTTTATGAGGCGGACAACATTCAGAAGGCCGCTGCCAAGCTTGAGCACCGTACGTCGGCCGTGCTGCTGGCGCATTCGCCCGAGATTTTCCGGAAAGCGGCGGCGTGCGGTTTTGATCTGTTGCTCTGTGGGCATACGCATGCCGGACAGATTTGTCTGCCGGGTGGCGTCCCGCTGATGATCAATGCCCGGGTGCCCGTCCGCATGGCGCGCGGAGCTTGGCACTATCAGGAATTGCAGGGCTATACTTCGGCGGGCGCTGGGTGCTCCGGCGTCGACGTGCGCTTCTTTTGTCCCCCGGAGGTCACCCTGCACCGGATTGGGGGCGGTGCGAGGGGTCGAAGGGTGGCCGAGGAGGCCTAAGTTGGGGCCGCGGCACGGCCGGGCCCACCGTGGACTCGCGCGGGGCGTATAGGTGCTGGCCGGTGGCTGCGTTACCCCACGGCCGTCTCCCCCTGTTCCCCGGTGCGGATGCGAATCACATCCTGAAGATCCAGTACCAAGATCTTGCCGTCGCCAATTTGGCCGCTGTGGGCGCCGGCGGTGATGGCCGCGAGGGTGTCGGGGAGGAAGTTGTCATTCACGGCGATTTCTAGTTTTACTTTGCGCAGAAGTGTGCCGGCTTCTTTGTGGCTGCGGTAGATTTCGGCAATGCCTTTCTGACGGCCGCGGCCCAGTACCGGTGAAACCGTCACCAGATGAATCTCCTTTTCCTCCAGTTTGACAAGTACATCGTCCAGACGATCCGGTTGTATGATGGCAATGACGTATTTCATGTGGGGTTCCCCGTGGTGCCAATTAATCCAGTTGCGTGTAGGCTGCTTCCCGGTGCTGGGTCAGGTCGAGTCCGACCGACTCCTCATGGTCAGTAACGCGTAAGCCAATGACAAAGTCCACGACCTTGAATAAGATCAGGGAGGCGACGAAGGAGTAGAGCATGGTGACGAGTACGGCTTTGGTTTGAAGCCAGAGCTGCCAGGGATTGCCATAGAAAAGGCCATCAATACCGGCCTCCGGGTTGACGGCGCGGCAGGCCCATAGGCCTACGGCTAAGGTTCCCCAAATGCCGCCCACGCCATGCACGCCAAAGGCGTCGAGCGAGTCGTCGTATTGCAAGCGGGCCTTGAGTGCGGTAACCGAGGCCCAGCAGATGATCCCGGCGCCGATGCCGATCCAGATGGCTCCGCCCATGGTGACATACCCTGCCGCAGGCGTCACGGATGCGAGACCTCCGACGGCACCGGTGATCATCCCCAGCGTGGTAGGCTTGCCAAATTTTAACCAGTCGAGCAGCGACCAAAGCAAGCCGCCGGCGGCCCCCGCCACATGGGTGGCGAGGAAGGCATGGACGGCGACGGAGTTGGCCGCGAGCGCACTACCCGCATTGAAACCGTACCAGCCAAACCATAATAATGCCGCACCCAGTGTGGCGAATGGGAGGTTGTGGGGCGGGGAGATAGAGTGCGGGAATCCTTTGCGCTTGCCCAGCACCACAACCGCTGCCAGCGCGGCCATGCCGGCATTGATGTGTACCACAATGCCGCCGGCAAAATCTACCGCACCCGCACCCCCCTGCGTGCCTAGGAATCCGCCGGCACCCCATACCCAGTGAGCCACCGGGCAATATACCAAGGTGACCCAAAGCAGGCTGAAGAAGCAGAAGGCCGAGAAGCGCATACGCTCGACGAAGGCCCCGATGATCAGGCCCGGTGTGATGACTGCGAACATCATCTGAAAAAGCACAAAGGCCAGATGCGGCACCCGGGGGGCGTAAGGGGAGGCCTCGGCGCCGATGGACTGTAGCCCCATCCACTTTAAGCTGCCGATCACCGTGCCGATATCCGGCCCGAAACTCAGGGAATATCCGCAGAACACCCATTGTAGACTGATGATACACATGAGCATGAAGCATTGCATGAGAATGGAAAGAATGCTTTTCCGCCGCACCAGGCCACCATAGAAGAATGCCAGGCCGGGCATCATCAGCATGACCAGCGAGGTGCTAAACAGCACCCAGACGGTATCAGCTGAAGTAATGGTGGTTGGTACATTTGTGGCGGCTTGCGCGTAGGGCGAGAGGCTGCACAGCAGAATGCCAGTCAGCCAAAAAAGGCGCTGGCGAGGTGAAGACCTGATCTTCATTATGACGGGTTTCCTGTTTTTTTGTCTGATGGCTGATAATGCATGCCGAGTCGGGCCCTACTTCGCAAGGTGCGTGCCATGTCGTGGCGTTCTTGCTTACCGCATCGGCCTATACGATTACATAATTGCATAAAATGTTTGTTTGCAGCATGTTATCATAAAAATATGTGACGCGCTAAGGCAAGGCGAAAGACGGCCGACTAGCTCAAAGAGCGCCATATACTAACATTTCTGTTGTTTTTGGCGGGATGGCAACAAATTCGTTCCTTCTGCCCGGCGTGTGTGCTCGTGCTGTCCTATCGCGTGTCGTATTAGCACCTAGGCTCCCGCCCTTATCTTGCAGGATACGCGCGATGCTGCTGTGTGTCCGTGGTCGGCCCCCTGGCAGCTAGCGCGCCCGCGCATGCGCGGCGCGGGCATCCGGCTTGCCCCCCACTCGTGCCACCTGCACAGGAATCAGCCGCTCACGGCGGGCCACGGCTGAGGCCCTCGCCCCCCCCCGGGCCGACTGGGCCCGCCCGCGCCGCGCCCCGTGGGCCACCCCTCCGCGTGGCCCACCCGGCGGGCCACTTGTTTGTATGTACAAACATTGTATTAGCCACAAAACATTAGACGTGCGCCGCCCGGCCTGCGTGCCCGCTGGCGCGAAACCGCCGGCGCCCGGACCGCGCCGAAAATATTTTCACTTGGGGGCTTGCGTAGCGGGACGCCGCTTGCTATAGTTCATGCCTTTCCGATTCATCAGAAGGATTGTACTGCATGCCGACCATTAACCAACTTGTTCGCAAGGGACGCTCGCCGCTGCGGAAGAAGAGCAAGTCGCCGGCGCTCCAGTCATGTCCGCAACGTCGCGGAGTCTGTCTGGTCGTGAAGACCCAGACGCCCAAGAAGCCGAATTCGGCGTTGCGTAAGGTGGCGCGTGTGCGTCTGACTACGGGATACGAGGTCACGGCCTATATCCCTGGCGAAGGGCACAATTTGCAGGAGCACAGCGTCGTACTGGTGCGCGGAGGGCGAGTCAAGGATCTGCCCGGCGTGCGGTACCACATCGTGCGCGGCTGTCTGGACAGCCTCGGCGTCAAGGGTCGGAACCGTAGCCGTTCGAAGTACGGCGTCAAGGTGCCGAAGCAGGAAGAGAAGAAGTAAGGTTGAAGCGGGGCTAACTTATGTCGAGAAGGCGCAGAGCTAGCAAGCGGCGGTTGACGGCGGACCCTAAGTTCAATAGTGAACTGGTCGCGCGTGTCATCAGCAGCATGATGAAGCGTGGCAAAAAGACCACCGCCGAGCACATCGTTTACGGTGCACTCGATGAGATGGGTGCCAAGACCAGCAGGGACCCGCTGGAAGTGCTCGATCAGGCGATTGGCAACATGAAGCCCAAGGTCGAAGTGAAGTCGCGGCGCGTGGGTGGCACGACCTATCAGGTGCCGGTCGAGATCCGGCCAGCCCGTCAGCTGGCGTTGGCGTTGCGCTGGATGGCGCAATATGCCAGCACACGCCGGGGCACCCCCATGCCGAAGGCCATTGCTTTGGAATTGCTCGAAGCCTACAACGGACAGGGCAATGTCATTAAGAAGCGCGACGAGACGCATAAGATGGCCCAGGCTAACAAAGCCTTCGCTCATTATGCGTGGTAGACGCAGGACGGCCGTTGGTCGTCACTTTGTTCTTTGAAAATTCGCGTGGAGCAGGCGTCTTGGACGGTAAAGGTAAAGAGTGTAAAGCGAGCAAGTCCGACGTAAAGTCGGATGGGCGTGAGGTCGCACTCAGCCAGGTTCGCAATATCGGGATCGTGGCGCATATTGATGCGGGCAAAACCACGACCACCGAGCGCATTTTATTCTACGCCGGACGCACGCACAAGCTGGGCAACGTCGATGATGGTAACACCGTCACGGACTGGATGATCCAGGAGCGGGAACGCGGTATTACGATTACGAGCGCTGCGATTACCTGTGCGTGGCATGATACGCAGATCAACATCATTGACACGCCCGGTCACGTGGATTTCACGATTGAGGTGGAGCGCTCGCTGCGCGTCCTCGATGGTGCGGTCGGCGTGTTCTGTGCGGTGGGTGGAGTGCAGCCGCAATCGGAAACGGTCTGGCGTCAGGCCGACAAATACCGGGTACCGCGACTGGCTTTCATCAATAAGATGGATCGCTTGGGCGCTGATTTTGATGCGGTCGTCGGCGAGATCCGTAAAAAATTGTCAGCCAATGCCGTGCCACTAGTCATCCCCTGGGGGCGGGAAGCCGGGTTTCAGGGTGTGATAGATCTTCTGGCGCGTGAGCTGGTAACCTTCGAGGAGGTTAGCAAGGGTCGCGACGTCAGTCGGCAGCCAATCCCGGAAGCGTTGCGGGAAACTGCTGAAAGGGCCCGGACGCATTTGATCGAGCAGGTAGCCGAAGTAGATGAAGCGCTGGTACCGTTGTACCTGGAAAATTCCGATCTGGAAGCAGATGTTGTGAGCGCCGCCATTCGGCGGGCCACGTTGACTGGACGATTGGTGCCCGTGCTATGTGGATCCTCGCTGCGTAACAAGGGCGTGCAGCCTTTGCTAGACGCGGTGTTGGCCTACTTGCCATCCCCGGCAGACCGGCCGCCGGTGGAGGCCACGGATGTCAAGAGCGGCGATCGCATCCTGCGGGAAGCAGATGACGATGCGCCGTTGAGCGCCCTGGTGTTTAAGATTGCCACAGACCCGTATGTGGGGAGGCTGTTTTTCTTACGCATGTATGCCGGCAAACTGCGCAAGGGGCAGAACGCCTATAACCCGCGCACCAAAAAGCGGGAGCGGGTGCTGAAGTTGGTGCGGTTGTTTGCCGACGCGCAGAGTGAGTGCGAGACGCTGTACGCCGGCGACATCGGCGCCGTGATCGGACTGAAGGAAGCGACAACCGGCGACACCCTGTGCGCGGAGCATCAGCCGGCGGCCCTGGAAAGAATCCAGGCCCCGGAACCCGTGATGTTCATGGCGATTGAACCGAAGTCGCGGGCCGATCGAGACAAGCTGGAAGTTGCGTTGCACGCGTTGGCGTCGGAAGATCCGACCTGCGTCGTGCGGGTGGATAACGACACCGGACAGACAATTTTGAGTGGCATGGGCGAGTTACACCTGGAGATACTGGTGGATCGTCTGCGCCGCGAGTTTTCAGTGGAAGCCAATACCGGCCGGCCGATGGTCTCCTACTACGAGACGGTGACGGCCACAGCTTGCGCCACGCATTTGTTTGATCGCGAGCTCGGCGGCAAGCGCCATTGGGCCCGGGTCACTGTGGAAGTTGTGCCGCGTGAACGAGGAAGCGGGCATGCAACGGAAGTAATGGCTGGCGCTCTCCGTGCGCTGGACAGCAGCGAAGCGTTGCGTGCGTGTTTGGAACAGGGTTTGACGGATGGCATTTTGACCGGTGTGTTGGCGCGCTGTCCTATGACGGACGTGCTGGCACGCGTGAAGGAAGTGGCGATCGCGGACGAGGAAATGGCCACGGATGTGGCCTTTCGGACGGCGGCGGTCATGGCGTTCCGGGAGGCAGCGCAGGCGGCGCACCCCGAGTTGCTGGAACCGATCATGTGCCTGGACATCGTCACGCCGCCGGAGCACGTCGGCGAGGTGATCGGGGACGTGAACGGTCGGCGCGGTCAGGTGCGTGAGATGACGATGCGTGGCGACACGCAAATCATTCGCGCGCATGTGCCGCTGGCGGAATTGTTCGGGTACGCGGGAGCGATTCGATCGCTTACGCGCGGACGCGCCAGCTACACGATGGAACCCGACGAATTCGCTGTGGTGCCGAAGACAGTCAGAGAACAACTATTGAACAGGTGAAGCGAGAATGCAAAGTCAGCGCATACGCATTCGATTGCAAGGATACGACCACCGAGTGCTTGATCAGGCCGTGACGGACATCATCGACACGGCCCGTGGCACCGGGGCTCAGGTGGTGGGACCGATTCCGCTCCCTACGCGGATCGAGCGTTTCACCGTGAACCGGAGCCCCCACGTGGACAAGAAGTCCATGGACCAGTTTGAAATGCGGACGCATAAACGGCTGCTCGACATCGTAAGCCCCACGGCTAAGACGGTGGACGAACTGAAGAAGCTGAATCTGCCCGCGGGTGTGGACATCTCAATCCGCATCTAGGCGGGATGGAGCAACCATGCAAGGATTGATTGGAAAAAAGATCGGCATGACGCAAGTCTGGGACGCCCAGGGTAAGCGTGTGGTCGTGACGATTTTGGAAGCCGGACCGTGTCCGGTCGTGCAACTCAAGGCGGTGGCAAAAGACGGCTACGCGGCCGCCCAGCTAGGGTTTGGACCCCAGCAGGCGCGCCGTATGTCCAAAGCCGAGGCCACCCGTTTTGAGAAGGTGGGCTTGGAACCGTGTCGGACCCTGCGGGAGTTCCGTCTGGACAACGGGGAAGCGTGCAAGGTTGGCGACCAGGTGACCGTTGGTATTTTTGATGGCGTGGCCATGGTGGATGTTTCGGCAACTACCAAGGGTCGCGGCTTCGCTGGGGTCGTGCGTCGCTATCGCATGGCGGGTGGCCCGATGACACATGGCGGTCATTCCAAGCGCCGAGTGGGTGGCATTGGAGCCCGTGATCTACCCGGTTGGGTACATAAGGGCAAGCGCATGCCGGGACACATGGGCGCTGTGACACGCAAGGCGCGGAATTTGGCGGTAGTTCAGGTTCGTAAGGATGATAACCTGCTGTTGGTGCGGGGCGCGGTCCCGGGGCCGGTTGGCGGCCTGGTGTTGATCAGTAAGGCCCTCCTGAAGGGGTAAGATCCCATGAGCTCGATGAAGTTTTATAAGACGACCGGGGAAGCAGGCGGTGAGGTGGCGTTTGATGAAACGCTGCTGGTGCTGGACCGAGGCGACCAGGCCGTGAAGGATGTAGTCGTGGCGACGCAGAATGCGCGTCGCGCCGGTACCGCTTCGACGCTTTCCAAGGGGGAAGTGGCCGGGAGCAACAAGAAGCCGTGGAAGCAGAAGGGTACGGGGCGAGCCCGTGCTGGTTTGCGACAGTCCCCCGTGTGGCGTGGTGGTGCGGTAGCCTTCGGTCCGCGTCCTCGCAGCTATGAGGGTAAGATCAATCGCAAAGTGGCACAGCTGGCATTTCGTCATGCCTTGAGCGAGCGGATCCAGGCGGATGGCTTGTTGGTGATTGAATCCTTGGAGATGACCGAAGCCAAGACCAAATTGTTGGCCGCGCTCCTCGCGAAGGTCGGAATAACCAGGGGCTGCTTGATCGTCGTTGATCGGCCTGACGCGATGCTGGTGCGTGCCGCGCGAAATCTCCCAAAGGTTGATGTTGCCAGAGCGGCCGATGTTAGTGTATATGATTTGGTTCGCCATCGGAAGGTCCTGGCGACACGCTCAGGCTTAGCGGCTTTGGCGGCGCGCATGGGCAAGAAGGCGGAGGTTGTGGCATGAAGCACGCGGGTATCATCCGAAGGATTCAGGTGACCGAGAAGGGCACCATCCTGGGCGGGTTGCACCAGTTCCAGTTGGAAGTGGCACCCAGGGCCACCAAGCCCGAGATCCGCCTGGCGGTTGAGAAGCAGTTTGGTGTGCATGTGCAGGCCGTCAACACGCAGACTTATAAGGGCGAAACGCGCGTGTTACGTAGTCGTCGCACGGTCCGCACGCCGGGTTGGAAGCGCGCGATTGTGACACTCAAGGCGGGCGAGCGGATCGAGGCCGTATAACGCTGCCGGAGGATAATGCGACATGGGTCTCAAGAATTTTAAACCGACATCCGATGGGCAACGGCATCACGTAGCCCAGACGTTTGATGAGATAACGAAGCAGCGTCCGGAGCGCGGGTTGACGGAGGCGCGTAAGCGTGGCTCGGGGCGCAATAACGCGGGACGCATTACGGTGCGCCATCGCGGCGGCGGGGCTAAGACACGTTACCGCATCGTTGATTTTCGGCGTGACAAGATTGGCATTCCGGCGCGCGTAGCAGCGATTGCGTACGATCCCAATCGCACCGCCAACCTCGCGTTGTTGAACTATGTGGACGGCGAGAAGCGCTACATTTTGGCCCCGGACGGTCTGCTGGTTGGTGCGTTGGTGCTGTCGGGCCCGGATGCGGACCCCAGTGTCGGCAATGCGATCCCGCTTGAGAAGGTGCCGCTGGGATTGTTTGTCCACAACATTGAGTTGGTCCCTGGACGCGGTGGGGTGTTGGCTCGCTCGGCGGGAAACAGTTGCCAGGTGATGGCGCGCGAAGGCGGTTTTGCCACGTTGCGGTTGCCATCGGGCGAGGTGCGCCGCGTGAATGTGCATTGCATGGCCACCGTCGGAATGGTAGGTAATGCGGAGTGGGGCAAAGTAGAGTTTGGTAAGGCCGGCCGCAAACGCTGGATGGGTATTCGACCGACGGTGCGCGGTGTGGCGATGAATCCGGTGGATCATCCAATGGGTGGTGGGGAGGGTCGCACGTCGGGTGGCGGTCATCCGCGCTCCCCGTGGGGACAGTTGGCCAAGGGTGGCAAAACACGGCAGCGGCGTAAGACGTCCACCAAATTCATTGTGAAGCGGAGAAAGTAAGCCATGGCGCGGTCCGTCAAAAAAGGTCCCTATGTGGAACCCAAGCTCCTCCGTAAGGTCGAGCTGATGAATAAGTCCGGCCGGAAAATGCCGATTAAGACTTGGTCGCGCCGGTCGATGATCGTGCCGGATTTCATCGGGCATACGTTTGCCATTCACAACGGCAGACAACACATTCCGATTTTCATCACCGAAAACATGGTAGGGCACCGCTTGGGCGAATTTGCGGCCACGCGTACGTTCCGGTCGCATGGCACCCACACCGACAAGGTTGTGGCGCGGTAGGAGAGCAGCATGGATGTCACAGCCATAACGCGCAATGTGCGGCTTTCGGCGCTTAAGGGTCGTCCTTTAGCACGTAAGGTGCAGGGACTCTCGGTCGCACAGGCGCTGCAGATTACAAATTTCAGTCCGCAGAAGGCGGCGCTGACGCTGGGCAAGACGCTCGCATCAGCCGTTGCTAACGCGCGGACCAACGCCAACCTAGACGTTGAGCGCCTGCGGGTGAAACTCGCGGTGTTTGACGAAGGCACGCGGATGCGGCGGCATTGGTGTCGGGCGCGCGGTAGCGCCAGCCCCATTGCCAGACGCTTGTGCCACGTAAAAGTGGTGTTGACGGATGGACAGCCAGAAACGTCAGTCGAGTAAACTGGCAGGTATTTTCGGGAAGGAGCGGCACGTTGGGACAGAAAGTCAATCCGATAGGCTTCCGAATCGCCCTGGATAAACAGTGGCGCTCGCGCTGGTTCAGCGGGAAGAAGCATTTTGGCGCACTTCTGGCGGAGGATCTGATGATCCGCGAGGAAGTTCGCAAGAGTTTGGAAAACGCGGCGATCGCGAAGATCATTATCGAGCGCTATGCCAATCGCGTTCGCGTTAACATTCACACGGCACGTCCGGGCATTGTGATCGGACGGAAGGGCCAGGACATCGACAAGGTGCGCGCGGACTTGGCGAAGCGCACCGGTAAAGAGATCTATATCGAGATCCACGAGGTGCGTGATCCGGATGCCAATGCGCAATTGGTGTCGGAAAGCATCGCGCAGCAGGTTGAGCGCCGTGTGGCCATTAAGCGCGCCATCAAGCGCGCGGAAAAAGTCGCCATGGACATGGGCGTGGATGGGATCAAGATCCGTTGCTGTGGCCGCATCAATAACGCCGAAATTGCGCGTGTTGAGTGGAGCAAGCAGGGCAAGGTGCCGCTGCACACGCTGCGAGCCAACATTGATTACGGGTTTGCCGAGGCACATACGACAGCAGGTTTGATCGGCGTTAAGGTCTGGATCTGCAAAAAGGACGATTTCCAGCCGGCTCGGACGAATACCAGGAGACGCACCAATGCCTCTCATGCCTAAGCGGGTTAAGCACCGTAAACAATCTAAGGGTAACCGCAGCGGGTACGCCACGTCCGGCACGGATTTGGCATACGGCGAGTACGGCCTCAAGTCGCTGGAACGCGGCTGGTTGAAGAACACGCAGATTGAAGCCTGCCGCGTCGCCATCAACCGGCACATGAAGCGCAAAGGGAAGCTATGGATCCGCGTGTTTCCCGACAAGCCGGTCACCCGCAAGCCTATTGAGGTCCGCATGGGTAAGGGCAAGGGCAATCCCGAGTTCTGGGTAGCTGTGGTGCTGCCGGGCAAGGTGATTTTTGAGGTTGGCGGCGTACCGGAAGCTGTGTCGCGCGAGTGTCTGCGACTGGCCGCCACCAAGATGGGACTCCGCATGCAGTTGATCAGCCGCAAGTAGCGGTGGGAGACGGCAGGAATGAAGACGAGGGAATTGAGGGAATTGAAGGCGGAGGAACTCGACGGACGCATCCGCGAGGTCACGCAGGAATTGCGCGATCTGCAGCTGAAGCACCGGTCGGGGCAAGGCGCTGAAAAGCCGGTGCGAATTCGTGCGCTGCGTCGTGACGTGGCGCGCATGCAGACGATCGCGCACGCGCGGAAGGTAGGCAAGTGATGGCCGAGACGTTGACAACAAGCGAGACGCTGGTCCGCAAGATCCGCAAAAGCCGCAAGGGTGTGGTGATTAGCAGGAGCGGCAACAAGAGCATCGTGGTGCAGGCAGAGCGTCGCCGTGTGCATCCCAAATACGGCAAAGTAATCCGTGAATTTAAGAAGTTCCATGCTCACGATGAGCGTAATGAAGCGCAGGTGGGCGATCATGTGGAAATATCGGAGTGCCGCCCGATCAGCCGACTCAAGCACTGGCGGTTGGTGGCGGTGACACAGGCCACCAAAGGAGCGCAGCAGGCATGATTCAGGAAGGTACCGAACTGGTGGTGGCCGATAATACTGGCGCCAAGCTGGCGATGTGCTTCCGTATCATCGGGCAGCGGAAGCGGTATGCCCACATCGGTGATGTGATTAAGGTGGCCGTCAAAGAGGCGATGCCCACGGGGGCAGTTAAGAAGGGTCAGGTTTGCTTGGCGGTTGTGGTTCGCACGGGGCATCGCATCCGGCGTGCCGATGGTTCGCTGGTGCGGTTTGACCAGAATGCCTGCGTGATCGTGGATGCCAAGTTTAACCCCTTGGGGACGCGAATCTTTGGACCGGTGGCGCGTGAGTTGCGCGATCGGAATTACATGAAGGTGATCTCGCTGGCGCCGGAGGTGGTCTGATGAGTATCGCACGTATCAGAAAAGATGACACGGTGATGGTCACCAGAGGCGAGCACAAGGGGGAGACGGCCAAGGTTCTGCGGGTGCTCCCGGACCAGGGTAAAGCGCTGGTCGAAGGGGTCAACGTGGTTTCGAAGGCCGTGCGCCGGTCCCAGCAGAATCCGCAGGGCGGTTTTGTGAAACTTGAGAAGCCGGTGGATCTTTCGAATCTTATGCCTTATGATCCGGACAAGAAGAAGGGCACGCGCATTACGCGCGAGCGGCAGGGCGGCCAGTTGGTTCGCCGGTCCAAACGTTCCGGAAAGTTGCTGCAGTAGGAGCGGCGAACATGGCCAGACTTAAGGATAAATACCGTAAAGAATTGGTGCCGGCGTTGCGCATGGCGCTGGGGTTGGAAAACCCCATGCTCGTGCCTCGGCTCACCAAGGTGGTTGTAAACATGGGCTTCGGCATCGTGGAGAAAGATGCGCAGAAGTCTCTGTTACAAGATCTAGGCGCAATCACCGGCCAACAGCCGATGCTTTGCAAGGCTCGGAAGAGCATCTCGAACTTCAAATTGCGCGAAGGTATGGTCATCGGAGCCAAGGTGACGATGCGTGGCAATCGGATGTACGAGTTTGTGGATCGCCTAATCAATATGGCGTTGCCGCGAATCCGCGACTTCCGCGGAGTTTCCAACGGCGGTTTCGACGGTCGGGGCAATTACACGCTTGGCCTGAAGGAACAAACGATCTTTCCCGAGATCGCGGGCGGGACGGGTGGCGCTACGGAGAAGGGCATGGATATCACGTTTGTGACAACGGCCCGCAATGATAAGGAGGCGCGCGAACTGCTGATCCAGTTGGGTCTGCCGTTTGCGGGCCGCTAAAAGGGGATTCGCCGTGGCCAAGACATGTTTGATGGAAAAGGCGAAACGCACGCCCAAGTTTTCAGTGCGAGGGTATTACCGCTGCTCACGCTGCGGTCGGCCTCGCGCCTTTATGCGCAAGTTCCAGCTCTGCCGTTTGTGTTTCCGCGAGCTGGCTGTGTCCGGACAGATCCCCGGCGTGACCAAGGCAAGCTGGTGAGGGCAGGACGATGAGTTGGTCGGATCCTATTTCGGATATGTTGACGCGCATCCGTAACGCGCAAAAGGCTGGTATACCTTCATTGGATATGCCAGGCTCTCGCCTCAAAGGCGAGTTGGCGCGAGTGATGCAAGCGGAAGGGTATATTGCCGGTTACACCCTCACGGGTGAAGGCCGATGCTCGCTGCATCTTGATTTGAAGTACAGCGAGCAGGCCGAACCAGCGATTCGCGGCATCCGTCGCGAAAGTAAACCCGGTCTGCGCCGCTTTTGCGGCTACAACGATATTCCCCGCGTTCTGGGCGGCATGGGCACGGCGGTGTTGAGCACTTCCGGTGGTGTCATGAGCGGCAAAGACGCCCGCCAGCGCAAGCTGGGCGGAGAGTTGATCTGCACAATCTGGTAAGGAGTGCGCGATGTCGAGAATCGGCAAACAGCCGGTCGTAATACCGGCCGGTGTCACGGCGATCGCCAGCGGCGGTCAAGTGACGGTAACAGGACCGCTGGGACAGCTGGTGCGTGCATTACCCGAGGGGATCACGGCGAGCGTAGAGCCTGGCAGGGTCTTGGTGCTGCGGGCGGATGATTCGCGCGCACAGAAGAGTCGGCACGGCTTGATCCGCACGCTACTGGTCAATATGGTGCAGGGCGTGACCAAGGGATATCGCAAGGAGCTGGTGATCGAGGGCACGGGCTTCAAGGCCGCGGTACAGGGCAGTAAACTCCAGCTTTGGCTAGGGTTTGCCGCGCCCAAGGATTTCACGATCCCTGCCGGTGTCAAGGTTACGGAGAAGCAGGGCGTGCAGCTCACCATTGATGGGGTGGACAAGGCATTGGTGGGTGACACCACGGCCCGCATCCGCGGGTTCTTCCCGGCCGAACCCTACAAGGGCAAGGGCATCAAGTATGTCGGCGAGCAAATCCGTCGCAAGCAGGGTAAGACCGTCGCGTAATGCACGGGGCAAGCGGAGCGAACCATGAGTTTCAATCGCAAGGATCAACGCACCATTCGGCATCGGCGTCTACGCCAGCGCGTACAAGGTACGGCGGATCGACCGCGTATGGCCATCTACCTGTCCAACCAGCACATGTATGTGCAGTTCATTGATGACATCGCGGGGCGGACGCTGGCCCAGACCTCGACCGCCAAGACGGGGAAGGGGCGCAATCTCGTAGATGCCCAGCAGGTTGGTGCTCAGGCGGCAGAGGCTGCGCTGGCCAAGGGATTGCGGTTGGTGGTAGTAGATCGCGGCGGGTTCCGGTTTCATGGCCGCGTCAAGCAACTGGTCGAGGCCGCTGTGGCCGCCGGCCTGAAGATTACCAATGACGACGTCGTCAGTGCGGCGGAGGTGACGAAGTGAGCGCGATGGAACGTAGTTCCTATGGCCAGCCGAAAGGCGATGGCATGGATGAGCGGGTGGTCTTTGTCAACCGCTGCGCAAAGGTGGTGAAAGGTGGCCGCCGGTTTAGCTTTAGTGCGGTGGTGGTCGTCGGCGACCGCGCGGGACGCGTTGGGTTTGGCTTTGGCAAAGCCAATGAAGTCAGCGAGGCCATCCGCAAGGGGGGCGAAGCGGCGCGCAAGAGCATGATGACGATTGTGATGCATGGCAAGACCATTCCGCATGAAGTGTGCGGGGCCTGCGATGGGGGCCGCGTGTTGCTGAAGCCGGCCCCGGATGGCTCTGGCGTAATCGCCGGCGGCGGGATGCGTCCCGTGCTGGAAGCGGCCGGCGTGCGCGATGTGATTGGCAAGTCGCTCGGTAGCAAGAACCGCTTGAATGTGGTCAAAGCCACGATGGTATCCCTCCAGAAACTCCGTTCGGCAGAGCATATTGCCGCCGCGCGGGCTTGACCATTCCCGGAGATTGAATATGGACCTCGCCAGTTTGACGAACACTCCCGGCAGTCGCCGCCCACGCAAGCGTGTGGGGCGTGGCATGGCTTCCGGCCACGGCAAGACCTGCTGCCGCGGCCATAAGGGACAGATGGCCCGCAAAGGTCATAAAATCAAGATCGCTTTTGAGGGTGGCCAGATGCCGCTGGTGCGGCGTCTGCCGAAGCGCGGTTTCAAGAACCCGACGCGCGTGCTTGTTGCAGAGGTTAGTCTGGGGGCGCTCGCGGTATTTGCGGATGGCGCCGATATTACCCCGGACGTGTTGCGGCAAGCCGGATTGGCACCCAAGCGCCCGGAGCGCATTAAGATTCTGGCTAATGGAGTTTGCGACCGCAAGCTGACCGTGACGGCTCATGCGTTCAGCGCGGCGGCTCGCGCGAAAATCGAAACCGCCGGCGGCACCTGCATCACGTTGTAGCCGTGTCATAGCTCCTCTCGCTTGGGAATCGTCATGCTCGCCGCCTTTGCTAACACCTTCCGGATCCCCGAACTGCGTAAGCGCATCTTGTTTACGATCGGACTGGTTTTCATCTGCCGGTTGGTGTCCATGGTGCCGACACCAGGCGTGGATTGGAGGGCCCTCGAGGAGTTGGCTAATCGGGTACGGGAGACCGGTGGGCTGCTCGGGTGGTTTGACGTGTTTAGCGGCGGCGCCATGAGCCAGTGCTCGGTCGGTTTCCTGAGTATCTGGCCGTATATCAGCGCCACGATTGTCATACAGTTGATGACGGCGGTTATCCCGACGCTCGAGCGACTTTCGCGCGAGGGAGATACCGGCCGCGCCAAGATCAATCAGTATGCCCGGTATCTGACATTAGTCATTTGCGTTTTCCAAGCGTATTTTCTGGCTGTGGCCTTGGAGAATCCTGGCAAACTGGGCATCGGGGACATCCAGTTGGTGGATCCCTCGTTTGCCGGATGGCCGTTCCGTTTGCTGACGGTGCTGACGATGACCACCTCCACCATGTTTGTGGTTTGGCTGGGTGATCAGATTACGCTGCGCGGCATCGGCAATGGCAGTTCCGTGGTGATCATGGTGAATATCTGCAGTCGGCTGCCGGCGGCGCTCATCGAAGCGTGGCAGCGCTATTTTTCGACGGGCGGACAGAGCGTGTTCGAACTGCTGGTACTGCTGTTGCTCGGTTTCTTTGTGATCATGGCCACCGTCATGTTAACGCAGGGGTTGCGGAAGATTCCGATCCATTCCACCCGCCGCGTGGTAGGCAACAAGCAATATGGCGGGCAAAACACCTACATGCCACTGCGCGTGAACTATTCCGGCGTGATGCCCATCATTTTCGCCCAACCGCTGATTCAGTTTTCGGGCGCTGCCATGAGCCGCATTAATCCGGATGGCGTTTCGGTGCCTATGCTCCATTCCATCCTTCTGGCGCTGCAGTCTTTTGGCGTACGACTGAATGCCATGGATGATGCGGTGCATATTTTTGCCTATGCGGTTTTAATCTTTTTCTTTGCCTTCTTCTGGGTGGCGACGCAGTTTAATGCGGTACGTATCGCCGATGATCTCAAGCGGAACGGTTCGTATATTCCTGGCATTCGCCCAGGCATGGCCACCGCTGAGCATCTCGACATGGTAATGACGCGAGTCACATTCTTTGGGGCGTTAGGATTGTTGACGGTAGCCATTGTACCGCAAGTGCTGCGCGGTTGGCTCAAGGTGCCCTGGGAGATGGCGTCTTTTTTTGGCGGCACCAGCCTGCTGATTATTGTCGGTGTGGCCTTGGATACGTTGCGGCAGATGGAATCCCATCTACTTATGCGCAACTACGATGGATTTCTGAAGCATGGCCGTCTGCAGGGACGCAAGTAACTGCAAGCGTGGCGCTCATGCGCCGTTCGTTTGGCGCAGTCCACGGTGACGTCATGAGGACGAGGTCGCAGGCGATGTCGTACGCGTTTGGCAGCCACGCGGTGACGCCGTTGGTCCAGCGTCATGCTCGGTCTACGAAGCAAGTCGGGTTTCCCTAGGGAGCACGTGGCATGGATGCGATCATTCTTCTGGGAGCCCCCGGCGCCGGCAAAGGCACGGCGGCAGAGAGACTGGTGAAACGGCTGGGGGTTCGCCATGTATCCAGCGGCGATCTGCTGCGGAGTGCGGTTAAGCAGGGCACGCCGGCCGGTCAAGAGGCCGAAGGGTATATGAAGCAAGGGAAGCTGGTTCCTGACGAACTGATCGGCCGGATCATTTCGGATTTGCTGATAGGCGGTGGGCCGGATTTGCATGTTTTGCTTGATGGATTTCCGCGCACGGTGCCGCAGGCGGCGATGCTGGAACGGCTGGTGCTTGCGCAGGGCGGGCAAATTCGCGCAACCGTGCTGCTGGAGGTGGCTGAGAATGTGGTGGTGGCGCGGTTGGCAGGGCGCCGAGTCTGCTCGGCGTGTGCAACGGGTTTCCACGTAACCACGCTGCCACCCAAGGTGACGGATGTGTGTGATGCCTGTGGCGCGGCCTTGGTGCAGCGCGCGGATGATAATCCCGCGACGGTGCGCAACCGGCTGGCTGTTTTCGCGCAGGATACCGCGCCGCTGATTGAATGGTATGGGTCGCGGAAGCTGCTGGTGCGGGTGAATGGCCTGGGCGGCGCGGACGAGGTCACGGATCGGATCGTTCAGGCACTGCCATGATTTTGTGCAAGACCGAGAGTGAGCTGGCCGCGATGCGCGTGAGCGGACGCTTGGCGGCGAACATTTTGCAGCGGCTCGCGGCGGCGGTGCTTCCTGGCATGTCCACGCGTGAATTGGATGAGGTTGCGCGGGAGCTCATTCGGACAGCTGGCGCCACCAGTGCCTTCCTGGGCTATCGCGGGGCTCCCGGCGCGAGTCCCTTTCCTGGAGCTATTTGTGTTTCCGTGAATGAAGAGGTGATTCACGGCATCCCCGGGCCGCGACGCATGGAAGTCGGCGATCTGGTATCGATTGATGTGGGCGTAAAGTACGATGGATTTATCGGCGACACGGCCACAACGGTTATGGTCGGGCAGGTGACGCCCGAGGCGGAGCGTCTCGTGACCACCACGCGGCGGGCTTTGGAGGCTGGCATTGCGGCCGTGCGGTGTGGCGAGCATCTTTCCGATGTTTCGGCGGCCGTAGAGCAGGTGGCACGGGCGGGTGATTGTCGCGTGGTCCGCGAGTTCGTCGGGCACGGCGTGGGGCGCGAGTTGCATGAAGAGCCTCAGGTGCCCAACTTCGGCAAACCAGGGCACGGCCCATTGTTGAAGGCCGGGATGACCTTTTGTATTGAACCCATGGTGAATCTGGGCGGAGCGGCGGTGCACGTGCTGTCTGACCGGTGGACGGTGGTGACCAAGGACCGGCGTCCCTCGGCGCATTTCGAGCATACGGTGGCGGTTGGCGCGCACGGCGTGGAGGTGCTGACCGCCGGTTGATTTTTTTCTTTTTTTGTTATGGACAAAGAGGGCAGGGCTAAGGTACTCTGTATCTCTTTTTTTGAACGAGGAAACGAAGTCATGAAAGTTCGCAGTTCCGTTAGGCGAATGTGCGAGCGCTGCCGTGTGGTACGGCGGCGAGGGGTGGTGCGAATTATTTGCACCAACCCAAGGCACAAGCAGCGTCAAGGTTAGTTGGAGATTTGGCCATGCCAAGATTGTTGGGTGTGGATATACCGGACAGGAAGCGCGTCGAGTACGCGCTCGCGTACCTTTTTGGCGTCGGTCTTGCTCGTGCTAAGATTACCGTAGCACAATGCAAGATTGATCCAGCGAAAAAGGCTGGCGATCTGACACCGGATGAGATCCGTCAGATCACCGCTTACATCCAGGAGCATTATCGGGTGGAAGGTGATTTGCGGCGGGAAGTGTCGCAGAACATCCGCCGCTTGATCAGCACCGGCTCGTACCGCGGCACGCGGCACAAGCGCGGGCTGCCCGTGCGCGGGCAACGCACACGTACGAATGCGCGGACCCGCAAGGGCTCGAAGAAGACTGTTGGCGCGGTGCGCGACAAGGCCGTTCGCCAGGCCATCAAGAGCGACACCAAGAAGGCCTGATCCGTGTAGCCTGTAGCAGGAATGTTGCGGGCGGCGGGACGGCATACGTTGATACCCACGAGGCTGATGCATGAGCGACGAAGCAATTAAACAAGAAACGCCGGCTGCGCCCGTAGTTAGCGAGGCGGCTGCTATTATGGGTGATGGCGAGGATGCCAAGGCCAAGGCGGCGGCGGATAGCAAGATCCGCAAGGCCAAGGCCAAGTCGATTCCTTCCGGCATCGCCTTTGTTCGGTCTTCTTTTAACAACACCATTGTTTCCATCACCGATGCGCGGGGTGGCGTGATTGCGTGGAGTTCGGCGGGCAAAGCCGGATTCCGCGGGTCGCGGAAGTGCACCGCCTTCGCGGCTACCATGGTGGCCCAGGATGCTGCCCGTCAGGCAGTCACGAAGGGCATGCATGAAGTCGAAGTCCGTGTGCAGGGTGCCGGTGCCGGGCGTGAGTCTGCCGTGCGCGCCATCCAATCCGCCGGAATTCATATCAGTGTGGTTCGTGATTGCACGCCGATTGCACATAATGGCTGCCGTGCGCGCAAGAGAAGGAGAGTCTAATGGGTAGGTATACAGGACCCGCCTGCCGGCTATGTCGCCGCGAGGGAATGAAGCTATTTTTGAAGGGTGCGCGCTGCTATATGGCCAAATGTGCCATTGACCAGGGGCATGGCGCTCCCGGCATGCACGTCGCCCGACGCGCTCGCAAGATGTCCGAATACGGCAGGCAGTTGCGCGAGAAGCAGAAATTGCGCCGCCAATTTGGCATGCAAGAAGTGCAGTTCAAGCGCTTCTTCCGCGAGGCTTTGCGTCGTGAAGGTGTCACAGGTGAGCTGCTGCTGCAGATGCTGGAGTTGCGCCTAGACAATATGATTTATCGCCTGGGTTTTGCGAGTTCCCGGCGGGCGGCGCGGCAGTTTGTGCTGCATCGGCATATCCTGGTCAACGGCCGGTTGGCCAATGTACCGTCCATCGTGCTGAAGATGGGGGATGTCGTGGAAGTGCGCAGCCAGGCACGCAGCCGGGACTTGGCCACGCGGGCACTGGAAGCCGCGAGCACGCAGCAGACGCCCGGTTGGGTGTCTTTAGACAAGAAGGCGTTCCGCGGCGAAGTGCTGGCCGTGCCGACGCGCGAGCAGATCGCGCCGATCGTGAATGAACAGGCCGTGGTCGAACTCTATTCGCGCTAGGGCGATGCGCGAGCTGGCCGCCTCGCCATATGGCGGGCGGGTGCCCGAAAGGAAGAATTATGCCGATCCGACTGAGCCGCTTTGAAATGCCGAAGTGTGTGGCCAAGGATGAATCCACCGCCACGGCCACGTATTCGCGGTTTGTAGCCGAACCGTTTGAGGTGGGATATGCTCGTACCGTGGGAAACTCCCTGCGGCGCGTGTTGCTCTCCTCGATCGAGGGCGTGGCCATCACCTCGGTGCGCATTAAAGGTGCCGGCCATGAGTTCTGCGCCTTGCCGGGCGTCAGCGAGGATGTCACCGATATCATCCTGAACCTTAAGCGCGTGCTCTTGCACAGCTACAACCGCTCGCCCCGGTGGATTGCGCTTAAGCGCAAAGGACCCTGCACGGTCACAGCCGGCGACTTCCAGCTCGATAACAGTGTGGATGTGCTCAATCCCACCCAGGTGATTGCCTCGCTGGATGTGGATGGCGAGCTGAATATGGAAGTGGAAATCCGCACGGGACGCGGCTTTTATCCGGCGGAGTGGAATAAGACGGCCGAGCAGGAAATTGGCCGGATTCCGGTCGATAGCATTTTCTCGCCCGTGGCGCGTGTCAATTTCGCCGTGGAAAACACACGGGTCGGACAGCGCACGGATTATGAGAAGCTGATTCTGGATGTCTGGACGGATGGACGCGTCACGCCCGATGACGCACTGAAAACAGCGGCAGCGGTTTTGCGCCATCATCTCGACGTGTTTGTGGATTATAGCGAGGAAGTGGTCGAGTTTGAGGAGGCTGAGCGCAAGGTCGACGAGGAGCGCGATCGGATCCGCAAGGTGCTCAACATGAGCGTCAACGAGATCGAACTCAGCGTCCGTGCCGCCAACTGCTTGAACAATGCCAACATCATCACCGTGGGTGAACTGGCCTTGAAGAGCGAAGCGGACATGCTGAAGTATCGCAACTTCGGCAAGAAGTCGCTGAACGAGATCAAGGACAAACTGTTGGAACTCGGTCTCTCGCTGGGCTACAAATTCGATGCAGAAATGCTCGAAGTAATGGCTGCGGCGAAGAAGAAGAACCCCACCGAGGAATAGTTGTTGTGGGTTTGCTGGGAATATCGGGACGCTGTTGTTTATGACAGCGGCCATATGGAGCGGTAGATCATGCGCCACAGAAGAATTTGCAAGAAGTTCGGACGGTCAACATCCCATCGGGAGCAGATGGTTGGGTCGTTAGTTGCCAACCTGATCCTGCGGGATCGCATCCAGACCACGCTGTCCAAGGCTAGAGTGGCGCGGCAGGATGCCGAGAAGATCGTCACGTTGGCCCGCAAGGGTACGCTCGCTGCCCGTCGTCTGGCGGCGGCCCGTCTGCGCAGCCCGGAGGCCGTCGCGCGGCTGTTTGAACGGGTGGTCCCGTCGATGACCGGGCGTCCGGGTGGTTATACGCGCATCGCCAAGCTCGGCCAGCGCAAGAGCGATGGCGCCGAGATGGCGATCTTGGAATGGGTGACGGTGGTAACGCCGGCAACCGTGACGGAAGTGGTGGCCACAGATGGCAAGGATGTACAGACGTCCGAGAAGCCAGCCTAACCGCAACCCGTGAGCACGGCTGACAACGATAATGGCGGCAGCGTCCAGACGGATGGTGCCGCCGTTTCGTTTTCCAGCGGGGTGGGTGGCTGCGTAGAGGCAGATCTGTGGTGCGTGCGAAGCAACTCCTGGTGCGAAAGCCGTGCGTAACGAGACGATAGTTTCTCCCGAACCGGAAGCCTCTGCCCAGCCACGGACGCTGGCCATGATGTTGGCGGCCTTGGGCGTGGTGTTTGGCGATATTGGCACCAGTCCGCTCTATGCGTTGCGCGAATGTTTTATTGGTCCGCATCGTCTGGCGCTTACCCCGTATAATGTGCTAGGGGCCGTCTCGCTGGTGTTCTGGTTGCTGGTCATTGTGGTTTGTATCAAGTACGTGGCCCTCGTACTGCGTGCCGATAATCGCGGGGAGGGGGGCATTATGGCCCTGCAGGCGCTTGTGATGCGCCTGGGACCTGCGCGACTGCGCAATGGACTGGCGTTGAGCGCGATTGCGATTCTGGGCGCGGCGCTTTTATTCAGCGATAGTGTCATTACACCAGCCATTTCGGTGCTCAGCGCCGTCGAAGGTCTGACAACCATTAGTCCGGCCTTGAAGGGGCTCGTCCTGCCGGTTACGATCGTAATCCTGACGGTGCTGTTTCTGCTGCAGTCGCGTGGTTCCACAAAGATCGGACTGCTTTTTGGTCCCATCATGTTGGCTTGGTTTGCAGTCAGCGCGGCGTTGGGGTTGGGCGCCATTGTTCAGACACCTGCGATTCTGGCGGCGCTGAATCCAGCGTATGCCATTCGGCTGCTATTGCATAATGGATGGGCGGGCTTCGCGATCATTGGTACGGTATTTCTGGCCCTGACTGGGGCGGAGATGCTCTATGCTGATATTGGTCATTTTGGCAAACGCCCCATTCGGCTGACCTGGTTTTTCTTTGTGCTACCCGCTCTTTTTCTCAATTACATGGGGCAGGGCGCCTATCTGCTCTACGCCGACTCGATTCCGAGTAATCTCTATTATCGCCTGGCGCCAGGCTGGTTTCTGATGCCGCTGGTGGCTTTGGCGACGCTGGCCACAGCGATTGCCTCACAGGCGGTGATTTCCGGCACGTTCTCGATGGCGCGACAGGCGGTGCGCCTAGGCTTCTGGCCAAGACTGCGTATCGTGCACACCTCGGCCAGCACGATCAATCAGGTCTATGTGCCGTTTATCAATTTCGCCCTCTTTGCCTGTACGGTGGCCGTCATTCTGGTTTTCCAGACCTCCAGCGGCCTTTCTGCGGCCTATGGTATTGCGGTCTCCGCAGACATGATCATTACCACGCTGTTGATGCTGTTGATTGCGCCGGCTTTTTGGCCAGCCGTGCCGCGGTCGGTGCTATGGGGGGCGGGGTTACTTTTCTTGGCGTTAGATCTGGTTCTTTTTGGAGCCAACTTGTCCAAGCTTGCTGCGGGCGGCTGGATTGTGGTGGTATTGGCCTGTGCGATAGCCGTGCTGATGGGGACGTGGGTGCGGGGACGCGTGCAGTTGCGGCAGACTATCGCGTCCCAGTCCTTTCCTTTGATGGACTTTGTGCAGGATGTCGGCAATGTGCAACCCACGCGCGTGCCGGGTACCGCCGTTTTTCTGACTGGGAGCACGGAAGCGGCACCGCGTGCCTTGCTACATAACTACCGGCACAATAAAATTTTGCATGCGCGCACCTTGATTGTGGCGGTATTGACGGAGGAGACGCCCACGGTGCTGGAAGAGGAGCGTGCCGAAGTGATGCCATTGGGCGAGGGGATCACGCGGATCGTGCTGCGCTTTGGCTTTATGGAGACGCCTGCGGTGCCGGAAACGCTCGCCCGGTGCGATTTGCCCGATGGCCCCTTTGTGCCGTCACGCGCCAGCTATTTTCTTGGCAAGGAATCGTTGGTGATCTCGCGCGCGCACTATGTCACCTATTGGTGGCGGCGGCTTTTCCTGTTGCTGGCGCGTAATGCACAGAGCGCGGCGGCATTTTTTGGCCTGCCGCCGAATCGTGTGGTGGAACTCGGCGTGCAGGTCGAGATCTAGCGGTTGGCTAGATACACGGAATCGCGTGGCAGAGCAGATCCGTCATCTGCTGAGCGTTGGCGTGGAAGACCTCCAGGATGGCTTCCCAGCGCACCGGAGCTTCATCCATCTTCCAGCAGTCGTAATCCGTGCTCATGGCCACAGCCGCGTAGGGAAGGCCCGCCTCATTGGCGAGGATCACCTCGGTGGCAATACTCATGTTGATGACATCCGCGCCCCACTGCCGGAACATCTGCGATTCGGCGCGTGTCGAGAAGCGGGGACCTTCGATGGTAATCACCGTGCCGCGGGCGTGGTGGCGAATCTGGAGGGTCCGGCAAGCGCTGAGCAACACCTGCCGCAGCGGTTCGGCGAACGGATCGGCCATGGGGGTGTGGCGTGGGGCATGCGGCGCAAAGCTCTCATGAAAGGTCATGCGGCGTTGCCGGGTAAAGTCTATAAATTGGTCTAGAATGACAAAGTCGCCGCGACCAATCTCTTCGCGCAGGGAGCCTACGGCGGTCGACGCCAGAATATGCGTGCAGCCAGCCTCCCGTAGCGCATGGATGTTCGCGCGATAGTTGACTTGCGAGGGCGGGATCGTGTGCTCACGCCCATGCCGCGCCAGCAGCACCACGGGCACGCCTCCCACCGTCCCGGTGCGCAAGGGGGAGGAGGGGTTGCCGTAGGGGGTCTGGACGGTCTGGTCTACGGGTTGGTGCAGGATGTCCGGATTGTTTAAGCCACTGCCGCCAATAATGCCGATCTTCTTCATGATGGGCTCCTTCAGGAGGGGGGCCGGATGGCCGCCGCGTATGTGTCTGGAAACAGCGCCAGAATGGCCGCCCGCTCGGCACGGCAGAGGCCCCGCTCGGTGAGGAGGCCGGTGATGAGCCGCCGGGGGGTGATATCAAAGCCATAGTTGCCGGCCGGCACATGGGGCGGCGCGATCCGGACAGCGGCTTCCCGTCCATCCTGCCAGCCGTGTACGGTCAGCACTTCCTCGGGGTCGCGCTCTTCAATGGGAATCTCGGCCAGCCCGTCGGTCATCTGCCAGTCAATGCTGGAAGAGGGGACCGCCACATAGAAAGGGACGCCATTATCAGCCGCCGCCAGAGCCTTAAGGTAGGTGCCGATCTTATTGGCTACGTCACCGGTCACCGTGGTACGGTCCGTGCCCACTAGAACCAGATCCACCAGGCCGTGCTGCATGAGGTGCCCGCCGGCGTTATCCACGATCAGGTGGCAGGGGACGCCATGGCTGGCCAGTTCCCACGCGGTCAGCGAAGCTCCTTGATTGCGGGGGCGGGTCTCATCCACCCAGACGTGTACCGGGATGCCGGCGTCATGGGCGGCGTAGATAGGGGCCGTGGCGCTGCCGTAATCCACGAAGGCCAGCCAGCCGGCATTGCAGTGGGTGAGGATGTTGACAGGTTGGCCGGCTGGTTTACGGGCCGCGATGGCACGGATGAGCGCCAGCCCATGTTCGCCGATCTGCCGGCAGAAGGCGGCGTCCTCATCCGCGATCGCGCGGGCGGTACCGTGCGCGATGGCAATCTTCTCGGCCGGCGTGTGGCCGGCCTGCATGGCGTGTTGCTGGCGCTGGACCGCCCAAGCCAGGTTGACGGCCGTGGGGCGGGTGGCGATCAGTTGCTGGGCGGCGCGCGCCAGATCGGCCGCAAAGGTGGCGTGGTTGGCCGCGCGTGCCGCCAGATACATGCCATACCCGGCGGTCGCACCGATGCACCCGGCCCCCCGCACATACATTTCACGGATGGCGGTCGCGACCTCGTCCACCGATGGCAGGCGCATCGTAACCAGGCGATGGGGGAGCGCGCGCTGGTCAATAATATGCACATGCGCCGGATCCGCATCTTCCATCCAGACGGTGCGATAAGCTGTGCCATTGACCTGCATGCTGTCTCCCTGTAACGAAGGGACAACATACTACCCGATAGGCGAGGACGACGCAAAGGGTCCTTCGCCCCTGACGAGCACCGCGGCCGCCGCTGCCAGTAGGTACGCCGTGGGGCCAAACGCGCCGGCCGACCGTCACCGGTGGGCTGGATCGCGCTGCGTCACGGCGGTCGGATCAACCGGCCTTGCGCATTTCGGACGGCGTGATCTGGCCAAACTGGTCGAACTCCTGCAGCACCTTCTGGAGGCAGGCGGGACAGTAGGTGTGACTGTAGATCACCAGCCGGTCTGCCTGCTTCCGTTCCTGCTGCCATCGGGTTCCGGCGCGGATCTGGCCGCACTCGCAGCATTTTACTATGAGAGCTTGTCGCATGGTGGGATGTCATAGCAGGTCTCCTGCCACGCGCCTCCCGGCAAAAATGTCCGGCTTGGCGACAACGCGTGGCGGGGCATGCCGGCTGCTTACTGGTCCAGTATGCGTATTACTGGTCAAATGTCCTATCAACTGCTGAGCTCCTCTGTCCTGGGCAACCAACAGTCTGTATATGATGCCCAGCAGCAGATCACGTCGGGGAAGCGGGTGGATCGACCGGAGGATGATCCGGTGGATTTCGAGCGTTTGGCAGTCCTGCGTGACTCGCTGTCTGCCGTGCAGCGGTATAGCCGCAATATCGCCCAGGCGCAAAGCGAACTGTCCACCGTGGACAGCACCATGCAGCAGGTGGGCCAGCTTTTTCAGCGCGCCTCGGAGATCGCCGTGCAGGCCTCCGATGGCACCAAGTCCGTCGCGGAACGGCGGGCCATGGGCGAAGAAGTGGATGCGCTGTTCTCCGAACTGCTCTCCATGGCGAACACCAAGCACGATGGGCATACCATCTTCAGTGGCTTGCGTGGCTCGGCTACGAGTTATGAGGGCACGGATGCGGATGGCGACGGCCGCCTGGATACGATCACCTACCAGGGTGGGAGTGGCGTGCGGTCGGTGGCCGTTTCCGGGGAGGGCGAGGTGGCTGTCGGGCTGCCGGGGACGGACACCTCGTCGCCGCAGGCGTTGTTTCAGACCGATACGCTGGACTTGTTTGCCACCGTGAAGCAGTTTCGCGATCGCTTGCTCAACGGCGATACGATTGTGGACACGGACACGATCGGGCAGTTGCAGACCTGTCACGAACATGTGATGGGGGTCTTGGCCATGGTGGGGGGGCGGAGCGAGGCCCTGCGCATCAACAGCGCCGCGGTATCCAAGCGCGAGACCGATCTGGTCACCAGCAAGGATGACCTGGAGTCGCTGGATGTGGCCCAGGCGATGATGACCCTGACCAACAAGCAGCAGGCCTATCAGGCCGCCCTCAGCGCCACGGCCGGCCTGACCAAGGACACGCTGATCAACTGGCTGCGGTAGGCGCCGCCGCGGTGGTGCCGGCAGTCTGTCTTACCCCACCTCGCCGTGACCGCTTGGCAGCGGCTTGCGTCGTGGCAAATCGGGTTGCCGCACATGCTGTTCGCAGGTCTTGCGGAAATGATAGCCGTAGATGGCCAGGGTGATTGCCTGAATGAGGAGCCGAGGGTGCCGGAATTGCGTCCAGCACAGCAGCCGCCAGTATTGGTAGCGTTCGCGTCCCAGCAACCCGAGCCGATAGATGGAGCGCACAATCGCCAGGAGGTCGGCGAACTCTAAGGGGCGTTGCCCGTGCGGTGTCCGGTATTCGCGCAGAAAGGTCCGGATGCGCTGGTAGTAGGGGGCTGGGGCATAAAGGTGATGCAGCAGGCGCCGGTAGCCATCCCGTAGGGTCTCCAGGTTCATGACGGGTATAATGTTGGTCGTGCCGTCCACATTGTCGCCCGAGAACTCCGCGCTGAGTCGCCCTTCCTTCTCCAGTCGTTTGTATAGACGTGTGCCGAGGGGTGCCTGCAGCAGGCCGACCATGGCGGTCACGATGCCGCTTTGCTGGATGAAATCAAGCTGCCGTTGGAAGATGGAGGGCTGGTCGTGGTCGAAGCCGACGATGAAACCGCCCTGTACCTGTAAGCCAGCCCGCTGGATCCGGTGTACGTCGGCCACAAGATCGCGGTGGCGGTTCTGCCCCTTGTCGCATTCGGCCAGGCACTGCTCGTCCGGGGTTTCGATGCCGATGAAGACCTTGGTGAAGCCGGCGCGGACCATCAGATCCAGCAAGACGGCGTCATCGGCCAGATTGATGGAGGCCTCGGTGAAGAACGTGTGCCCGTGCTTGTGCGCGCGCCAGGCCAGCAAGGCGGGCAGGAGTTCCGTCTTGAGAAACTGCCGGTTACCAATAAAATTATCATCCACGAAAAAAACATCACTGCGCCATCCCAGCGCATGCAACTGGTCGAGTTCGGCGATGATCTGGGCCGTGCTCTTGATGCGCACGCGGTGACCGAAGAGGGTGGTGACATTGCAGAATTCGCAGTGGAACGGGCACCCGCGGGAGAACTGCAGGCTCATGCTGGCATAGCGCCGGAAGTCCAGCAGATCCCACCGGGGCATCGGCGATTGCGACAAGTCCGCGAACGCCAGGTCGGTATAGAGACGCTGCGCCCGCCCCTGGGCCAGATCGGCCAGAAAAGGGGGGAGTGTCAATTCGGCTTCGTTGAGCACGAAGTGGTCCACGTCCGGGAATTGGGCGTGTGCGCTGGTGAAGAGTGGTCCGCCCGCCACCACGCGCAGACCGGCGGCTTTACACCGGGTCACCAGCCGCTGGGCGGAGGTGCGTTGGATGGCCATGGCGCTGAGGAAGGCGTAGTCCGCCCAAGCCAGGTCCTCGTCCGTGAGCGCCCTCACATTGGTATCTACCAGGCGTAATGACCATGTCTGCGGCAACAGGGCGGCGATGGTCAGCAACCCCAGCGGCGGCAGCGCCGCCCGCTTGCCCACAAACTCCAACGCATATTTGAAGCTCCAGAACGT
The DNA here is from genome assembly GCA_903861045.1 of uncultured bacterium. GTDB lineage: Bacteria > Verrucomicrobiota > Kiritimatiellia > RFP12 > CAIWXQ01 > CAIWXQ01. Next base: position 18,113 of record CAIOST010000191.1, on the reverse strand, counting down.
GTCCGGAAATTGCGGATAAAGCAATAGAACATGCATGCCGGCTCCCCTTAACGCCACCTCGACCCCCCACCCATCATCTTGATAAGACTGTAGCTGGCCAGAACCGGAAAGGCCAGCGGAAAAGCGGCGCACGGGCGGGTGGGGCGCGCGGCAAGGAAGTGGGGATGCCAAGGTGCGCGAAGGGGGGGCGGTGGTAGATCGAACCGCAGAATGATGCTGTAAACATGCGAGGGGGCAGGTGTGTCTATTCTCCGGCTTTCAGGACTGGCTGGTGGGATCTTGACGCTGCTCCCCGGTTCTGCCATGTTTCTCTCATGCCATCGCTGCGCCAGACCGCCTCCGGCATGTTCGCGGACCATACGGGCCGAGGCCGACCGGGGTGCGCCGACATGCGATGTCTTATCCATTTGACGCGCGCCCTGTTCGTGCCCCTTACAATCGTACAGCGCAACTATATCGCCGCCTTCTTCGGCAATCCAGCGCTTGGCGCATGCCGCAGCCAGTAGCCCCGGACCGCAAAAATTCGCAAACGTTTGCGAATTTTCCGACTTGACTCACAACGCGTTTCTGCGGCTCCGTGTACCGGCGTCGGATACCGAGTTGGAGAAATGGCCATTTTTACAGGCATGCGGCTTGTCGGGCGGGTAAGGACTGCAGCGGCCGCAGGCGGTGCGTGTCGGCGAACCGCGCGACGCGGCGTGCCCTCCCTCCCTACTGCCAAGCAAATGCGGCGCAAGGGCGCGAAGTTGAGCAGGTGTCGGTCCACAAACGTTGCTTCGCGGGCTCCGTTGCTTCCATGATATCGCCTTCGGCTTCACTTTCAGCAAAAGTGTCCAAGGCAATGAAGTTGCTAGCGGGTTGTTTAAGGGGCACGCGCAGGGCAAGCCTGCCGACTGCCTGCGAAGTTCATGCGCTGCTCCTGTGCGGCTCACCGGGAGGTTCGCCCTCCAACTAAGGGCCAAGTCTTTCCCATCCATCCAAGCATCCACACCCAATCTGCCGTAGTCTGGTAGGGTTTCTCCCCATGGCGGCGAGGCAAGCCGTAGTGCAAACTGTGTGTGCAGAAAGAATCAGACACCTAAACGATAAAAGAGGGAAACTAACCATGCATAAGTTAATGACTGTTCTGGCGAGTGCCGCGATCGTGGGCAGTGTGGCCCTTGCCAGCGAGCCGATCCAACTCAGCCTCACGCCGGAGATTGCCATTTTCGACCGAAACACGCGGATTGAAGGCTTGGCGCTCAGTATTTGGGGTGAGAATCCGCAATCCGCCCTGGCACTGGGGATCGTGAACGGTTCCGCGGGCCAGAGCGCCGGTGTGAGCTGGTCCTGGGTACTCAACTATGCCGATAGTTACGAGGGCGTCCAGTGGGCGTTCGTCAATTATGCGAAAAGCGACTTCCTGGGATGGCAGGGTGGCTTCGTGAACTATACGGATGGCTCGCTGAAGGGCTTTCAGAGTGGCGTGGTAAACTATGCCGGCCGGCTGACCGGGTTGCAACTCGGGTTGATTAACTACGCTGAGAGCGCCAAAACCGGGGTGCAGATCGGGTTGGTAAACCTGATCCCCTCGAACCCTTGGTTCAACGGCTTGCCCGATGAACTGGCGCCCGCGATGATTTTCGTCAATTGGCGCTTGTAGTAGCTTAGAGGAGAAACCCGATGGGATGTCTATTGGCCGTGGTAGCCTTGGTAGTACCGCGTTTTGTGCTGGTCGTAGCCTTTCTGACAACTGACTGGTTCAAACGCGCCTTTGAAGTCAATCTTTGGCCGGTGCTCGGCATTCTTTTTATGCCTTATGCGACCCTCGCCTATCTGGCTGCCATGTTGAACAACAACCACGCCTTGACGGGCGCTTGGCTGGTGCTCTTTATCGCGGCGGTCGTGGTAGATGTGGCGCATTGGGGCGGTGGCGGGCATAGTTACCGGCGTGTGGTGCGCAGGTAAGAACAGGAGAATCCGTCACATGCGCGTGCGGCTGGCACACGGAGCCGTACGCAAAGTCTCAGGGAAAATGCTGGCCGACCACGCTCGTATTTTCGCTCATTATGAAAACAGGCGCTTCTGGGTTTGTGTGGGTATTATTCATTGAAGGTGAAGCGGGGCCAGGCTCAAGCCGCCGAACTGGAAGAGCCTGCAAAGTGTACGACGAAGCGTAGACGACAAAGTGTGCGACGAAGTGTGGGACCTCCCTCGTAGCCACAGGAGATTATTAGCTACGGATTATGCGGATTTCGCGGATCGGGAGAGTGGGTGGCAACGACGGCTCCACCAAACTAAATCAGCGCCATCCGCGTCATCCGTAGCTAAAAGAGGTTCCCATGTCTGCTGCTCTTAGCCATGCCGAGCGATTACAGGACGTAGGGTTATACGCCACTGCAACAGGCCGCTGGGGCGTGTAACCTGTAACTATGTATGCAACCAAACTGTTTCAGCCAATCCGCATAAAGTCGCTGGAACTCAAGAATCGGATTGTCATGGCGCCCCTGACGCGCTCATTTTCCCCCGGGGGGGTGCCGGGGTTGAACGTCGCGGACTATTATGCGCGCCGCGCGGAGGGTGAGGTCGGTCTGATTGTGTCGGAAGGCACGGTGGTCAATCGGCCGGCATCTTCGAATGATCCGAACATTCCCCGTTTCTATGGCGAGCCGCCGCTCCGTGGGTGGAAGACCGTAATTGAAAACGATCTTGTTAACGAAAAGGAAGATCATCATGAATGGTGCAACGAAAGTAGCGAAGGGCCGCATTGAAGAAGCGACGGGCGTTTTGGCTGGCAGCGACAAACTGCGGGCAAAAGGTCAGAAGGATCAGGCCGTGGGGCACATCGAGCAGGTGGCCGAAGAGTGCGTTCGGCAAGTTAAAGGGGTAGCCCAAAGGATCGTAGACCATGCCGCAAGGTGACAAATCCAGTTACACAAATAGGACGGCAAAATGATCTGAGGGTAACACCCCCTGTCCGTCTGGCTGGTGACAGCATAGTATGGAAAGCGAACCGGCGAAAGGTATCGCCAAATGAAAGGTAGAAAGTTATGCAAGGAACAAAGTGGCTAACAGTGGCAGCGACGGCAGGCCTACTGCTTACGGGCGCATGCGCAACCAATGACGGTAAACGGGTAACCTCTGTGCCGCTCGCGGCACAGAAGACGATCGATCAGTATGCGGAAGGCGGCACAATTCACGAAATGGAGATGGAGAAGGAGCACGGCATAATGCTCTACGAAGCCGAAGTGAAGAAGGCGGACGGATCCAAGATCAAGATCGTCGTGAACGCTGAAGGTAAGTTATACAAACTGGATCGGAAAGAGTGCAAACACGATTAAACTTGGGCCCGACGCGGCTTGTTAGGGCGGCGGACCAAATTGTCTAGGCGACCGCAAAATTAGGCTGGGATAGGGCGTGGGGGCGCGCTGGCGCGTGATCGCAAAGACGATCGGCGCCAGCGCAATTTATAGTAGGCGCACGGCTGTAGGCCGTGATTCCTTCCGCGCCGTGTTCGACAATCCCGCTCCGATGGTCGCCTGCGTAGTTGCCGATGGTGAGGCGCAAGCCGGACCGCCGGCCTCGGCTTGGCCTTCCAATGTGATTGTCCGCACCACGCCGTAATTACTGCTGACGCTGGCAGCCTGCCAGGACCTACTGCGCACGAACTGGATGGAACGTAGGGGTTATACCCCATAGCGGACAAGCCATGGAACGCACTATTCTTGCTAAATGAAACGTAAACAAGATTCGCAGGCGCACATCCGGCAGGACCGGCCGATCGCGGCACAGTTGGCAAAAGTTGCCGCCTTGACACAAATAGAGGTTGATTTTGTGCCGACACCGGACCAAACAGCTATAAAAGCCTACTTCTCGTATTTGAACCAAGGGGCGCAGCCCGGGCACGATGTGCAGCACTGGCTGGATTCTGAGGCAGAACTAATTGCCGAACACAAACGTACCCGCGAGCTGGATAGTCACAAACACACATGACGGTGTTACCGCACTAACCAGCATCGTCCTCCTAGGATCCGACCAGGGTCTCGAGGATGGTAATGGCCGCCCGTGGTTGCGCCAGTTGCTGCATGCGGTCCCGCATGCCGGCCAGGCGCTGCGGCTCCCGCAACAGCAGGTCCACCTTATACGGCAGCGTGACGACATCCGTCGGGCTCACGGCCACGCCCTGCTCCAGGATGCTGGCCGCATTGATCTCTTCCTGCCCGGGGATCGGGTTCAGCAGGATCATGGGTAGGTTACTTACCAGCGCTTCCGACAGCGTGAGCCCGCCAGGCTTACCGATCAAGATATCGGAGATCGCCATCCATTCGTGCATTTCGGTCGTGTAAGGCAGTGCCCGGAACTTCAGATGTGCCGGTGCGGCGGTGGTCGCATGCATTACTTCGGCCAGTAGATCAGCGTTCTGCCCGCACAGGGCCACGATTTGCGCCGGCAGTTCCATGTGCATGAGGGCACGAATGGCCACTAGGCTCGAGGCCATGCCGAAAGTGCCTGCGGAGATAAGCACAACCGGCAGGGAAGGGTCAACGCCGTGCTTGCGGCGAAGCGCGTCCCGATCCATGGGCTGTGAGAACGCGGGATGAACCGGAATGCCTGTAACGGAGATGCGATCCGCGGGAAAGCCGATCTGGCGCAGGTAGTAGGACGATTCATCCGTGGCGACAAAGTAGCGTTCAAACTGATGGCATAACCACAGGGCATGGACGTGCAAATCGGTCACCACCACGGCGTGCCGCGTGGACACCTGTGCATGTTGCAGCATGTAGGAGACAATATCGGAGGCCAGAAAGTGCGTGCAGATCGTAATATCGGGCGCCTCGGCCTGTAGACATTCCACCAGCGGTCGCATCTGCGAGCGTTCCATGGCGACGCGGAAATGTTCGCCCTTCCAAGGCGTATCGCTCTTTTCGTACCACCAGCCCCACAGCGCAGGGGTCCTGCTGACCATCTCCTTGTACAGGTCCGCATAGAGCTCGCCGAGCAGGGCCGACCCATACTTGAGCACGTCGATGTGCCGCACTGAGGAGATACCGGGAACGTGCGCGGCGGCAGCTTCCAGCGCTTCGCCTGCGCGCGTGTGTCCACTGCCGGAACTGGCCGAGAGAATTACAAGTTTGGCCCCCCGGTTAGTAGGGGTCAGGTTAATGGCCTCGGCTGTCGAAGCCTGCTTCTGCGTTTCGTCAAAGCTCATAACGTGTGTCCTTTTTGATGTAGAGCGGCCGCTGTGCCGAAAACCGCTGCGACAGCCTGGGGAGCAAAAGCCTCGACGGTTGCCCGCGTGACCGCGTTCTTTTGCGCAATTTCTGAGAAAAGATAGGCACTGCGGCGGGGTGCGCGCGTGAGATCCGGGTCGTCGTGTCGGACGGCGATCAGACCAAACCGCTTAGCAAACCCTTCCCGCCACTCAAAATTATCCACGAACGACCAGTGGTAGTAACCCAGGATCGTGTGATCCCGCCCGCCAAAGGACGCGCGTTGCGCCATGAAAGTCGCGAAACGCTCGTACCAGCCGGCGGGCCCCGGCGAGTTCCAGGGTTCGATCCAAGGATACGCCATGGCGACACCCACCCTGGAGGGGTTACCGTCCGGCGCCAGCGGCTGCAGTTTGTGGATCAGGTGGTAGGTTCGCGCATGGGCACAAAGGTAGGCCCGGGATACGGCGCGGTACGCCCAGATCGAACGGCGTTGCGGCGGAAACCGGCCCAGCAGATTACCCAGGATCGCCGGTATCATGGGTTCGTTCATCGTTACCCAGAAATCTGGAAAAGTACCCAGCTCCTCGACGGCGAACTTCACATATCGCCATGAGGGCATGATCCGCTTCGTGACGGTTCCAGTAATCCATGGCCCGGCCCGAGACCGTCCCGTCCTCGATCAAGCCTTTCTGTTCCCATGCCCACCAGTCGGAAAAGGCGTTGCCGCCCTCTACCTGGTGGCCCGCAGTCGAGGTGCCCCAGATAAAGTTCTCCGGAAAGTTCAGGCTATCCCTGGGCAAAGTGCGTCCTCCATTCTTCAGCAAGGGCAGAGTAGCTCACGCATAACCTTTTCGCTATGGGGTGTAACCCTACGAGGTGGTTCCCATAATCCGCAGGGTCATCCGGCAACTCATTCGCGAAGGCATCAACGTCAACGTGACCCTGCTCTTTGGGCTGCCGCGTTACCGGCAGGTGGCGGAAGCCTACATCATCGATGTCACCCAGGCGGAGCACGTATTAAAGTGCCTGCCGACACTCGGGATTGGCATCGATCAGGTGACGCAGCAACTGGAAAGCGAAGGCGTCACAAAATTCAAGCAGCCTTTCGACAAACTTATGCAGAGGTGTGGGGAGAGGAAAAATATTTGAAGGGGAAGCGGGGCCATGCTCAAGCCGCCGAACTGGATAGAGCCGACAAAGTGTACGACGAAGCGTAGACGACAAAGTGTGCGACGAAGTGTGGGACCTCTGCCGTATCCACAGGAAACTCCCATGCCTGCTGCTCCTATCCATGCCACGCCACACTTCGTCGCAAGACTTTGTCGAGACTGCTATCGGCCAGCACTAGCTCAACACAAAAGAGGCGTGCATGCCCGCGCTATACCCGATACCCGGCTTCTCACCCCATTTCGATCACATCCAGCCCTATATAATTTACCCCCACAAACCCGGACGCGCCGACCGCAAGCAGCAGCGCAGGATGCCATAAGGAGAATTGCTGCTATTATGTGGCTGGCGCGATCGTAGGCGACCGGTGATCGGTTAAGCAGGTCGAGTAAGAGTGCACGAGTAAGGGTGGCGAGTAGGAGTGCGGGTAAGTGTTCCATAGGTCATCGCGGAGGACGACACTTACACCCACACTTACACCCACTCTTACATGGCTACACATACACTAGCCGCTTACACGTAGTCGAACCGCGTAGTCGAAAATGCCGCCTCAATGGGTCTCTTCGCCCCCGCCACCTGCCTCGCGACCCGTTCGTAGTGGCACCGTCAGGCGCTTCCCATTTTAGCCTTCAGCCTTGCTGTAGCAACTCTCGCCAACGTCGCGCTAACGCGCGCGCGTCAATGCGTCATGTTGAACCGATTGTTCTGCTTGCTTCTCTTCCAAATGCTGCTTTCCTTCCGTGCTCGCCAAGAGCGGCGGACTCTCCCGCAGGTATTTGTGGGGCTCAGAACGTAGCCACAACTCGAGCGGCGTGCTCCCTTGATACGTGACTCGAACGAGCGCGGACGCTGAGGCCCAGAATCGTTCATTGAGATCAGCAGGCGCGAAGTGACCGCCGATGTCCCCGCTGCAGCTCCCCTGACCGTTACGCATCTTGTCAGTTGTTCTCACGGCGATGACTCTACCGTCCCGGACTGAGTACTCGACCGTTTGTGTGTACCACCAATTCGTCCCTAGCGAGGACAGCGGGTCTAGCGCAACTCGTGTACGTGGTGGCCAGAGGTCTGCATCTCCGCCTGAGGAACCCGAATATCCCAGGTATCCTTCGCCCTCATTTATGCGGAACTCCGTTCTGAAGATCGACTGGAAAACGGTTACGTCAACCCTGTTAGTACTCTTGTTGTGAAGTTGAACCGTGAAGGAGTAGGAGTGTGGTTGAGTGAATGTGTGCTCAACCATGAGCTGAAGCGTGCTCAGGACATGATCCACTTCGATCGTTCTGTCACGACCTGAACGCAGGGCACTACGACCACCGCGTGCGAGGAGGAGATCGGTGATCTCTTGACGAGTGGCTAGGGCAAGTGGGGTCCTGAGACCGACTGTCACAGCGTTGACGTCCGCACCGTGACGGAGGAGGCAGTCGAGGACCTCTCTGTGTCCGGCGAACGCTGCGTAGTGGAGAGGCGTCCAGGAGTCGCAGCCAATTCCCGTGGTGAGATCGACGACGGTTCCGCGGACAAGAAGCCGGTTCACGCTGGCGGTGTCTCCGTTCGCTGCAGCCTGGTGCAAGTCGCTGCCGCAGGGATGCGCAGAGCAATGGGGGAACTCTCCCAGACCACCGATATCGAAACGGCCACCCGCTGGGCAAGACGGTATCGTGTTGGAGGGCATGAACGGCAGAAGTGCGTCGAGATCAATTGGGAAGTACTCAGGGAGACGCTCTTTCTCTGCCAGCGCATCCTTCGCGTAAGCAATAGATTGCCGGTTGTGTATACACTTGCTGGCCTCCGGTGAGACTGCTCTACCACACCCGCAAGCGAGCCACGAGAACAAGTAGTCGAGCCATATGCACAAGACTCATACCCTGACAGGACTGTTCGAAAGAATTGATCATCTTCTTGCAGAACCGTTGCCCATCTGGCGTTCGGGTACCGCTTCGCCAGCACGGGCTGTTTCTATTCCATTATCTAGTGAAAGGGATGCCGAGATCCTTGCAGATCTTTCGGGCAAGGTTGTCGATGATCTCGGTGTGACGGGGAACGGAGGAGCGGCGGTTCTGGATCGGATTCCCCCACCATGAATGGCTTCCGCCTTCGCGAATGAATATGCACCCGTGCTCACGCAGATGCCTGAGCAGTTCCGTGCGTTTCATACGGTGAGGAGTTCCTCGGTGTAGTCGGGAGCAGCCGCGCGGATGGCTTCCTCACGGTTGAAAACGAGGGCTTCGGTCAGCGTGGCGCGGAGACTGGCAAGCAGAGCATTTCGAGTGCGTTCCTGACAGTTTACGCCTGGCACTTCCTCGATCCACCCAATCCACCACCCGCCGTCCTGTTTCGTCACTGCCGTGTAGCTATTGGCCATATAGTGCATCTCCAATTGGTTATAGTTTACCATCTCTTGGTCAGGTTTGTCTATGCACCGACAGCTTTTTTGCAGCAATTCTCATTATGGGACAGAACAGACAAAGTAGAAAGATGAAGAGGGAAGACGAAGGATGGCTGTCGCACCCTACTTTGTCTTTCCTCTTCATCTTTCTACCTTGTCTTTCACCACAACCTTCCGTCCCCGCGACCCAAGGTCGCGGGGGAAGGTGCCATAATGAGAACTGCTGCGCTTTTTGTCGCCTTTGCTGCAGCCGCGCTTTTGGCGGCGGTATCCGCATGCAGTCGCCACCCGTCACGCGGTAGGGTTTCTCCCCATAGTGTGAAAGCGTGGCATCGCGCAAGATGCAGGCGCACAACGGGAGTAATCAGATGGGTTTGCTGCAACGGTTCAGTTATGGAATGGCGGCAAGGAACCGCGTAGCGCGGGAATCACGCGCGGCGCGTCCGGCGGCCGCGCCCTACCTTGCGTTGGACGCGTCCAGGTAGGGCGGGGCCGCCGGACCCGCCGCCTGCTGACATCGCATAACTACCCGTTACGCTTGGCTTCGGTACGTGGTGTACGGCTAAACCTGTCATGGTAATTTGATGCAGACATTATCGAAACTTTGGCGAACCTGGAAAGACCGGCTGTCGCTTACGCGTATGCGTGTGGCCGAGCCGCCTTTACGCGCGGAACTGTTTAATAGTGAGCAGTTGCGTCGGCATGCCCATGTACTGGCGGGACAACATCGGCTGGATCCGAAACACGGCCCGAACCGGTTGTTGTTGCGCTTGGCGGATAACGCCGAGGTGCTCAATCAGGCCTACGAACTGGTGACCGGCGCGGAAGCCGAGGGGCGCCGCATCGCACCGGCGGGTGCATGGCTGTTGGACAACTTTTATCTGATCGAACAGCAGATTCGCCTGACGCGGCTGCATTTGCCGCGGACCTACAGTCGCGAGTTGCCGCGTTTGTTGACGGGCCCAGCGGCAGGTTTTCCGCGCGTGTATGATATTGCCCTGGAGTTGATCGCCCACGTGGACGGACGTGTGGACGTGGAGAACGTCAATCAGTTCCTTACGGCCTACCAGTCCGTCACGCCGTTGAACCTCGGCGAGCTATGGGCCGTGCCAATCATGCTGCGATTGGGGCTGATCGAGAACCTGCGGCGCGTGTCGGCCCACATTATCCGGCGGCGTCGCGATCGGAATCTGGCCACGCTGTGGTCCGATCGATTGCTGGTGGCGGGGGAGAAGTATCCGGCTACACTCCTGCATGTGTTGGCGGAAATGGCCCAGTCCGAACCACCTTTCAATAACCAGTTCGTGGAGGAGTTTTGCGGGCGATTGCAGGGGCAGGGCCCAGCGCTGGCCATAATCGAGAGTTGGGTTCAACATCGGCTCGCGGAACAAGGCCTGACGCGCGAGCAGTTGCAATGGGCGGACAACCAGACCCAGGCGGCCGATCAGGTCTCCATCGGCAACAGCATCGGCAGTTTGCGTATTCTGAGCACGACGGATTGGCGAAAATTTGTTGAATCGACGAGTCGCATGGAGCAGGTGCTGCACACGGATCCAGCGGGCGTGTATACGACCATGGATTTCGTTACGCGCGACCGGTATCGCCATTGTGTGGAAGCCCTTTCGCGGCAGTCCGATACGCCCGAGGTCGTGGTGGTGGCCGCGGCGATCCGGCTTGCAGCGGAGGCGAGCCGGCGCGATGGCCCGCAGGCACGCAGCGCGCATGTCGGCTTCTATCTGATTGGTAAAGGTCTGCTGCCGTTGGAGCGCACGGTTCATGCGCGTGGGTCCTTGCGCCGTTCCTTCAATCGGCTGGTGCGCAGTTGCCCGGTCTGCTGGTACGTCAGCGCCCTTTTGGCGCTCACGGCGGCTACGGCCAGTCTGGTGGTGCCGGCCATCGTCCTATCGGGCTGGCAAGGCTGGCGGGGCGGTTTGCTGCTGGCGCTGGGAATCATTGGCGCGTCGCAGATGGCTATTTCGCTGGTGAACTTGCTGACGAATGTCATGGTCGCCCCGCACCTGCTACCGCGCCTGGATTTCTCTAAGGGCATCCCGGATATTAGCCGCACCATGGTGGTCATTCCTACGCTCTTGACCAGTCCGCAGGGGGTCGCGGAACTGCTGGAAGGTCTGGAGATCCGGTACTTGGGAAATCGTGATCCGAACCTGTTGTTTGCGCTGCTCACCGACTTCCGCGATGCGTCTGAAGCCAAGCAATCCGAGGACGCCGATCTGTTGCGTCTGGCCCGCGACGGCATCCAGTCCTTGAATGCGCGGTACAGCCCTGCTGGCGTGACCGCCTTTTATCTGTTTCATCGGCCCCGCCTCTGGAATCCGCACGAACGCCTCTGGATGGGCTACGAGCGCAAACGCGGCAAACTCGAGCAGTTCAACGCACTGCTGCGCGGGGGGCCGCGCGACCCGTTCTGCGAAATCGTCGGTGAGCAGGCGATACTCCCTAGCATCCGCTACGTCATCACCTTGGACACCGATACCGGCTTGCCGCGCGACGCCGCTCGTAAACTGATCGGCACGATGGCGCATCCGTTAAACCGGCCGCGCTTCGAGGCCGCGACGGGCCGCGTGGTGGAAGGGTACGCCATTCTGCAGCCGCGTACACCGATCAGTCTGCTGGCAGCCAATCGGTCGCGCTTTGCGCAACTCAGCGCCGGCGAGGCGGGGATCGATCCCTACACGCACGAGGTGTCCGATGTGTATCAGGATCTGTTTGCCGAGGGGTCCTATGTTGGCAAGGGCATTTACGATGTGGACGCCTTCCGGCAGGCTACGGCCGGCCGCTTCCCGGAAAACCTCATCCTTAGCCACGATCTGATCGAAAGCGGGTATGCCCGTTCGGCGCTGATCACGGATGTGGAGTTGCACGAAGATCACCCGGCGAGTTTCGCGGCTGACATGAGCCGGCGACATCGCTGGATTCGGGGCGACTGGCAGATTGCCGGTTGGCTTTTGCCGCGCGTGCTTGGGTCGGCCAACACGCGACAGGCCAACACCATGACGGCGCTCGGATGGTGGAAAATCTTCGACAACCTGCGCCGCAGTCTCGTGCCGCCCGCCTTACTACTGTTATTGCTCGGCGGGTGGCTATTGGTGCCGGACCCGGCGGGGTTCTGGACGCGGTTTGTGCTCCTGTTGCTCCTGCTGCCCGTGCTGTCAGGCACGTTGGTGGATGGGCTTCACAAGCCCCGGGAGCGGTCGTGGACCATGCATCTGGCCGTCGTCTTGAAAGCGCTGGGCCTCCAGTTGGCGGAGGCCGGTCTGCGCCTGAGCACGTTGCCGTATCACGCCGTAATCAACCTGGATGCGATTCTGGTATCCGGCGGGCGTATGCCGTTTACCCGGCGTGGACTGTTGCTGTGGCACACGCCGGGTTATGCGCGGCGCAATAGCTGCACAACGCTGGTCGACTTCCTGCGCGAGATGTGGGTGGCGCCGTTGTTCGGCGTGGTCGGCAGCGTGGTGCTGGCGTGGGCACATCCCGGTGAAATGCTTGCCAGTGGAACGGTGTGTCTGCTGTGGCTGGTGTCGCCGCTCATCGGCTGTTGGCTCAGCCGGCCGCTGGTGGAGGACCGGCCGGCGCTGTCAGCCGCGCAACTGACCTTTCTGCATGGTCTGGCTAGGCAGACGTGGCGCTACTTCGAAGTGCTGGTCAACGCGGAAGAGCATTGGCTGCCGCCCGATAATATTCAGGAAGTCCCGACGCCCATGGTAGCTTCACGCACTTCGCCCACCAATATCGGCATGGCGTTGCTGGCTAATCTGGCGGCCGGCGATTTCGGCTATCTTACCACCGGACAACTGCTCGAACGCACGGATAAGACCCTTGCTACGATGGAAAAGCTCGAACGCTATCGTGGGCATCTCTATAACTGGTACGATACGCGTACGCTCAAACCGCTGCGACCACACTATGTGTCGAGTGTCGATAGCGGCAATCTCGCTGGGGCTTTGTTCACCCTACGCGCCGGGTTGTTGGAATTGAAGCGCCAGCCCATCGTTTCACCCCGGCTATTGAGCGGGCTGCTGGACACCGCCAATCGCATTTCCTACCCGGAAGCCACCCCGATTCACGCGATGTTACGGCAGTCGACGCCCCGCACGGTCCCGGCCATGCTAACGTTGCTCCAGGAGCTCTGCCGTGCCGCTACCGCCTTACCCGTTGATGGCGCTACAGAGCAACAATGGTGGACGCAAGCGCTCGTGCAGCAGTGTCACGCGGCGCGCGACGATCTGCAGTACCTCGTTACCGAGCCGCAGTTGTTCGAGCACTTGTCGACCTTGCAGGAGGTGGCCGGTAGGCCCATGGGGGGCGACCGCGCGGTGGCGCGCATCCGGCAGATCGACCAGCTCGCCCAGCGTTGTACCGAACTGGCCGCAATGGACTTTGCCTTTCTGTACGATCCAACGCGGGATTTGCTGACGATCGGCTACAATGTCACCGAACGGCGCTGCGATGCGTCGTATTACGACCTGCTGGCCTCAGAGTCGCGGCTGGCAAGTTTTGTTCTGATCGCACAGGACCAGGTGCCGCAGGAGCATTGGTTTGCCCTGGGCCGGCAATTGACCACGCACGACGGCGCGATGGCTTTGTTGTCTTGGAGTGGTTCGATGTTCGAATACCTGATGCCGCTGCTGGTGATGCCGACCTACGAGCATACGCTGCTCGACCAGACTTACCGGGCGGTGGTGGCGCGCCAGATCGAATATGGCCGCCAGCGTGGCGTGCCGTGGGGCGTTTCCGAATCAGGCTACCATGCTAGCGATAACCAAGGCGTGTACCAGTACAATGCGTTTGGGGTGCCGGGGTTGGGGCTCAAGCGTGGCCTGGCTGACGATCTGGTCGTTGCGCCGTACGCGTCCATGCTGGCGCTGATGGTCGCGCCCCAGGAGGCCTGCCAGAATCTGCAGACGTTTGCAGAGTGCGGCTGCCAAGGCGCGTACGGGCTGTATGAGGCGATCGATTTCACACCCACGCGCGTGCCGCGTGGCAAGACCTGTGCGCTGCTCCGCAGTTTCATGGCGCATCATCAGGGGATGAGTTTTCTGGCGCTTACGTATCTGCTGCTGGACCGGCCCATGCAGCGCCGGTTCCTGTCCGACCCGTACTTCAAGGCGGCCGAGCTGCTATTGCACGAACGTATTCCCAAGGTTGCATCTGCGTTGCAGCCGCACGCCGCTGAGGTCAGCGCGGCGCGTCGTCCGCCGGTGGTTGTTACCACCGCCATGCGCGTGTTTCCCTCGCCGCACACACCGATTCCCGAAGTGCACCTGCTGTCCAACGGCCGCTATCACGTCATGGTCACCAATGCCGGCGGAGGGTATAGCCGGTGGCACGATCTGGCGGTCACACGCTGGCGCGAGGACGTCACGTGCGACGGCTGGGGTACGTTCGGCTATCTGCGCGACGCGGAGACGGGCGTGCTCTGGTCATCGGCTTATCAACCCACGCGGCGCTTGTCGAATAAATATGAGGCGATTTTCGTGCAGGGCCGGGCCGAGTTCCGGCGCCGCGATGAAGAGATTGACACACATACGGAAATTTCTGTGTCGCCCGAAGACGATGTGGAAGTCCGCCGGGTTACCATCACGAATCGCTCGCCGCGAACCCGGACGATCGAGCTGACGAGTTACGCGGAAGTCGTCCTCGCGCCGCAGGCGGCCGACCTCGCGCATCCGGTTTTCAGCAGTCTGTTCGTACAGACCGAGATCCTCCGGGATGCGCAGGCGATCCTCTGTACGCGCCGGCCGCGCGCGGCCGACGAACCCACGCGCTGGATGTTCCATTTGATGACCCCCCAGGGCACACCGGCCGGCGCTACGTCCTACGAAACGGACCGGGCCAAGTTTATTGGCCGTGGCCGCTCCGTGGCTAACCCGGCGGCGTTCGACCAGGTCGGACCGCTTTCCAACACGGACGGTGCCGTGCTCGATCCGATCGTAGCGATTCGCCAGAGCATTGTCATCCAGGCCGACACGTCCGCCAACTGGCATGTCATCTCCGGCGTGGCTGAAACGCGTGCGGCTGCGCTGGCTTTGATCGCGAAGTACCGCGAGCCCAGTTTCGCGGTGCGCGCGTTCGAGATGGCCTGGGCGCACAGTCAACTCGTGCTGCAGCCGTTGCAGGCCACCGAGATGGAGGCTCAAGTTTACGCGCAATTGGCCGGCACCATGATTTTCGCCAACCCGCGGCACCGCGCCGGCAACAGCCTCCTCATGCGCAACCGGTTAGGACAGTCCGGCTTATGGGCCTTCGGCATCTCGGGCGACTTGCCGATTCTCCTGTTGCGCATCGGCGACGTGCACCGTATAGAATTGGTACAAGAGGTCCTCAAGGCCCACGCCTACTGGCGCGAGAAGGGGCTGGCGGTTGACCTGGTCATTCTGAACGAGGATTTCTCCGGGTATCGTCAGGCCTTGCAAGAACGAATCCAACATCTGATTGCGGCCGGCGCGGCAGCGCACCTGGTAGACAAACCCGGTGGCATCTTTCTGCGCCGCAGCGATCAGTTGTCGGAAGAAGCGCGGGTGCTGCTGCAGACGGTAGCGCGGGCCATGCTCAGCGACAGCGCGGAGACCCTGGCCGAGCAGGTCGGCCGGCGGGCGCCGGTCGCGCGCAAGATGCCGGCCTTCGTGCCGACACGGGCGCTGCTGGCGGCCACGCCCGCCGCGCCGCCGCCGCGCGAACGGCTGTTTTTTAATGGACTGGGCGGGTTTACGCCCGACGGACGCGAATACGTGATATCGCTCGGGCCCGGGCAGACTACGCCTGCGCCCTGGGCGAACGTACTGGCCAACGCGCAGATCGGTACCGTGATCTCGGAAAGCGGCGGGGCCTATACATGGGTGGACAACGCCCATGAATGCCGCCTTACGCCCTGGCACAACGACCCGCTGTCCGACGCCAGTGGCGAGGCGTTCTACATCCGCGATGAGGAAACCGGGCAGTTCTGGTCCCCGACGCCGTTGCCAGCGCGCGGCGATGGCGTGTATGTTTGCCGCCACGGGTTTGGCTACAGCGTCTTTGAATATACGCAATTTGGGATCAGCACGGAATTGTGGGTCTACGTTGCGCTCGACGCGCCGGTGAAACTGGTGGCCGTCAAGGTGCGCAACCGCTCGGGCCGGACCCGACGCCTGTCGGTAACCGGCTATTGGGAATGGGTGCTCGGTCAATGGCGGCACGCGAACCTGATGCACGTGGTTACTGAGATCGATCCGGCCACCGGCGCCCTGTTCGCCCGCAACGTGTACAATAGCGCATGTTCCGGCAAGACTGTCTTTGTCAGTGTCAGCGACGCGGCGCGCACCATCACTGGCAGTCGCACGGAGTTTCTGGGGCGCCTCGGTACGCTGGCCAGTCCTGACGCCATGCGGCAGACGCAACTGTCTGGCCAGACCGGCGCGAGCCTCGACCCCTGCGCGGCGCTGCAGGTGGCGTTCGAGTTGGCCGACGGGCAGGAACACGAACTGGTCTTTGCGCTGGGTGCCGGCAACCATGTCGACGAAGCCGGCCAACTGGTCCGCCAATTCAACGGCCCGGCTAGTGCGCGCCTGGCGCTGGAGCGCGTGTGGGAATTCTGGAAAAGGACGCTGGGCGTGGTTTACGCCGAGACGCCGGACCCGGCCCTGAATCTGCTGGTAAACGGCTGGCTGGAGTACCAGACGCTGGCCTGTCGCTACTGGGGGCGCAGCGGGTATTACCAGTCCGGCGGCGCGTACGGCTTTCGCGACCAACTTCAGGATACGACCGCGCTGCTCCATGCTGCGCCGTGGACGGCCCGCGAACACTTGCTGCGGTGTGCCGGCCGGCAGTTCCGCGAAGGCGATGTCCAGCATTGGTGGCATCCGCCCACCGGTCGCGGCGTGCGTACGCATTGCTCCGATGACTACCTTTGGCTGCCCTACGCCACGTGCCGGTATGTGAAGATGACCGGCGACACGGGCGTGCTTGATGAGCGCGTGCCCTTCCTCGAAGGGCGCCCGGTGAATGCGGATGAGGAGTCGTACTACGATCTGCCGCAGCTTTCAGGGGAAGACGGTACACTTTACGAGCATTGCGTGCGGGCGATCAAACGCGGGCTCAGCTTCGGTGCGCATGGACTGCCGCTAATCGGCAGCGGCGACTGGAACGACGGCATGAACCGCGTCGGCGAAAAAGGCCAAGGCGAGAGTGTGTGGCTGGCGTTCTTCCTGTTCGACGTCTTGCGGCGCTTCACGGAACTGGCCCGTGGCCGGGGCGATACCGGCTTTGCCGACGACTGTACCAGCCGGTCGGCGCAGTTGCAGCAGAACATTGAACTGCACGGGTGGGATGGCGACTGGTATCGGCGCGCGTACTTCGACGACGGTACACCGCTCGGTTCGGCCACGAACGAGGCCTGCCAGATCGACTCTATCGCACAGAGTTGGGCGGTTTTGTCGGGGGCTGCTAACCCGACGCGGGCGCGTCTGGCCATGGAGCGCGTGGATCAGCGCCTAGTCCGGCGTGAATCCGGGCTGATCCAGCTCTTCGATCCACCGTTCGGGACGACGGCGCTCGAGCCCGGCTATATCAAAGGTTATCCGCCCGGCGTGCGTGAGAATGGCGGCCAGTACACCCATGCCGCGATTTGGGCGGTCATGGCCTTTGCGGAACTGGGCGATAACGAACGGGCGTGGGAACTGTTCGCGCTGCTCAACCCGATCCGTCATGCGACGGACGCGGCAGGCGTCCAGCAGTATCGGGTCGAGCCATACGTGGTTGTCGCCGACATCTACACCGTCGCGCCGCACACCGGTTGTGGCGGCTGGAGTTGGTACACGGGTTCCGCTGGCTGGATGTACCGGATGATTGTCGAGACGCTGCTCGGTTTGCGGCTGGAAGTAGACCGGTTGCGGATCAACCCCAGACTGCCCCGCGCGTGGGACTCGTTAAAACTGCACTACCGCTATCGCGACACGTTCTACCACCTCAACGTGCGGCAGATCACAGGCGCAGCGGCCCAGCGCGTCAGCGTGTGCGTCGATGGTCAAGTGCAACCCGGCGACACGCTCCAACTCGTCGATGACCGCCAGGAGCATGCCGTCGAGATCAAGGTTCAAGCGCTTGATGAACGCGTACCTGAGTCGTTAAGGTGATTCTAACGCAAGGGCGCAAGGGCAATTCTCATTATGGACTTATGGCGGCGGGTCCGGCGGCCCCGCCGAGTGCCGCTGGCAGGTGATAGGCCTGCCATTTTACCGCGAAGGTCCGCGAGGACCGTTACGGGGCACGTGTTAGTGTGTGGGTGTAAGTGTGCGCGTGTAAGGGTGGGGTGTAAGTGTGGGGGTGTAAGTGTGCCATGTACCCTTACACGTGCCCCCTTACACGCC
>CAIOST010000190.1 GCA_903861045.1 uncultured bacterium | reverse complement strand
GCCACTGCTAGCATACACAAAAGCGGCTTCTGCGGTTACCACAAAGCCCTTGCTACAGCCAGCCTGCGTTAGGTGGCGCTTCAGGAAAAGACCATGGGGCTTTGGGGCATGGTCTTTTGGCCGGACCAGAGGCGCCACGGTTCTACCAGTTGCCCTTGCGCATCGAAAAGCACCCCCTCGTCCGCCAGCAACTGTCGTTTGTGCGCCAGTGGGGTGCCCGCGCGTGCCCCGTGGAAGCCGCCCAAGTGCAGGTCCGCCGCAATCACGCGATGACACGGCACCGCCGGCGCAAAGGGATTGCGTCGCAACGCCTGCCCCACGGCCTGTGCCGACTTTACCCCCACGGCGTGTGCCAGCCAGCCATAGGTCGTCACTCGCCCCGCTGGCACCTGTTGCAGCGCCGCATATACGCGCTGCGCAAACGCCGTGGGTGCCAGGTACGTGTTTTCGAGGGGTGACATGGGATGGGGTTCCCTGAAGCCTGAAGCCTGAACTGAACCCTTTTCTTCCTCTTTTCCGCGCGCTTAGGCGTCGCGGTAGATAGTGCCGCGCGGGCCTTTGGCAATCTCGCCGATGATCACGGGTTCGGCGCGGGTGGCGGTCAGGGCTTTCATGGCGGCCGGCGCCTCCTTGGCGCGCACGATCAGGACATAGCCGATGCCCATGTTGAAGACGCGGTACATTTCGTCGCGATCCACGCGCCCTTCCTGCTGCAGGAAGGTGAAGAGGATCGGCGGGCGCCAGGCGTTGCGATGGATGACGGCCTGGCAGTCTTCCGGCAGCACGCGCGGAATGTTGTCCACAAAGCCGCCGCCGGTGATATGCGCCATCCCCTGGATGGTGACGACCTTTTGTGCGGCGAGGACCGGTTTCAGGAAGCTGCGGTGCACGGCCAGCAGGGTGTCGGCCACGGAGTGGCGGGTGCCCGGCAGGTGATCCTGCACGGTCAGGCCGCACTGGTCGAAGATCACCTTGCGCGCCAACGAGTAACCGTTGGTCTGCATGCCGCCAGAGGCTAGGCCGATAATCACGTCGCCGGGGTGGATCCCTTTGCCGGTGATTAGATCCTTCTTCTCCACGCACCCCACAATGGTGCCAACCAGATCGTACTCGCCAGCGGGGTAGAGCCCGGGCATCTCGGCGGTTTCGCCGCCGAGCAGAGCGCATTCATTCTCGCGGCAGGCTTTGCAGAGGCCGGAAACGACATCGTGGAAGATGGCGGCGTCGAAGCGCGAGGCGCCCACGTAGTCCATAAAAAAAAGCGGCTGCGCCCCTTGCACCAGGATGTCGTTGACGCAGTGGTTTACCAGGTCCTGGCCGATGGTGGTATGCTTTTTGGCCATGGCCGCGACTTTGAGCTTGGTACCCACGCCGTCGGTGCTAGCGACCAGAATGGACTCTTTGCCGGGGGAGGTAAAGAGGCCTCCAAAGTTACCGATCCCGCCTATAACCCCTTTGGTGGCAGTGGCTTGGACCATCTCTTTGATGGACTGGATACCGGACATCTTGGAGTCAATATCCACCCCGGCCATGGCGTAGGCAGACTTGCGATGGGAAGTACCTTTTTCCATAAATTCGAAACCCTCAAAGCAGGCTAAAAACAAGCTGGGCAGAAAGATACCGAAAAGGGCAGAGCGGTGCCAGCAGAAAGTGACAACTTGCCCAGCGACGGGGGTATCCCTGTTCCCCTTGCTTTGCGTTGTAGTGTTGTAGGCCGCAACTCCGGTTGCGGCCCATTCCATGGCCGGAACCGGAGTTCCGGCCTACTGAACGCAACTCTGTAATGAACCAAGGATGCGCCCCCCAGCGACCTGCCACCAGAACGGTATGGTTGCCAGGCAGGCGATATGCGTGACGAAGACCGCGGCGGCGGCGAGGTGCTCGTCGGTTTTGTAAAGGCATGTCAGGGACACGCTTGTCATGGAGCACGGTTGCGCCGCGATGATCAGCAGCACCTGCCACACCGGGGTGGTCAGGGGGAGCAGCGTGAGGAGGGTTAGGGCCACGGCCGGGATGATCAGCAGCCGCATGCCGAGCAGCCCCACGAGGGGGGGAGTAAAGAGGTGCTCGGCTTGCAAGGTGGCTAGCCGCGAGCCGCAGATAATGGCCGCGACCGGAATGGTGGCTTCGCCGATCTTCTGGCAGGTGCGAAGCAGCATGTCGCCCACCTTTGCCATGACCGGATGCGGTTGTAACAGGCTGCCGTTGAACTGTGTAAGCAAGGCGTGGATGGTCAGCAGGAGCATGGCAGAGCCGAGCGCCGCCATGGGCATGGAGAGCAGGTTGCGGCAGGATTGGCGGGAGATGCGCTTTCCGGTAAGCGCCTGTACCCCCAGGGTCCACATGACGAGCTCCGCGCCAAGGGAGGCGAAGATCACCAGCGCCACAGCTTGCGGTCCGATAAACCCGCTCATTAGCATGATCGGCAGGAACGAATAGTTGTTCATGGTGCATTGAAAGTGGAAGGAGCGCTGGAACTCCGACGAGCGGTGGCGCAGGAGCGGCAGGACCAGGCGTCCCAGGCACCAGCCGGTGATCATGATCATGGCGCAGCCAGCGGGGAGCGTCCAGTTGGCTAGCAGCGAGGCGATCGTGAAGTTCTTGAGCATGGCGCTGAGGATCAGGCACGGATAGAAGAGGTTCATCAGCAGCTTGGCGAGCTGCTGGTTGAACGTCTCATCGATCACCTTCCGCCGGCGCGCGAAAAAGCCGGCGGAGATCATTAGGAAGATGGCCACGATCTGGAAGACGATATCGTACATGGCGAAGGCCGGAAACCATCGCACAAGCAGGCGGGGAATGCAATGGTGGAGATGCCGGGCTTGACAGCGTATGGTGCCGTGGCGGACACTGGCAGGCATGTCGTCCCAACCTCTGAACCTACCGCCGCGGCTGCGTGACCGCGCACTCTTTTCCTCCATTCCCAATGCAACGTTCGGCAATCCGGACTTTGCGGCGGCGCCCGTGCGCGTGCTGATCTTGCGCCTTTCGCCCTGGCGCGATGTGGCCAGCTCCTCGCCGCACCTCTTCCTGGCGCAAGCGGTGCGCCAGGCGCTCCCCGGGGCTTTTCTCGATTTTGCCTTTATGCCCGTGCCGGAGGACCGCAAGGCCTTGCAGGCAACCCACCTGCCACTGGCCATCGGCGTCCAGAGCCGGCGCGGCCTGGCGGCGTTCGACCTGGTGCTGGTTTCCAACTCCTTCCTGCTGGAGACCATCAACCTCCCGGCGCTGCTGCTGGATGCCGGGTTCGCGCCCTGGGCGGCGGAGCGCCCGGAGGGTGCGCCCGTGATCATCCTGGGTGGCTCGAATGCCCTGGCCGCGCATGACCTGGTGCGGCCGGATGGCGTGGCGGTGCCGGATGCCATCTTCTTTGGCGAAGGCGAGGAGGGGGTGGTACCCTTTCTCCAAGCTTGGCAGGCGGCCGGGGCCGACTGTGGCCTGACGCGGCGGGCACGGTTGCTGACGGCCGCGGTGGAGGGGGTCTGGGTCACCGGCTCGTGGCCGGAAGGGAAGATGCCGATCCGCCAGGCGGTGGCATGCCGGACGTCGCCGGCCGGTGAGCGCACGGCGGAGCCACGTTGCTATCCGCTGCTGGATGGCGAGTCCGCAGACACGGTGCGGATTCCGGCCGCGCATGGCTGCCCGGCCTTCTGCTCCTTTTGCTTCGAAGGGTTTGAGCGTAAGCCGTATCGCGAAATCCCGGCCGACGTGCTGCTGGCACAGGCGCGGGAGCGCAAGCTCGCCAGCGGCGCCCGCTGCGCGGAGTTGGATGCCTACACGCTTAACAGCCATGCGGACGCTGGCCGCCTGCTCATGGAGCTCTCGCGCCTCTTCGAGCGCGTCACCTGCAAGAGCCAGCGCGTGGATATCCTGGCGGATCAGCCGGCGCTGGTGGCGCTGGAGCTGGCCGCCGGCAAACGCGCGTTCACCCTCGGGATCGAGGGGATCTCGCCGCGCCTGCGCGCGTTCCTCAATAAGAACATTACCGATGACGAAATTGAGCGCGTCGTGCAGAACCTGCTGCTGCGTGCAGTGCGCGAGATCAAGCTCTTCTACCTGATCACCGGGCACGAAACAGCCGAGGATATCGCGGCGTTTGGCGCCTTCACGCGCGAGCTCGGGCAGCAGATGCATGCGGCGCGGCGTGCCACGCGGATGGTCTTCAGCTTCGGCTTCCTGGTGCGCATGCCGCATACGCCGCTGCGGCATGACCGTCTCTTCCTCGAGCGCGAGCCGCTGGAGCGTACGATGCGCGAGCTGGAGCGGATGTGCACACGGTCGAACTTCGAATTCCGGCTGGCCGCCGCCTGGAGCGAATATTTCGTCACCCAGTTGCTGGCCGCGGGGGACTACCGGTTGGCGCCGCTGGTCGTGGCGCTGGCGCGTGAGGGGGTGGTGTATGATGGCACCACGACCGCCGATTATGCCCAGCGGCTCCAGACGCTCCTGCAGTCCGGCGGCTTGTGGGAGGCGGAGCTGCTGGGCGAGAAGCCGGCGAAACAGCGCTTCCCGTTTGCCTTTGTGGAGCGGCCGGTGACGGCCAAGTTCCTGTGGCAGCAGTACGAGGCGGCGCGGGAGGCACGCGAGACCGGCTATTGTCTGGGCGACAGTTGCCTCGCCTGCGGGGCTTGCCGGAGTAAGGGGGCCAAACAGGCCCTGACCAAGCGTACCCGTCTGCCGGAGATTGCTACCGGCGCGCCGGCGGAGCTGGATGCGCTGGTGCGCGCCAAGCAGCGGTTGGCTCCGCTCTATCTGCGGGTGAGGCTGGGCGGCGGATTCGACCGAGCCTCCGCGGCCTGGAGTTCGGCACGGCTGCAGCAGATCCTGCTGGCGGCGCTGCCGGAGGAGGTGGATAACCTGCTGGCCGTGGAGGAGGCGCTCTTCACCAGTCCGGACTATCGCGAGCGCTTCCCCATGCCGGCCGGCGAAACGGTCCTGGCACTTAAGGCGTGGGATGCGCAGCGACTGGCCAGGCGCCTTCAGACGCTGATGTCGCAGGGGGCTGCGGTGGCAGGTGGGGCGTTCGGGGCGGAGCTAGCAGGGCTGGAGCTGCTGCCCTCCTTTACGCCGGCACAGTGCCGTACGACCACGTGGGAGGTGACGAGTGCCGCGGCGGCGTTACCGGCCATGGAGGCGGCGCTGACGGGGTGGCTCAAGGAGTTGCACCTCCCCTTCACGTTGCGTCGCCTGGAAGCGGGGGCGCAGTTCGAACTGGCGCCGGCCGCCTTGCGCAAAGGGGCGGTATTAGCCGCCCGTTGTGTTCGCGCCGGTGACGCCAGCCGGCTCGAGGCAACGCTGACGCTCAAAGCCGAGTGGCTGGCCTTCCTGCGGCAACTGGCCGCCACGGCCGCGGGCGATCTGCGAACGCAGTGCACGGCGCTGCAGATGTGACGCGTCGACCGGTAACGGTCGTTACGAATCCTTCATCACCGGCGGTTCGATCCGGTTGGTCCGGGAATCCACCAGCAGGTCGAGATAGTCGGAGAGATCGCGTGAGTACTCGGTGTCGAGCCCGGCCTTGACGAGTTGCTTGTCCACCACTTTGAGTCCCAGGTCGCCAACTTCGGCATCCATGGCGCTGCGATAGCGTTTGGTCGGATCAGGCTCGATAAAGCGTTTGAGGATCGAGACCAGGTCGGTATTTTCCGTGACATGCCGCGGCAGAATCTCGGTCAGTCGTTTGGTCAGCGTCATTTTGGCGGTGATGAGGTCATCCTCGCTCAGATTGTCACCATCCAGCAGGCGACGACCGCGCAGCATTTCCAGCGCGACGAGCCCGAGGCTGTAGAGATCCGCCTCGACGCCGCTGGTTTCACGGCGATGGACTTCCGGGGCCATGTACATGGGTGAGCCCAGGAGGAACGTGAGTTTCTCGCCGGCAATGACCGCCCGGCCGAAGTCCACCAGGTTCACATTGCCGTGACGGTCAATCATGATGTTGCCGGGCTTGATGTCGGAGTGAATGAAATTCAGTTCATTCATGCACTCCAGCCCGCGGAGCACGCCGCGCAAAATGTATACGACAATGCCGGGCTGCAGGGAGACTTTGTCCTTCTCGATGCGGAAGATGCTTTTGATGCGCTTGGGCCAGTCTTTCGGCGGGCAGTTCTTGCGGGCCAGCTCCAGGTGGTCGTGGGACAGGAAGCGGCGCAGGTCCATGCCATCAATGGCTTCCATCTCGAGATAGCCAATGCCGAAGGTCTCGTCGTAGTTATGACGCGAGACGAGGTTGGGGCTCTGGATCCGCTGCATACGCGAGACCTGCGACGCGATGCGCCCCATGTCAGTCCAATACTCCTCGGGCGAGTGGTAGATACGCGGATCGAAAATCTTGATGGCGTGTTCGGTGATGCAGCCGCGGCCCCCCTGGCGTTGCGCCAGAAAGACCCGGCCTTGGCGGCCGCGGCCCAGTTCCCTGGCAAATTGATAGGCCACCGGGTAGTAGAGCGCGCCGGCCCGGATGATCGAGTCGTAATTGCTGATCAGGCCATCCAGGGTCATGGTCACGCGCGGCGGCGCGATGTGCCTGGCCATCGGCGCGATCACGGTCGACGCCGGATCCACATAAATATGTTTGGTCGCATTTGGCATGACCTCTTCTTTACCATGCCTTGATGCTCGGCTTCCAGCCCAATCGGTGCAACCCAGACCACCCAGGCACCATTGCGCTTGCGATGTTTTTCCGGAAGAAGTACGATGGGGGCACGTGCTAATCGCGCCATAAGGGGTTTATTATGATACTGGTCTGTACGCTGCCTGACGGGAAAATAACGAAGATTCGGCTCAGGCCCCTGTCCAATGCGCCGACCGTCACGATCGGTCGCGGCACGGAAGCTACGATCTGTCTGGATGACCCTAAATGTTCGCGCATTCATTGCGGCATTCGGTATTGGGACGACATCTTTGTGCTGCGCGACATGAAATCGCAGAACGGCACGTTCCTGAACGGGCAGCAGGTCGAGATTGCCACCTTGACCCCCGGCGATACGGTTCGTATCGGAAGTACCACGGTGCAACTCGAGTCGGATAACGTGAGCACCGACGCCACGATTCGCGCCTGAACGGGGTCGGCCAGTAGCCCCGGCCCGCCCAGGATCACCAGCTCGCCGCTTTGACGCCGCCGTCCACACCCACGCTACTGCGCGCTGAGCTGCGCTTGGGCAAAGCGTGTGTGACCGGCGAGATCGGCACTGATTTTGATGTGCAGAAAGCCGAGTTCCTCCAGCAGGTCGTGCGTGGCGGGACCTTGCGCGTCGCCAATCTCCAAGAAGAGCCAGCCGCCGGCACGCAGCACCATGGCGGCATCGCGCGCAACCTGCCGGACGATGTCGAGCCCGTCCGGCCCGCCATCCAGCGCCTGGTGCGGTTCATGGGCGCGGATATGACGCTCCAGGGTGTCGATTTCAGCCGTGGGGATGTAGGGGAGGTTGGCGACAATCCCCGCCACGCTGCCAGCCGGAAACTCCCCGCAACCGCAGGCCTGGCGGAACTCGATGCGGTCGGCCAGACCGCAGCGTTGGGCATTGGCGCGTGCCAGTTCCAGCGCCTCGGCACTGGCATCAATCGCCACATAGCGCGCCCGGGGCTTTTCCCAGGCTAAGCTAAGCGCGATACAACCGGAACCGGTGCCGACATCCACCAGCAGCGGCAGGGCGGCCGCGTCGTCCCTGGTGCCCTGCCACAATTCTGGCTTGGCCAGCACGAGATCCACCAGTTCTTCAGTCTCCGGGCGCGGGATCAGGGCACGGCGGTCCACGGTGAGTGTGAGTTGGCGAAAATCCCATTCCCCCAGCACATATTGCAGCGGTTCGCCGTCGGCCAGCCGTTTAAGTCCGCGGCGCCAGGCGTCCACCAGCGCTGCGGCCGGTGTTGCCGGGTAGTGGCGGAAGAGTTCTAGTCGGCCGCACTGGAACAGATGACTGGCGAGCAGTTCGCACGCCACCTGCGGGTTTTCCACCTGGTGGCGCGCGAGGTAGGCGCTGCCGGCGGCGACATATTCGGCAACTGTGCGTGGGGCGGGCGTAGGCATCGGGTCGTGGGGCGGGCTATAAATCGTAGAGCTTGGGGTCTTTGCGGGGGCCGGCAGCGCGGAGCAGTCGCTTCCACTGGGCCGCCTTGGCGGCACCGCCATCAGCCTCGCTGGCAAACGGGTTGGCGGACTCGAGCGCTTCGCCGAACTCCGCCTCCACGTCGTCCGGATCTTCGCCGGCGGCCATCCGGTTGAGGGCTTCCGCCACCGGGTCGTTGAACTTCATGCCGCTGGCCTGGGCAAACCGGCGCATCAGCGCGGCGGCCTGACGCGGATCGGCGTCCTCGCCGAGGCTTTCGATCTCCGAGCCCATGGCGGCCATGGCCTGTTCCATGCGCGCATTATCCACCGGCGGCTCGCCCTCGGCTGACTCGGCCTCTTTGGCACCCTGGCGCAACTGGGCGAAGGCGGAAACCTGGCGTCCCAGCGGTTGGGTGCAGTGCGGACAGGGGGGGGTGGCGGAAGTGTTGATGCGTTTCGAGAGAAACTGGAAGAGGGTGTGGCACGGTTGGCAATAGAACTCGTAGATCGGCATGGCGGCTCTTCCTGATTGCGTATGGCAGCGCGCGCTTAGGCCGCCTTGGTTTTCGACAGCTTATACAACTGATCGGCCATCTTCAGCAGCAGTTCGCGCTCAGCGACGATCTCACGCCAGCGTGCCGGGATCCCCTCGTAGCCGTAATAGGCGCCTGCTAACTGGCCGCAAATGGCGCCGGTGGTGTCGGCGTCCTCGCCCAGGGCCACGGCGTGCTGCAGGCATTCGGCGAAGTTCTTCCCTTTACTAAAGGCCCAGAGCGCAGCTTCCAGTGACTCCACGACATAGCCGCCGCCACGGATCAGGGGTGGGCTTTTACGGCAATAAGCGCCGCGGGCGAGGTTCTGGATATCCACGGCTAGCGGGTGTTGCTGCCAAAGCCCTTCCACCGGGGTATACGAATCGCCCAGCAGGAACTCCTTGTCCACCCCTTGCAGGGCGCCGAGGATCAGGGCGGCCAGATAGCGGCAGGCATCTACGCAATTGCGTGCGCCGTGGGTGGTGCGGGAGCTTTCGCCGGCGCGTTCGATGCCCTCTGCGGGCTGGTTGGCGAAGAAGAGCGGCACAGGCACGAGGCGCATCAGGCTGCCATTGCCGGCGGCCCGCGGGTCGGTGGGGCCGCAGTACGGTTTGTGCGTGCGCTCGAAGCTCTGCAGCGCCTGGGTGGTGTTACCGCCAATGGCAAAGCAGGTGCCGGTGACGCTGAAGTGCCCCTCGCGGTACCAGAGGCAATAGCGCTCCAGTTGATCGACCGGGTCGAACCCCTTGGTCTCGATCAGGCTTTCGGCCAGACAAAGCGCCATGGAGGTGTCGTCGGTCCACTGTCCCGGCTGGAGGTGGAATGGCCCGCCGCCGACGATCTCCGTCAACGGCTGGCAGCTACTCGGCGGTTGCGCTTCATTGGTGGCACCCAAGGCATCGCCAACGGCCAGCCCTAGGAGGGCACCACGAAATCTTTCTTGCATGGTCATGGCCACAGTTTGTCAAATTTAGGCGCCGAAGGCAACGAAACAGATGAGGCCCCCAAACTGCGGGAGATTGGAAGACTGGAAGTACATTCGTTTCTTCGGTGCGGCTCACCGGGAGGTTCGCCCTCCCACCCAGAGCCAAGCCGCTCTCAACCACACCGCACCGGAAGCGAGGCTCCCGCCGAGC
The DNA here is from genome assembly GCA_903861045.1 of uncultured bacterium. Classification (GTDB taxonomy): domain Bacteria; phylum Verrucomicrobiota; class Kiritimatiellia; order RFP12; family CAIWXQ01; genus CAIWXQ01. The sequence continues at coordinate 5,101 of CAIOST010000190.1, read as the reverse complement.
CGTACACGGTTAGCCTTCTGCCAGCCTAAAGCGAAAAAAGGCGGCAGGCCTGTTGACAAGCGCAGGGGTGATGGGATACAGTTATGCACCTTCTTGTGACGCGAAAGGTCTTTTTCCGCACAAGAGGCGTATTCTTCTGTTCCGGCGTAGCGCAGTGGTAGCGCAGGTGGCTGTTAACCACTTGGTCGCAGGTTCGAATCCTGCCGCCGGAGCCAATTTAGCTTATAGGAGCCCTGTTATTTCTTAGGAAATGGCAGGGTTTTTGCTTCTCGGCCTGCTTGCTTCGCTCTTTCTGTAACCGCGCGAAAAGGGGCGAAACCGCCGGACGGGTCACACACACATTCACACACACGCCACACACGCGCTTTGGCAATGCCGGCTGGCACGAGGTGCCGTTTACCGGGTTTGTGGCTTTCAGGATGCCCGCCCTGCCCGTCCACCGCTCCCGTTTTGCCCGTTTCCCGCCTCAACCCATACGTCGCACGTCCCGCGACATATCACCCAGAATCGCCTCCTGTGCAGTCTCCGCAGGAGGGCCGTCAACCCACCGACAGTAGTGCTGGAGCCGACCACCACGTAGCGTTTTGATCCCCCGCTCGTTCAACTCGGCCTCAGCTCGCCACCCTCGCCCGCAGCGATTCCCAGAGCCCGGCATGGTTCAGCAGGATGTCCTTCATGCCGCGTTGCACGGTCTGGGAGTTCAGGGCCTGGGTGCTCATCAGGGTGTGCGCGTCCAGGGCGCTCATGATCGCTTCCAATAACGCGACCTTGAGATCGGGCGAGTTGGCGAACTGCTCCTTGGAGTTGTTCGCGGCCTGCTGCTGCAGGGTCTCCGACTCCAGCAGCTTCCCCTTGATGACGTTGTTGACGTAGACCAGCTTGTCGTCGTCGGTCAGTTCCCCGTCGAAGAGGCTGTTGACCTTCTCGATCAGCTCCGCCAGGTAGGCGCTCTGTTTCTCCCGCACCATGCCGCCGCCAGTTTCGGTCAACGGATCGAGCTTGGGCGTCTCGCCGGCTTGCAGCACCAAGGTGTGCTTCCCCATATCCTTCAGGTTGTGGTGGGTCAGCACCACCTTGGAGAGGTCAATACCGTCGCGTTCCCGGCCGAACTCCAGGAGCGGCAGCAGACGCTTGAAGAAGATGCTGCGCTTCTCGACGGCGGTGTTGCCGTAGTCGAACATCTGCGACAGGAAGGTGTAGGCCCGCACGAAGGCGCCGATGTCACCCTTGAACAGGCGCAGGGCCTCCAGCGCCTCATTGGCGGCCTTGGCGCCGGCCTTGTCCGCCTTGGCCTTGGCGATCTGCAGGGCCTCTTGGGCGGCCTTGTAGCGGCGTATCAGGCGATCGGCGACCGGCTCCAGGGCCGCTACCAATTCACCCTGCCTGGCCTTGGGGTTCAGCTCAACCGCCACGACGCGGTCCACCTCGTTGTCGTCGTAGTGGCCGGCAGCATCCAGCTTGGCGCGCAGATTCAGCACCAGATTGGGGTCGGTGGCCGCGGATAGCTCGGCCGTGGTGTGGTAGGTCTTGAAGGCCGCCAGCACATCCTCCGCCTCGTTGACAAAATCGAGGACAAAGGTGGTGTCCTTGCCGGGGTGACTACGGTTCAGGCGCGATAGGGTCTGCACCGCCTGGATGCCGGCCAGGCGCTTGTCCACATACATGCCGCACAGCAGGGGCTGGTCGAAACCCGTCTGGAACTTGTTGGCGACCAGCAGGATGCGATAGTCACCGCCGGCGAAGGCTTCACGGATGTCCCCCTTCAGCCCGGGGTTCAGGCTGGTGCTGCGCTCCGTGAACTCCTCGGGGCCGCTCTCCGGATCGTGCACCTCGCCCGAGAAGGCCACCAGCGTGCCAATGGGGTAGCCGTGCTCGGTGATGTATTTCCGGATCGCCATCTGCCAGCGCACCGCCTCGACGCGGCTGCCGACCACCACCATGGCCTTGGCCCGGCCGTTCAGCAACGGGGCCACGTAGGCGCGGAAGTGCTCAACCACGATCTGCACCTTCTGGCTGATGTTGTAGGGGTGCAGGCGCACCCAGCCCATGATGCGCTTGAGCGCCGCGCTGCGCTCGACCTCGGTCTGGTCCAGTTCCTTCCCGCCGTGGGCCAGCTTGAAGGCCAACTTGTAGGTCGTGTAGTTCTGCAGCACGTCGAGGATGAACCCCTCCTCGATGGCCTGGCGCATGGAGTAGACATGGAAGGGCGCGGGCAGGTTGCCCGGTCCGGCGGGCTGGCTGGGATCTGGCCGGGTGCCGAACAGCTCCAGGGTCTTGGCCTTGGGCGTGGCGGTGAAGGCAATGAACGTGATCCCGCTCTCGCCGGCCCGGGTGGCCATCTGGGCGGCCAGGATGTCCTCGGTGCTGACCTCTCCGCCGTCGTCCAGATCGGCCAGCTCCTCGGGCGAGAGCACGCTCTTGAGCGTGGCCGCGGCCTGCCCGGTCTGTGAGCTGTGCGCCTCGTCGGCGATCACGGCGAAGCGCTTGCCCTGCGTGGCAGCCAGCTCCCGCACCGCCGCCAGCGCGAAGGGGAAGGTCTGGATGGTGCAGACCACGATCTTCTTGTCACCGGAGAGGGCTTCGGCCAGGGCCGCACTCTTGCTGCCGGCCTCGTTGGTAATGGTCGCCACCACGCCGGTCTGGCGCTGGAAGCTGAACAGCGCCTCCTGCAACTGGGTGTCGATCACGGTGCGGTCCGAGATCACCAGCACGCTATCGAAGATCTTCTTGTGGTCGGCGCCATGCAGTTCGGCCAGAAAGTGCGCCGTCCAGGCGATGGAGTTGGTCTTGCCTGAACCGGCGGAGTGCTGGACCAGGTAGGTTCCGCAAGTGGCCGGGGGGTCACGCGGAGGCGCGGAGGCGCGGAGTCCTTGCTGCTCTACGGCTCCGCAGCTCCGCTTGAAATTTTGCAATATAGCCGCCTGCAGCTTGCGGGTGACATCCAGTTGGTGGTAGCGCGGGAAGATGATCGCGCTGAGCTGCTTCTTGCTGTCGCGCTTGGCGATCAGGTAGCGCCCCAGGATCTCCAGCCAGCTATGGCGGGACCAGACCTGCTCCCAGAGGTAGGCCGTACGGTGGCCGTGCGGGTTCACCGGGTTACCGGCCGCGCCCTGGTTGCCCAGGTTGAAGGGGAGGAAGTGGGTCGCCGGACCGGCCAGCCTGGTGACCATGGCCACCGCGCTATTGCTGACCGCGAAGTGCACCAGGGCCCCGCGCGGGAAGGAGAGGAGCGGCTCGGCCGCCTGCCCCTTGGGGTTCGGCACGCGGTCGAAGCGATACTGGTCAATCGCATCGCTCAGGCTCTGGGTAAAGTCGGTCTTCAACTCAGCGGTCGCCACCGGGATGCCGTTGAGGAAGAGCACCAGGTCGATGCTGTTCTCATTGGCCAGCGAGTAATGCACCTGCCGGACCACGCGCAGGCGGTTGGCTCCATAGCGGGCCAGGATCTCGGGGTTGATCGCCAGGGCCGGCTTGAACTGCGCCAGCAGGAGCGACTGCTTGTACCCCAGCAGGTCGATCCCCTGTCTCAGCACCTCCAACGTACCGCGCTGGTCGAGCTGTTCGCGCAGGCGGACAAGCAGTACGTCGGCGGCCTTCGCGCCGTGGTTCTTGGTGAGCACCTCCCAGGCCTTGGGCTGGGTTGCCTGCACCCAAGCCAGCACGTCGGCCGGGAAGAGGGCCCGGGCGCGGTCATAGCTGGCGGCATCGCCCTCGCCATAGAGCCAGCCGTTGGCCGCCAGGTGCTGGCAGATCTCGTCCTCGAAGCTGATTTCTTTGTGGATGCTCATGGTGGTATTCCCAGGGCGTTGCCCTCGGTCAATGGACACGCATGGTTTGAGCCCTGAAGGGGCGACCGAATTCCCGCCGTTTGGGTCGCCCCTTCAGGGCTCATAGGAACTACCGGGGCGATACCCAGGGCGTTGCCCTGGGCTGGGGTTAGAGCGGGCCGTTGGCCCTCACGATGGATGCCGGCGCGGGTCATGGGACAACTGGGTGAGCGTGGTTGGCGATTGGTTGGACAATTGGTCAGCAACCTGCTGACCAATTGCCTGCGAGAGGGCCGAAGGCCCGACCTAACCCAGCCCAGGGCAACGCCCTGGGACAATGTGCATGAATGGATGGAGCCCTGAAGGGGCGACCTAATCCCAGACGTAGCGCTCGTCGAATGCCACACGATGCCGTTCCAGGAATCGGCGGTATTCATCTTGAAACGTGCTGCGCTGGTGATGTTCCTGCTGGCCTGCGATGTAGTCACGGACGACCGCCACCTGCGATTCGCTGACCGAAAACACACCGTAGCCGGCTTGCCAGGCGAACCCGGCCTGACTGCTACCCTGCGTCTTGATCCATTTGGATGAACTAGTTTTGACGGTTTCAACGACCTCGCTGATCGCCTTGGTCCGCGCCAGCTCAAACAGAATGTGGACATGGTCTTCGACCGAGTTGATGAGCGCAGCCGGGCAACCAAGATTGTCAAAGACGGTCGCCATATAGGCGTGCAGCGAAGCGCGGACGTCGGCGGTAATGCGACGTTCGCGATGCTTGGTGCTGAAGACGAGGTGGAGGTGGATGCGTGCGAGTGATTGCGGCATGAAGTCAATCCCCCTATTGGCAGCGCGTCTTTTTGGAGCCAAGGCAATTGGGCAGCAGTCTGCTGCCTAATTGCCAGTTTATTGTATGTTGTTGATGAACATGCGTTTGCAATGTGTGATGGATCGGCAGAGGGCCAAAGGCCCGACCTAACCCAGCCCAGGGCAACGCCCTGGGTCAGGGCAACGCCCTGGGTCAACGGGCATGCATGGATGGAGCCCTGAAGGGGCGACCTAGTTACCGCCGTTTGGGTCGCCCCTTCAGGGCTCATGGGAACTGCGGGGGCGATACCCAGGGCGTTGCCCTGGGCTGGGGTTGGAGCGGGCCGTTGGCCCTCACGATGTATGCCGGAGCGGGTCATGCGGCACCTGCCCCGGCAAGGTGGCGGATATCGATCTGGCCGGTGGACCTGCTCGTCGCCCGCTTGGCGAACTGTTTCCATTGTGGAAACAGTTGCCGACGCATCCAACTAATTTGAACGAGGCTGGCAATTGGGTGGGCAATGGATCGG
>CAIOST010000189.1 GCA_903861045.1 uncultured bacterium | reverse complement strand
TTCTCGTCGAGCGCTCCGATTTCGTCCTCCAGCACGGGGAAGAGCCACGATTGGATGCTGTTCCACAGGTGGCCCATCGGGGTTTGCGGTCGATTGTTCTGCATGCTCTTTCGTCTCCTTCCGTCGTGTCAACATCCGTTCATTTTGGAGCTGACATAATTTATAACATGTTGCGCTGCAATGGTCTACGTATGTTTTTAGAAAAGACTGGGGGGGGCAAACGCCTCGAGATATACGAAACAATTTGCGTTCGTTTTGGGTGCAGTATAGTGCCGCGCAGAAAACGACTTGGCGAAGGCTATGGCGTCAAGCTTGCCCACACTGGGCGGCGGGACATTTCACCTTGCAAAACGCCCCGCAACGCAAGCCGTTAGGCGCCGCGTTGCGGGGGGGGGTTGCAAGAGCCTCAGTTTCCAGAAATTGCGGAAGACAGAACGAAGCAAAAAAGCGAGATTTTTGCAAACGCAGGACACACATGGCGTGTTTTTTGACATTATAACGCCTCATTGTGTTACTGGCATGCTTGGTGCTATAATTGTCGTGGTATTATATCTTAGTTGGCATACGATGCGATCTTCCGGTATTCTTTTTGGCTTTTTCACATGGCCGGGTTCAGATGGGTGCGCACGGAGGGCATGCAATGGCAGACGTACGACGGTTGCGGCACAAGGCGGGGTTAACCCTGGTCGAAGTCTTGGTTGCCATGACCATCCTGGCCTCAACCCTCGCCAGCTTTCTGGCGGTATTTATGATGAACCAAAGGACGGTGGTTGTCGCTAATAACCAGCAGCAGGCGATGAATCAGGCGCGCGGCGTGATGGAGGACCTTTTTTCACACGCGTACTACGACCCCGCACTATCTGCAGGTAACCATGCGGTGGACGGGCGTTGCGCGTACACGGTGTCGGAGGCGAACAGCATGAAAACGGTGGCAGTCAGGGTGACGTGGACCAATGCGCTGCAGCGGCAGGCTTCGTCATTCGTGCTGACCTCGGCCTTATCGTATGCCATTCACAGGTAAACAGCTATTATGAGCAAGCGCGGCTATTCATTGGTTGAGGTGATGCTGACTACCGGCCTGCTGTCGATGATCATGGTCAGCAGCGTCGGGGTGTATTTGGCGTGTTATAAGACTTGGTTTGCCTCGGATGTCTCGATGCAGGCCGCGCAGAAGGCGAGCATGGCAGTCCAACGCATGGTCTATGGTCCGTACGGCACCAATGGGCTGCGGTCAGCACTCGCTACTAACATAGTCAGCGTGGCTGTTAGCAATAACTGGTCGATCACGTATAACACGGCGGACGGGGGGCGTTATCGCTTCTCTTATCTTGCGACCAATAAGGCGGTGATGTTTGCTGATTTAACGGGAGGCAATAGCAATGCCGCCGCGCGCGTGGTCAGCTCGAAAATTGTCGCGAGTTCGATCACACCCATGGCGGGGACAGGTGTGACGGTACGGGTCACGGCGGTTGCTACGCATCGGTTGGCCAGTGCTACCAATACGTTGACGTCGTTTATTCACTACCGGAATTAAGGTGCCGCATGAACCGCAAGGTTAAACACCATCGGGATGAAGCTGGCATGGCGCTGGTCGTGGTCATGAGCTTTGTTACTCTGCTTGGCAGTATCGCCATCGGCCTGCAGTTTGTGACTGGTAGTCACTTGAAGATGACCCGGATTAACACGGACAGTGAAAAGGCATTTTACGTGGCAGAAGCGGGAGTCGAACAGGCGGCCCAGTATGTGGCACAGGGCAGCAATGTGCCGGCCGCCTTTGTAGGTCTTTTCGGGGACGGTGCGTACGTGGCCACGGTCATTTCCGGCGCCAGCATCACGGATTCCTGGCATACCGTCGGGGGGCAGATCAACATCAATCCGAATAACAGTGCCCAGCATGAGTTCACGGTAACCATGGCGGATGGCTCGACGATCACGCGTGACACGCTCACGCAAGATTACCCCGGCTTCACGGGAAACCCGGTCATGGTACACGTTAAGCCCAAGGGGAACCAGAATGGTCTGCTGGTGGATGGCGTCACCTATGAACTGTCAAACAGCGATGCCTACGACATTGTTTCGGATTACATGAGCGCTTGCATCTATAATGACAATGTTAACACCAATAACGGCAAGGCCATGGGGAAATGGTGGATTTCAGTGGCGGCCGCGGAAGCCAACATTGCCGTCAACGGCATGGGTAGCGGCAGCGGTAATATTGGGCAGTCGCGGATTCAATACTCCATCTTATCCGTGGGGACGGTGCGGGGGCGTTCCAAGGTAGTCATGCGTGAGACCCTGCGCCAGAAGACCTGGGCGGAATATGCCATGTGGATGAACGCCAACAACGGCATCTATTTCATTGCCGGGGAAAAGTTTTATGGCAAAGTGCATTCGAACGACCCATTGGGCTTCAGCGGTAACCCCGAGTTTTTTGACACCTGCACCAGCAGCGCGAACAGTTATGTTGGCAGTATTGCCCAATGCATATTTCATAATGGGTTTACCAGGAACGCGGCGGAACAGACCTTGCAGACGGTGGACTTCGCGCGCTTGAAAAGTAAGGCGACGTTGACACTGGAAGGGTTGACCTATTTAACATTCAACGGCACAAATCTTTTGATTACGAATTCGCGCCAAGGGTGGACGCTACAGGCGGTGTCTTGCACTGCACCCCAGGTCATCTATGTTAAGACCTCCGCCACGGGGAGCAGCGCGACCAAGCCGGGCGATTGCAATCTGGGGGGGACGCTGAATGGACGCGTGACCGTGGTCTGCGAGCGGGATGCGTACATCACGAACCATATCGTCTACGCCTCCGATTCCAAGACCAACATGCTTTCGGACGATGCCCTGGGGATCATCACCAAGCGTGATATTGCGGTTACCACGGCCGCGCCGAGTAACCTCAAGATCTACGCCCACATGATGGCTACCGGCCAGTATGATGCCAGTTCAACCACGGACGGATCTTTTGGTGTGGTAAATTATAGCGTGAACAATCCTCGCGGCATGTTGATGGTTCATGGGGGTATCATTCAGGATGACCGTGGTGCGGTGGGCACCTTCGACAGCGGTACGGGGCAAACCACCCACGGCTTCTACAAAAATTACACCTATGATGTGCGTTTTAAAATTGATCCGCCGCCAGAATATCCGCCGCTGGGCGACCAGTTGGTGTTTGGCACATGGAGGGAACGCTGACATGTCAATTATCATCCACCCGCGGCAGGCACCCAACCGCAGCCAACCCACCAAGCCTACACGTGGTGGCAAGGGGTGGCTTTGGACTGGGCTGATCGTGGTCATGCTCTTTGGATTGGCCGTGGGGCTTATCAAGGCGCTTGCGCCACAGGTGCATGACACTGCCGAAGGCACGACGATGACGCCACACGGCCTGGCGGTGACGGCGTCGGAACCGACGGTGGCGCTGGTGGCCGACGCAGCCGAGGCGGCGTCGGCGGCACTCCCGCACCACGGGAACGCACAAGAGGCGCCGGAGCGCGAGCTTGCCAGTCCGCCTCCCATCAGTTTTGAGCAGCGGGAGCACATGCAGCGGGAAATGCGCCAGAACGAAGCGCTGCCACCGGAAGAGCGCAGACCCTTGGCCCCGACCCCCGACATGATGCGTGCGCTGGACGAGGAGCGCGGGGTGCCGCAATAGGAGGCGAGGGGTGCCTTGACGTTTGGCCACAATTCCCGTATTTTCTGGCCTTGTGGTCATCCGGAGGGATGGCTGAGTGGTTTAAAGCATCGGTCTTGAAAACCGACGTACCGCAAGGTACCGGGGGTTCGAATCCCTCTCCCTCCGCCAGCTACTTGCAGATTGTTGTTGGCAAGTGTACGGATTTCGTGCATGGTATCTGTGCGGCCGGGGTCAGCCTGACCAGCTCCGCACTTCTTCCGGTGTCATGATGGAGGAGTCGGGAACAGTTATGGAGTCGTGACACAGAGTAGGATGAAGGAACAGATCATGGATATCTATGTTGGCAACCTTTCGTACGAGGTAGGTGATTCGGAACTGCAGTCGCATTTCGAGAAGTTTGGCAAGGTGGCGTCGGCGCGCGTGGTGATGGACCGTGCGACGGGTCGCTCCAAGGGTTTCGGCTTCGTTGAGATGCCGGATCGCGCGGAGGCCGAGAAGGCCATTGCCGGGACGAACGGCGCGGACATGATGGGGCGCCCCCTGCGCGTCAACGAGTCGCAGCCGAAGCCGCGTGAAGAACGTCGCGGTGGCGGCGGCGGCGGCGGCGGGTTCGGCGGCGGTCGTGGCGGCGCCGGCGGCGGCGGCGGCGGCAAGCGCTGGTAATCCGTTTACTCGGATACAAAGTAAAGGCATCGGCACGTTGTGCCGGTGCCTTTTTTTTATTGGTAGAACCAGTACGCCAAGGCGATGTGGTCACCGGCCAAGACGATCTCCAGCGGATCCGTGGTGACGTAGGCGGCAGGAATCGCGAACAGGCCTTCGGTAAACGTATCCGGCGCGGCGTCTACGGTGAGTGTGAGTACGGGCAGCAACTGGTTGTTGACGATGGGGCGGAGTTGGAGGGGCGTCTGGAGGTGGAGCCCTTCGCCGGTGTATTTCTCGCTGGTGCGGATCACCGTACAAGTTGCCGTCAGCATGGTGCGCAGCACGACGAACACGGGGGAGTTGGTGCGGGCGACGCGCACGTGGAATTCATCCCAGCCGAGGACCGGTTGGCCTACTTCCGTGAGTCGCTGGTTGTTGATGGCGCGGTTGGCGACGCAAGGGCGGCAGCGCAGACCGGCCAGGCGCGCTGCCGTGCGGTATTGGCAGCGGCGTTCGTCCGGCAGATAGCCGATGTCCAACTGATCCGTCAGCGTGCGTAGGTGTAAGGCCTGTCGAATGGCCGGGTCGAGGGGGAGGTGTGCAGCCGGTGGGAAGCTATCGAAGCGTGCGTGGTAGAGGGTATAGGCATCGCCGTCGGGTGGCGCATCGGGGCTGGTGAGGAGTGCTGCGCCGAGGATGCCGGCTTGTGCGCACCAGAAGGCTTCGCCGTCGGTGAGAGCCAGGTGGCTGAACCGGGTTTCGGGGTGATATTTCATCGTTTCGATGGCGCAGAGCATGTCGCGCTGTGCGGCGAAAGCGGGCGAGGTGATGCCGAAGAGGTGGCGTACCGGCCGTGGGGCGAGCGGGGTGGCGAGACAGGGGCCGCTGATCACACCCACGGTGGCATCGGCGGGGAGCAGCGCCGCCGCTTCGCGGCCGAAGTTCAGCACGCTTTGCGTGCGCGTGCCATCGGCGGCAAGGCGGGCGGCAAAATAGGGCCAGCTCGCCAGTTCATAGCCGAGTAGCGCGATGGTCAGCAGGTGGAAGAGGCGGGGCGTGCGGCACGTTTCGGCCAGCCAACCGGCCCCGCAGGCCGCGAGCAGGTACCAGGTGGGGAGCAGCCAGAGGAGGTAGCGGTCGTTGCAGCTACCTTGGCTGGTGCTCATGGCGATCAGGAGGAACGCGGCCCCGGCGCAGACCAGCCACCAACGCCATACGGCGGTGGCCTGCTCGGGCAGGCGCAGGGCGCCGAGGATGGCCAGCAGGCCGCCGATCCCGGGGAGGAAGTAGGCATGGCGCGGCGCCGCGCCGAGATTGAACCAGGTTTCGCGCACCAGGGTGGTGAAGTCGCGTGCGATGCAGCCGAGTGCGCCCAGCAGCGGGTAGTTGATCAGGTACCCTTTTTGTGCCACAGACTGAAATTGCGCGACTCCGGTCAGCGCGAAGTTGAGGGTAAAGACGATGGCAACGCCCAGCAGGCCGGTCAAGGCGAGGCGGCACATGGGTTTGGCTTGGGTGGCACGCTGCCACGTGCGGTAGGCGGCCAGCGGAGTCAGGCCGATTGCGAGCAGCATCCCTTCCGGGCGCGTGAAGATGCTGAGCAGGAGCAAGACGCCGGCCAGCCGGTGTCGTTCATACAGCAGTGCGGCCAGAACGCCCCAAGCGAGGGCGGTAAAGAGCGCCATGTCGGTCAGGCCGGAGACCGCCAGGAGCAGGTGGCCGTTGCACAAGGCTAGGGCGGCCGCCAAGACCGCCTGCCTGGGCGCGATGCGGCGCGCCACCTGCCAGAAGAGTTGAAGCCAGATAAGATAGGCCAGCGCACTAATGACAAAGGCGGCGGAGAGCAGGGCCGTGCCGCGTAGCCCCAGTGCGCATGGGATGGCCAGAAGCGCGGGGTAGAGGTGGCTGGTGCTGCCGGTGGAAGGGGCGTCGCCAGCGCTGTAAACATAGGGGTGGCCATCGGCTATGGCTTGCGCATATTGCAGGTAGACCAGTGCATCGGTTTGGGTGGTGGCCGGGTGGCTGTTCAGGCCGCAGGTCTGCGCAATGCCGTACCAGAGCAGCACGACCAACAGGCCGCCAAATAGCAACAGGCGTGGCATCCGTTGGTACAGCCAGGAGGGTGGCGCGTTCGTGGTGGCAGGTGTGTCGGTGGTATCAAACATGGCGCGTGAATGCTATGAGGGTTGGCGGCGTGATTGCGTCGTGTTAGCGGGTGGGTGGGGCGGGTGGTGGTAAGGCGGCCGGTGTTAATTCCGTCAGTGATCGAATCAGTCGGTGTGGCTGGCAGGGCGCATCGGCGGGGACGCCCTGGTTGCGAAAGTCATGCCAAACGCCGGTAATACCGAGCGACTGGGCGGGGGCGATGTCGTGCCGCAGGTTGTCGCCGATCATCCACGTTTCGGCGGGGGTGGCGTGCAGCGTGCGCAAGGCATGCTGAAATACGCGCGTGTCCGGTTTGCCACAGCCGAACTCGCCTTCCACGACGATGCAGTCGAAGAAGGGGGTCAGATTATGGCGGTTGATCTTGGCGCGCTGCTTGTCGGAGGCGCCATTGGTTACGAGTCCGAGTCGGATGTGCGCCGCGTGCAGTTGTTGCAGGACTCCGATGGCGCCTGGAAAGGGGGTGATGCGCTCCTCATGCAGTGCGGTGCGGTAGGTGGCAATGGCGCGGGCGGCCTCCGGGTTGGGGGTGCCGATGGCTGCCAGCGCGCCGGCCACCACTTTTCGCCGTGCTTCCTCCAAGTTCAGTCGCCCCTCCCGAAAGCGCTCCTCGTCGCTCCAGAACCAGTCGGATTGCTGTTGGATGGCGGAATATAGTTTTTCCAGGGTTGGCGCGTCCAGATCGGTGGCGTGGCGTGTGCACGCGGCCTGCCAGCACCCTGCGGCGGCGGCCTCGTAGGCCAAGATGGTGTCGTCGAGGTCAAAGAGTATGACTGGCGGGAGGGCGATCATGGGGGTGTCGGGGTGGCCGCGGGGTGGCTAGTGTCTATGGCCGGTTGAAGTTGTCGCCAGGCTTCGTACGCTACGACGGCCACGGCGTTGGCCAGGTTCAGGCTGCGGGCATGTACGCCGGGCATGGGGATGCAAAAGAGCGCGTCGGCGTACTGCTGGTAGAAGGGGGGGGGCAGGCCGCGGCTTTCGTTGCCGAAAATGATGGCATCACCGGGGTTGAACCGGCAGGCATAGAGCGTATGGCGGCCGCGCGTGCTGGCCAAATGGAAGCGGGCGGGGTTTGTGGCCGCCAGAAATGCGTCCCAGGTGTCGTGTAGGCGTAGGTCCAGATGTGCCCAGTAGTCCAGGCCGGCGCGTTTGAGCCAGGCCGAGGTCATGGCAAAGCCGAGCGGCCGGATCAGGTGCAAAGGGGCGTCCAAGCCGACGCACAGGCGCCCAATAGCGCCCGTGTTCTGGGGAATCTCGGGGTGGACCAGCACGATATGGAGCGGCAACGACATGGCCAGGAGGATAGCAGTTTGTCAGTCTGTTGGCCATCCCCATGGTTTTGCCGGCAAAACAAACACCTTCGTGTGCTTCGTGGTGGGAACGGAGGTCATCCCCTTCAGCATGACCTTGCATCGAAAAACGCGGCTTTTTTTCGGGTATCTTTCGGTTGGCAAGCCGCGCAAGTTGTGACAAGATGCCAGCTCGCTATCCCCCTGTCCGTCGGCCGCTAGGCTGCGTAGCAGCGTATGCAGAGGACGTCGGGTCGTGGGGGATGGGTTGTGGGTAGGTGTTTTCGCACAAAAAATGCGTTTTTGCTAGGGTATTTGTGGCAGTGCCCGAGGCAGTCTGGCGCTAACACGGGATTGGCACGTTTTTTGCTTGTTTACCCGTGTCACGATGGTGGAAAAACGAAGAGGTACTCAAATGGCAAAAGAAGAACCGGTTCAGGACATGGATGTGATTCTGAAGTACAAGGACGCACACACGCGCATCTTGGGCGAGATCGGCAAGGTCATTGTCGGTCAGACCAAGGTGATCGATGACGTGCTCATGGCCCTTTTTTGCGATTCGCACATTCTGCTGTTGGGGGTGCCGGGGTTGGCCAAAACCCTGTTGATCGCCACCTTGGCGCGGGTGCTGAAGCTCAACTTCAAGCGTGTTCAGTTCACGCCGGACCTGCTGCCGGGTGATATCACGGGCTCGGAGATCATCGAGGAGGATGCGACCACGGGTCGGCGCTCCTTCCGCTTTATTCCGGGGCCGGTGTTCACCAACCTGTTGCTGGCCGACGAAATCAACCGTACGCCGCCGAAGACGCAGGCCGCTTTGCTGCAGGCCATGCAGGAGCGGGAAGTCACGGCCGGGCGCGAGACCATTGCGCTGGAGCGCCCCTTCCTGGTGATGGCCACGCAGAACCCGCTGGAGCAGGAGGGGACCTATCCGCTCCCCGAGGCGCAGATGGACCGCTTCATGTTCAACACCTTCGTGGACTATCCGACCAACGCGGAGTTGGAGGATATTGTGATCAATACCACTAGCGGCACGACGCCTACCGTGAATGCGGTAATGGACAAGGACGAGATTCTGCAGATTCAGAAGATGGTGCGGCGCGTGCCGATTGCACGGCCGGTGGTGAACTACGCCGTGCGCCTCTCCGCCGCCTCGCGCCCGAAAGACGCCGGCGCGCCGGACTTCGTGAAGGAATACCTGAGCTGGGGGGCGGGGCCGCGCGCCGCGCAGTACCTGGCCCTGGGCGCCAAGGCCCACGCCGTGCTCAGTGGCCGCGCCCACGCCTCCATCGAGGATGTGCGGGCCGTGGCCGTGAGCGTGTTGCGCCATCGCATCGCGTTGAACTTCAACGCCATGGCGGAACGGTTGGACAACGTGACGATCATCGAGAAACTGCTCGCGACGATCCCGGCGGAGAGCAAGTAAAAGGGCTCCCATGAGTGCCGCTGTGTCCTCAGGCATGAAGATTGACCCGCGCCTTCTGCAGTCGCTGAAGGGGGTGCACCTGCGCTCCCGCATGCTGGTGCGCGGGATGTACAACAATCGGCATCGCACCTCCGACTTTGGTTCCTCGACGGAGTTCATTGACCACCGCGAGTACCAGAAGGGGGATGCGATCCGCTCGATTGACTGGCGGGTGTTTGCACGTACGGACCGGCATTACGTCAAGCGGCACGAGATGGAAGCGAACATGCGCGTGCATCTGCTGCTGGACACGTCGGACTCCATGCGCGTCCCCCCGCCGGACGGGTTGCCTTCCAAGCTGGAGTTGGCGGCGGCCATCACTGGGGCGATTGCCACCATGGTGATCTCGCAGCAGGATGCGGCGGGGTTGTGCCTGGTGGGCGATAAGATCGAGGAGCGCATCCCGGCCCGGCAGGGGATGAACCACCTGGCGCAGCTCTTCCAGCACCTGGGGGCGCCGCGCGGTACGGGGGGCGGTGCGTTCGGCACGCAGATTGCCCACTTGGGCGGGCATGTGCAGGCGCGGGGCATGGTCTTTGTGATCACGGATGCGCTGGATGAGCTGGAGCCGCTATACAAAGCCATGCGCAACATGGTGGCACGACATAATGATGTTACCTTGCTGCAGGTGCTGGATCTGGCCGAGGTAGAGTTTCCGTTCACGCGCATGACCGAGTTCCGGCATCCGGAGACCGGGGCGCGGCTGGCGGCTAACCCGTCGGATGTGCGCGATCGCTATCTGCAGCGGTTGCGAGAGCACCAGTCGTCGCTGGAGAGCTTCTGCCGCAAAGCGCGCATTGATTATGTGCCGGTTCAGAACAATGCGGATCTGATGGTTCTGTTGCGGTCGCATTTCCTGCGCCGCCTGATGCGGAGGTTCGGCTGATGTTGTACCCCATGATGCTCCTGGGGCTGCTGGGACTGGGCATCCCCGTGGTGATCCATTTGATCAACCGGCGGCGCATGAAGCCGCAGGTCCTAGCCACGTTGCGCTTCCTGGACCCGCAGGATGTCACCAACGCCTTCGCCCCGGTGCCGCGCGACTGGATCCAGTTGCTGCTGCGCCTGCTGTTGTTGTCGATCTTTGTGCTGCTGATGGCCCGTCTGACCAAGCCCAGTGCGGAGGTCGGGCCGCGCACGGTGGCTCTGGTGCTGGACAACTCGATGAGCATGCGCCGGTTCTGTCCGGATGGCAAGACTACGCTCTTTGAGTCGCACCGCGGGCGCATCCTGCAACTGGTGCGCGGCATGCGCACCGGCGATTGCTTCTCCTTCACGCTGGTGGGGGACAATGTCTTTGCGAGCACCGGGTTCACCAGCGATCGCACGTCCTTGGAGCAGGCCGTGACCAATGCCTGGGTGAGCGACGGCGGCGGACGTTGCCTCTATACCACGGTGGAAGAAAATCTGCGGGAGTTGCGCTCCCGGCGGGCGTTGAATATGGCCTTGCTGGTCTTCTCGGATCAGCAGGCGCAGAACTATCGCGCGCAGTTCGATCAGCCGGCCCTGGCCCCCTTGCTGGATGGCACGTCTATTCAGCCGGTCTTTGTGCTGGACCCGGTGACAAATGGGGCGAATGCAGAGATGTGTTCCGCCGAGTTCCAACCCGCGCGTACCTACCCCGGTTCGGGCAGCAAAGTCAGCGCCACCTTCCAGAATGGCTCCGATACCCAGATGGCTGTGACAGTTTCGCTTTATAATGGCCTTTCGCTGGTGGAGAGCCGGGCCTGCAATGTGGCCAGTGGCGAAACGGTGCAGGCCGAGATGCGCAACATCTTTGATTCGCCCGTTGATACGGCCTGGAAGGTTAGCCTCTCTGAGGACGCCTTTAATGCGGATAACGACCAGTATACCACCGTGCGCATGTTGAAAACGCGCGAGGTGTTGCTGGTGACCGGACCGCGCTATCCGGTGCCGGAAGGCGCGGTGATCGGCGACACCGGCGCAGACCTGCTGGCCTGTGCCATCAACCCGGTACAGGCCATGGGGTTGGAGGATTCCGGCGCGAACATCCGCGTGACACGCGTCGGGTTCAGCGCGCTGGAGCGCAAGGCCTTGTCGCTTTACACCACCGTGATCCTCTATGGCGTGCAGGAACTCCCCTCGGCCGAGATGGTGCAGGACCTGGAGATGTATGCGCGCAATGGTGGCGGGTTGTACTTGATTCCAGATGCCTCCAACAATCCATCCCTGTTCAATGAGACTTTTGCGAAAGTGCTGGATGGCTTCCGGTTGGGCGGCCTACGCGAACCGAAATCTCCAGCGGCACTCGACACCCGGGAAAAGAGCCTGACGGACCCCCTGCTCGTAAGCTTGCTGCGGGGCGAGTGGGGCACGGTCAACGATATCTTCGTCAGTCGTTACTTTGATGCCACGCAGCTGGGGAAGGCCCGGCCGGCCTTGAAGACGGCGGACGGGGATACGCTGCTGGCCATGGTGACGCTGGGCAAGGGGCATGTCTGCGTCCAGACCCATAGCTGGAGCATCCAGGAAACCACGATGCCGCGCGCTTTGCCGTTCGTCTCCGTGGTGCACGCGCTGCTCGGCCGCCTGGCCGTGCCGGAAGGCGAAGTTTCGGATGGCCGGATGGATCACATGCGCGTGGGGGATTATCACCGCCTCGTGCTGCCGCTGGATTTCCGCGGGTCGAGCAACGTGGTGGTCCAAGGGCCCCGCCGGTATGCGTTCGATATGCCGGCCGATGCCGCGGTGGTGACGCTCAAAGATATGTTTGTCGCTGGCGCCTATCGCGTGGCACACACCTCCCCGACCAAAGTGGTCAAGGATCGCTGGGTGGCCGTCAACCGGGCGCAGGGGGAATCGGGGCAGGTCGTGATGAGCACGGAGCAGTTGTCCAAGCTGTGTGGCGGGAAGGGGAACGTGGCGCTGCCCTCCGATCGCCTGGACGGGCTCTTCCAGCCGCGCCGGGAACTCTTCCCGTGGCTATTGCTGCTCCTCTTCCTGGCTCTGACCGCGGAGACGCTGGGATCAGTTTTTTTACGGCGTAAGAAGGTGACGCATGGATCAACTATTTAAATGGCTCGGATTGGATCCGTTCACGCCGATTGAGCGGGTGACGCATGGCCGGTTGGTCATGGATGCCTGGTTACCGCCGGGGATGTCCTGGGTGGTCTGGGTGGCACTGGGCATGGGCGTACTGCTGGCGGCAGTTAGCTTCCTACCAGTGGTCCGGATGCAGTTGCGCACGCGCATCTATTGTTTCGCGTTGCGACTGGGGATGGTGGCTTTGCTGATGCTGGTGCTGGTACGCGCGCACTTGCAGCTCGACCTGCAAATGGCGCGCATCCCTGCCTGGCTGGCCTTGGTGGATGACTCCGGATCCATGCGCACCGCGGATGTGCGAGGGGAACCCCGCTTCCGTGCGGCGGTCGCGGATGTGAAGCAGGTGCGCGAGGCGGTGGGGCGCCGCGTGGCGTTCGATGTGGCTTCCTTGAGCGCGGCGCCCGTGCAGGACGAAGCCGGCGAGAAGACCCCGACGCATATTCACGATGCCATCCTGCGGGAACTCGCCGAGCGGCCGCGGTTGCAGCGCCTGCTCTTGCTCACGGACGGGCGGGACGTGGGTCAAACCGATTATACCCTCACGGCCGAGGCGCTGAAGTCGCGCGGCGTGGCGCTGGACATAGCCCTCTATGGCTCGGATCAGCCGAAGCCCAGTTCCAGCATTCGCGTGACACCGGAGCGCAGCGTGATCCGGTTGGGTGAGACCATTGCCATGCACGGCAGCCTGAAGGATCCCTCCAGCAAGAGTGCCCGCGATGTCAAGCTGCTGGAAGATGGCAAGGTGGTGCGCACGGTCAGCATCCCGCGCGAGTCGTACGGGTGGTTTGATGTACTCTACCGACCGGAGAAGGCCGGGATGCACCGCTATACGCTGACCATGGACGCAGACAGTCCGGATCGCGCCGCCGCGGCCTGTTCCTTCTTTGTGGATGCGCGCGACGAGAAGATCAATGTGCTGATGGTGGAAGGGTTGCCAGGGTACGAATTCAAGCTCATGAAGGCGGCTATGGCCACGGATCCGCTGGTGCACCTGGTGTCGGTCAGTCATCTGCCGGGTGGCGGCGTCTATGTGCAGGGCGGGGCGCTGCACGCCAACGCGGCCGATGGGGTCATTGCGTATGCGCCGGAACTGTTTAAGTACGACATGGTGGTTCTGTTGGATCTACCGCGCAATCTCTTCCTCGTAGGGTCAGACACCAATGAGGCGGCCATGAAGCTCTTGACGCCCTTTGTGCAGAAGCGCGGCGGCGGTCTGGTGGTCATGGGCGGCCAGAATGTTTATCGTGCCGGCGGCTATCAAGACAGCCCGCTGGCGACCCTTCTGCCGTATGACCTGAGCGACGCCGTTTCCAAGAATCCGCAATTCCCGGGCAAATTCTCGGTGAATGTCGTCAACAATCTGCATGAACACCCCCTGTTGCGGCTGCTGCCGGATGCGGCGGCCAACCGGGAGATGTGGAATAACCTGCCGCAACTCGATGGATGTAACAACGTCGGGTTGGTCAAGCCTATGGCGCGGCCGCTGCTGTCGCGCTACGTGGAAATCCAGTTGCCGTCGGGGCTCAAGGAAGTGCGGGAAGTGCCGATCCTAGCCTGTCAGGACTTTGGCGACGGCAAGATCGTGGCCGCGTCGGTGGATACCTTGGGGCGCTGGCAATTGCAGCCCACCTACGATAACCCGCCGCTGGAAACCCTGCTGGGGAACATGGTTCGTTACCTGGCGCCCGAGGCGGGGTTGCGGGCTGGCAATCTGAATATCGTGCCGGCGGATCCGACCCCCGCGCTGGGGCAGACCGTGGTGCTCTCCACCCTACTGCGCGACAAGAATTATGAGCCGGTGCGCATGGCGGAGTTGAAGGTGGTGGTGACGAAGCCGAACAAGCAGACTCTGACCATCTACCCCTGCGATCTTCCCGACCGCCCCGGCCACTACGAGTATCGCTTCCCGGCGGATCAGGCCGGCGACTGGACCGCCACGCTCCAGCAAGGGAAGGAACAGCAGACGACCAAGTTCGTGGTGCGCGGCCAGGATGATGAATATGCGGAGCTGGCCGTGGATCGCGCCGGCATGCAGGCGCTGGCCAAGGCGGCTGGCGGCACCGTGGTGGAGGCGGTCCCGGCGTGGGTCAAGCAGGCGAACCTGCGGCCGGCGGCAGAGCCGGTCTCGCGCGATTTGGAGTTGTGGAACAGTCCGGCAGTGCTGGTGTTGTTCATCCTGCTCGTCTGCGTCGATTGTTACATACGCAAACGGCAAGGGCTGGCGTAGTGCGCTTAGCGAGGTCCATTACTCATGGATAGGAACGAGATAAGGAAACAGTTCGACCTGCGCATCCGCCGCTTCGGTAGCGTGCGGCGCAGCCTGCGGAATGCCGCCCTGTTCTTCACGGCGGGATCCCTGGCACTGCTGATCGGGGTGGCATCGCTGCTCCTGCTCTGCGGCTGGACGGCCAATCCGTTTGTCAATGTAGGGCTGACGCTGGTGGCGTCGGGCGCCCTACTGGTGTTGCTGGTACGCAGCATCCTGCGTTGGGATCGCCGTCGGTCGGTGCTCTCCGAGGCCTTCCGCATCGAAGAGTTGGCCGGGGATCTATACAGCCGGCTGATCAGCGCAGTGGACTTCCTGCAGCATGACGACGTGACGCCGATGAAGGAGGCGGTGATTGCCGCCGCGCAGCAGGATCTGGCACGTCCCTTTGAACAGTTGCTGGACCGTAGCGCGCGCAACCGCTGGGGCAAGTGGTTTGCCCTGCTGCTGGTTGGTTTTCTAGCGCTGGGCCTCTTCAGCCCCTTCGGGTTTGCCCGGTTGGGGCGTACGGTCAGCAGTAGCACGCTGGATTTGCGGGAGCGTGTGTTCCCGACACGGTATGTACTGGTGCCGGGGGCGGGGCGCCACGTCTATCGGGTCGGTACCAATGTGGTGGCCGGGATCCGTTTCACGCGCTTCGGCTATCCGGAAGTGACGATGCTCAGCGCGCTGACGGGCCGGGAGGGCGTGGAACAGAGCAAGCTGCCGGTGGATGCGGCGCGGCAGGCTGGCAAGACGTTGCAGTCTGCCCTGGCTGGGGAGTACGAGGTCCGCTTCCGCTTCGGCCGGCGGGTTACGGAGCCGATGCAGTTGATCTTCGCCATGCCCCCTGTCATTGAGAATATGCAGACCGAACTCACGTACCCGGCCTACACGCGGATGGTGCCGAAGGAGCTCGACGGCTTGCAGGATCGTGTCACGGCGCTGCCGGGCACGCGCGTCAGCATGGGGTTCACGTTCAGTAAGCCGCTGAGTTGGGCGGTGCTGACCTTTGAGGACGGCGAGCGCATCCCGCTGGATGTGGCGGGCCGGTTTGCCTCGCTCTCGTTTATGCATGCACAGGAGCGGCGCGCTAAACTGCAGGTGGAGGATGTGCACGGCTTTGCACTGGAAATGCCGTACGCTCTGGAACTCAGCCTCGCGGTGGACAAGTCGCCGAAGCTGATTGTGCCGCCCTACTTGAAGCAGGATATGCCCTGCCCGGTCGGTGCGCTCAACAGTTATGGCTTCGGGGTACGCGCCGAGGACGATTACGGCGTGGCCAAGTGTGTGTTGCGCTGGCAGAAGGCCAACACGGATGACCGCAACCGCGTGCAGGATAAGGGGGAGGTTGAACGCCCGTTGCTGCCTTCCAAGATCCTGGCGATTGTGCCGTTCGAGCGCATCTTCCAGGAGCAGTCCGGCAAGCCCGGCGATATCTACTCCTTCCAGATTGAGGCGTTCGACAATCGCCTGCCCAAGGCGCAATCCACGGTTTCCGCCTGGTTCTCGATTTTCTTACATGCGGACGATCTGGAGAATGGCTCGATGGGCGGGGCGATCGAGAGGCCGTTTGATGACACGCGCGGGCCGAAAGGTACGAAACAGTACGGTAGAGGGGAGGGCAAACCTAATATCGGCGTCGGGCTACCTTCGAGTGTCGCGAAGCCTGAACAGAAAGTGTCCGATTACAAGCGTGACGATCAGAACGTCACCCGCGCCCCCACCCGGGGGGATGATGCCCGGACGCGCAGTGGCTATACGAGCGCGACGGCAGGAGGAGGCAAATGAAGCAGGATCTTAGATGGGTGGCGCTGCTCCTGGCGGTTGCAGGGTTGGGCCTGAGCACGATCGGCTATGCGGCGCCGGACTTTCATGCCAAGGTCGTTAGGATCGGCGATCTGCCGCAGGTGCAGGTGACGGTCGATCCGGCGGGCATCGTCCCGGAGGCCGGCAAGGAACGGACGGTTTTGATTGGCGTGAAAGGGTTTTCGTTGCGCGGGGAGGTTGTGCCGGGGTTCACGGACGGGTATGCCCTGAAGCTGGATGGCAAAGGGAAACCGGCGACCGCCAGCTTCCCGTTGTTGGCTGGCAAAGATGGCGTGTGGCCCACCAACGACTATATCCGCATCACTGTGCGCGATGAGGCGCTCGGCTTGTCCTGTGCTGAGTACGTAAGTATGCTCAAGCCGAAGCAGGCGCTAGAGAGTTACAGTGTGCGCGTGGCCGGCGATTTCACCAACCGCACGGCGCGCTTGGCTCTTAATTTTGCCCGCAACAAACTGGGGCTCGCACAGGCGGTGGCACTGGAATGGCATTTGCTGGATGGCGAGGCCAATCACCTGACGAGCCGGACGCTGACGGTCGAACTGCCAGAGAACGAGGCCACAGACTTTGAGATGGATATTACGCCTAAGCGCGATACCTCCTTTGGCCCGTATAATCTCACCTTTACGTTGAACAATGAAGCGTTGGGGCTGAACTCGTTTGCCGGCGATCTGCGCTTCCCGTTTGCCACGACGCTGGCGCCTGTCGCGGGCATGGAGGGCGACACGTTGGCGAACTGGCATATTCCGGCGGCCAAGGCGCTGCCCGGCTGCGCGCTCGATTACCTCTTGCCCAAGACCCCGTTGGACCCGGGCAGGCTGCCCGGCACCTTGTATAGCTTCTATCAGCCCTTTGCCACCCCGGTCTTTGACACGGAAGTCCGGCATAGCGGTAACCGTAGTCTCCGGATTGATTACCTGCCGCCGGCGGTGACGGTGATTGGCAGCAATTTGAAGTTGCCCGGTGTGCCGGTCGTAGCCCGCGTTTGGGTGAAAGGGAATGGCACCCGTGACCGCCTGATGCTGGAATGGCGTGACCCGTGTAACTTTAACGCAGCGGGCTACCGTCGCTTTATGAATACGGCCAGCATGGAGATCTGTCGGTTGGACTTCACAGAGTGGCGCTGTTTCAGCGTGCCTGTGATGGGCGACGGCCTGCCGGGGCGCGACAGCATGGCTTACATGGCGGGGCATTCCGGTCAGGAAGTCCGGCATCCCATCCAGATGCCGGTGTATCTGGCCGCCTTGCGGGTGCTCCCGGAACCGCTGTCGAAAGAGGCCGCCACGAATGTCACGCTGCGCTCGGTCTGGATTGACGATCTCATGCTGGAGACCCAGGCCAATCGCAACGAGCGCATGACGCTGGAGTTGCGCAGCAACACGCCGGGACGGACGCTGGATGACAACGCGCAACTGCTGGTGACGGTGGGTAACGGCTCCGGCAGTGAGCTGCGCGGCGGACGCCTGACCGCCACCTTCCAGGACGCGGTAGGCGCGACGGTGTGCGAGTTGACCGAACCCATGGAGGCGGCCTCCGGCGAGTTTACTACCAAGGCTCTGGCGCTGGCCAAGGTCGCTGCCGGCAAGCCGCGCGGCCCTGTTACTGCGGTGGTGGTGGTCACCGGCCCGGTTCCCGGGCAGCGTGTACAGGGGAAGATCGTCTTTGCCCGGCCGACCGGCGGGGCGGTCTGCTGGGATTTTGAGCGGTTGGAGCACTTCAATGCACCGGGGAAAGACCTGGGGCCGGGCGCAGACCCGGTGGCAGGGGGGGCGGACGGCACCAAGTATGCGCTGCCGCTCGACGTGGTTTCGAATCGCCTGACCGGCGTCATGCTGCATCCGGCTCTGCCCGGCGTGGTCGAAAGCGTGGAGATGCAGGTGTGGGGCGGTGAGGGTGCGCCGGTGATCTTGCAGCCGATCTTTGCCGACAGCGGCTCGCGCGACTTTGACATGACCTACAACCAGTTTGCCGCCCCGCCGGTGCTCGTGGACTGGAAGGGGTGGAAACTCTGCCGCTTTGCGGCACCCGCGATCCCGCCGAACTATACGACCGGCGCCGGGAATCCGTACTATTCGCCGTTCTATCCGTTGAACCTGCTGCTGACGGCGCGTGCGGCCGACGGCACGCCAGCCAACATCCGTGTGGATCAGATCAAGGTGAATACCCATCTGGCACCCGAGGATGAGTGGCGCTGCGAGCTGGACTACCCGGATGAGACCATGCTGCATCTGGCCGGTGAGCCGCTGCGCATGGTGCTGGCAAATTTCTCTTCCAATGCGGTCACAAGTGAAATCGAGTATCGGCTCACGTCGGCGGCGGGGTTGCCGGTGGATGGTGGCGTGCGCAAGACCAGCCTGCCGGTCGGCTCCCGCACGTATGTTCCGCTCTGCGAGAAGTTGCGGGAAGGGTTCTGCCATGTGCGCGTGGAAGGGCTGCCTGGCGGACGCACCCTGGATGCAGATATTCAGGTGCCGGACCGCAAGAAGTACTTTGGCGACACCCCGATGACCCGCCTGTCGGACTTGAATGGACTGAATACCGATTTGGGCTTCACGGAGCGCTTGTTCAATCTGGACTGGGATACGGCTGAGCCGGTGCCGAATCTCTATTACCAGAACTGGATTCGTCGCTTTGCGGCCGCTAAGTCCGAGAATAATGTCTATACCATGATTCCGATGGTCGGGTATGCCGCGGATTGGGCCGGCCCGGAAAAACAGCCGGCGCTGGCTGATGGTTCGTATGTGCGCGGCACCGGCAACTACATGCAATCGCCGGCGCGTCTGGCGGACTGGGATAGCTTTGCCCGCTCCGTCGCCCGCGAGCATGCCACGGAGTTCAATACCTGGGTTTTCTGGCAGAGCCCGGATATGAAAGAGTCGCCGGTCTATCTGGCGCCGGATAAGTACGCGAACATGTTCCGCGTCTTCAGCCAGTGGGTCTCGCTCTACAACACGAATGCCTGTGTGGTGGCAGGTGGCTTCACGTTTGACCGCGTCCTGAACTACCTGGCCGACATGCCGGAACCCGAGAAGCTGCCGTTCAACCGCTTCGAAGTGCGCGTGAACCCCGGCGGCGCCTCCGTGGAAGCGTTGCAACTGGAGGATTTCCTCGACGATCTCGATACGAAGCTGCATTTGACGGAGACCGGCCGCAAAGTTGCGTTGGCAGAACTGGACTGGGAGACGGGGGATAGCTTCTCGCTGCTGGATCAAGCCGCGTATCACGCGCGTGCCGCGATCCTGTTGCAGGCCCGGAACTTCCTGCCGCATAAGTTCCAGATCACCGGCCCGGATGAAAAGCGCGACGCGTTCGGCGTCGTATATCGCCCGCGCTATGGGAACAGCTTCACGCAACCACCCCGCTCGTTCTATGTCCCCAAGCCGGCGTACTTTGTCCGACTGGAGCTGCAGAAGGCGCTGGCAGATCTGGAACTGCAGCAGCGGGTGGCAATTGCCGACCGGGATGCGTTGGCCAATCGCGCCTACCTCTTCCGGCAAAAGAGTGCGGGCGGTGTCTGTGCCGTCCTCTGGCGGGCGCGCGGAACGCGGGCGTTTCGCCTCCCCGCCGAATGGAGTGAGGCGAAAGGCACCGATGCCTTTGGTACGCCTGTCGCCCTGGATAAGCAGATGGTACTGGGGGGGATGCCGCTCTTTGTGCGCTTCCCGCCGGCCGTGACCGTGGAGCGCGTGACGCATGAATTGCGCAATCTGCAGCCGCAGGAGACGGGGACAAACTATACGCTGGCACTTGACTTTAGTCCGGCAGACCCCTATTCGCGGCAGGTGGCGGGGTATACCGTGACCGGCGGCGACAAGGTGGAACGCGTCTCTGGCAAGGTGTTTGGCGGCGAACGCGTGCCGCCCGCCGGTTTCCTGCGTGGGGTGACCGAGGAGCGCTTCGCGTTCACGCTTGATAAACCGGGCGATCTGCTGTTGAGCCGCATGTGGTTGATGGGGACGGATGCGCGCAGCGTACGCGTGTCGCTCAATGGCGCGCCAGACTTGGCGTGGAACTTGAAACCTTCCCCCGGGGTCTCCTCGAATGACCTCCAGTCGGTCTACGTCCCCGGTCCGCGGCGTTCGGCGCTGGCCTTGCGTGGTGGTCGGGCCGGACGCAACGAGGTGGTGCTGCGGCATGACGGGCCGGGCTCTTCCGGCGGCTTCCGCGTGACGACGCTGGCCGGGGGGGCGGTGGATCTGAGCGATTGCAGTCCGCTGGCCTATCGCGATGCGGGGGTTGCGGCTCAACTCTATCACAATGCCTGGGGCGGTGCGTTGACCATCGGCAAGCAGGGGTATGCGACGGGAATTGGCTGCCTGGGTGGCACCGTGCTGGAATATCCGTTGAATAAGCAGTACACCCGGCTGGAAGTGATCGTCGGGATTGATGGCGCCGCGCGTGGCAAGGGGACCGTCAACTTCCGGATCCTGGTGGATGGCAAGGAGCGGACCAAGTCCGGCCTGGTGACCGGCATGACGCTGCCCAAGACGTTGCAAGTGGATAAGCTCGACGAGGCGGATCGCTTGATGTTGATCGTGGACGATAGCGGCGACGGGCTGGATAATGATTTGGCGAACTGGGTGGTGCCTACCCTGTTTCTGAAGGAGACGCCGCGCTAGCGGCGACGCAAGGACGGCGGGGTTGGTGCGGGTTCCTTCGTCGAAACCGCACACGTGCCACAAAGGAACGGTGATGGAGATGCGATCATGAAAAGCCGTGCGGGATTATTTGCGAGAACCGGCCTGCTGTTGGTGTTTGCCATTGTGCTGCTGGCACCTGGGAGTGCCACAGCGCAGGGGTGGCTGCGCAAGGGCGCCAGCAAAGAGCAGAAGATCTACGATCCGGCCAGCGCCGGCAAGAAGGCCGGCAAGGATGAGGATGTGCGTGGCAAGGTCACCATCCGCCGCCTTCGGCCGCAATGCTTCTCGGACTGGGAGAACGACCCGACCGCGCTGCCGTATCTCCTCTACCAGATGCGACTGCGCACGGATGATGATTTCACCTGGTATTGTAATAACGCGGGGCTGGATGTGACGAGTGAGGAGATCTTCGACTACCCGCTCGTCTACTTCACCAGCCACTTCTCCTTCTCCTTCTCGGACGATGAGGTGATCAACCTGCGCAAATACGTGGAGCGGGGCGGTACGCTCTTGCTAGATGACTGCACAGGGAGCGGCCCGTTCATGGAGTGCGTGGCGCAAAATGTGCAGCGCATCATCCCCGGTGCCGAGATGAAGACCATGCTGCGCGATTCGCCGGAGTTCTTCGACCTGTTTAACATGTTGTACGCCTTCGAGGGGTACCCCAACCTGTTCAAAGAGCAGTTCAACCGCCCCTTCCAGGCGGCCTTTGTGCGCGGGCGCCCGGCGATTATCTTCTGCCCGAATGATTATGGTTGCCGCTGGGAGATCTCCACGCCTCCGACCGCCCTCAACCCTCTCGGCGAGGGGGCGCATGGTATGGCCGGTGATGATCAGCGGGAACCCGTGTACCGCTTCAGCATGAACTGGATCTTTTTTGCACTGACGCACTAGGTGACCGGCGCCGGGACGCATGGTGGTGCCACACCTCGCCAAGCACGCCGTATGACACGAATCAGAAAGACGAAGGGACGGTTAGTTTTGATGAATCGAGCTTGTACATTCATGGGGTATTGGGCAGTGCTGTGGCTGGCGGCCCTGGTAGCCCCGGCCCAGGAAGCGTCGCAAGACAACCGGATCCTGGTGCGCTTGGTGGCGGCCGAGCGGCCGGATAAACTGATCAGCGACCTGGAGTCCATTACGCCCATTGAGGACCCGACCAGCGGCTCCGTCACACGGCAGCGTCCGAATGCCACCACACCAGTCCTGGGCGACGATGCCACGTTGTGGGTGCGCGGCGCGAGCGTGGACCGGACTAACACGTTTGAGCGCTATTACCAAGGGAAGTACATCAATCGCACGTCCGAGCTGGCCTTTGATCCGGCGGCGCTGGCCGTGGGGGAACATGTCATTGAACCCGGCCACCACGTCTTCCGCCTGGAGAAGGATGGGACCCTGACGTCCACGGATCCGGATATCGTGATTAACGGCAAGGTGGTCGCCTTGAAGACCTACCGCGTGGATGTCTTCAGCGTGGATGGGGACAAGGCTGGTCCGCCGGATACCCGGATGTTGGGACGTCCCGTGGGCGTCTGGTCCATCCCCGCCGGCCTGACCTTGAGCAACGAGGTGGCTGATCTCTCCAAGGTGGCGACCAACCTGCTCAGTCATGCGCGCAACTTCTATCCGTTGCGGGTTTATCTACCGGCGAACACCGTGGGCAGCGGCTACCTGTTGAGCCCGTGCATCCAGCCGTTCCAATTGATACCGGGTGGCAAGGTGACTTTCCAGGAGCCCAAGGTTAGCGGCCTGGTCTGCGATGGCACGCGTATCATGATTCCGTATCTGACGATCTCGGCCTGGGTAAACAGCAAGACCGGGCTTTCGGCCGGGCTCGGTGGTATCAGGCTACCCGAGACCCGCACGACCCCAGCCCGGGTGCGGATTTTTCCGACGCGTGGCGATCCGCTCTTCAAGGCCGGCGTGGAGGGTCTTTCCATGCGCTTCGGCCTGTCGCTCTCTGGCAACTATGAACGCTATCCGGTCAAGTTCGTGGTGGCCGACAACACGGCGAATGCGCTGGCCGTCCGGCTCATGACCTTGGAAACGGGCGGATGCGTCTTCGAGCGCGGGGTGCCGTCAACGGTCCGCTTACAATACAAGGCTAATGCCTTGGCGCTGACTCCTGCGGACCTCCGCAAGCCGGAGGCGTTGCTCGAGGCCCTGCGGGCCTCCACGAATGCGCCTGACAAAGCCAGTACGCCGTTAATGAACGTGGTCCGTCGTGTCTGTAAGTATGCGCTGACCACTACGGATGCACGGCAGGCCGAACGCCTGATGGCGGTTTTGGCGCAGTCAACGACAGACAAGGCGAAGCTGGCGGAGGGGTTGGTGCCGGTGTTGGGTACGCTCAATGAGTGGTTGTATGAGCGCGCCTTCCTGGATGCCAAAGAGCTTGCCGCCCTACCGAGCGATGACGCGCTGCGTCGCGAGGTGGCCCGCCTCGCGACGCTGGATGAGACTCAGTTGTTGCGGCTCAACCGGCGCCTGCTCGAACTGATCTTCCCCGATGTCTTTGCGCCACCCCCCGCCGGGGATGGACGCCCCAAGGTGCGCATGGCGTATTCGCCGTACGACCCGGCCCATGAGGCGACGCGCTCCTGGACCGTATTTGAGACGCAGTCCTGGGAAGGGGATACGTTGACGTTCCAGGCGCCGGACGTCCCCTATGGCTTCTATGTGTTCCGTGTGATGCTGGGCGGGCCGGAGGAGCAGGGGACGGTCTCCTCGCTGATGGCGGAGTTTACGGGGTGCGTGATCGAACCCAAGCAGGACGGCACGGTTTCTTTCGTGAGCAATAAGGGGCGTAATGCCTTCACACCCGGCGAAACCATCCGGTTGCAGACGGTCGTGCGGTCACGTAACCCGCGGGCGGCAGGGGAGCGCACCTTCCTGCTGCGGCATCCCGATGGCCGCGAAGACCGTCTGGTGTTCCCGGACGCCGGCGGGAAGTGGTCCAGCCAGACGGTGACCATCCCGGCGACGATCACGCGCCGCCTGCTGCCGGGGCGTTATGAGCTGACCGTGGCCAATCTGCCGGCTGGGCTAGCCTGTTTCCCGTTCCGCTTTGAGATGGCCGCGCCGCGCGAGAGCCTCTATCGCATGATCCAATCGTCAGGTACGGCCGGCACCTGGTTCCTAAAAGCGCTGGAGTCCTATGATATTGATCGGGGGATCGCGACCTTCGCCGAGCTTGGCTATAACCGCTTTGATTACTGGACCTATTCCGCCGATCACCATGGCCGCGCCGCGGATTCGCGGGCTGTATTGGCGGATACCGACGAGCGGCTCATGTTGCCAGAGGCGATCTACCTGCCGTCGGCGCGTGACCAGATGCTCAACGCCTGCGTGCGACAAGGGCTGGAATTCGCCGATGTGCTGCATACTGCGGGTGACAACCAGATTCCCCGCTATATCGATGGCTATATCAATGCCGGCGAACGCTGGATGCGGCGCGAGGTTACGTCGATGCGCCATTCACCGGCCTTTGATGGCATGTATATGTATCAGGAGGCCTATGAATCCGGCCTGGTCGGTGTGCCGGCCCGGCACGATACGTTCTTCCCGGCCTGGCGGATGCGACGGGCGGCGGAGATCTTCACCAATGTGACGCCCAGCCAGATTCGTAAGGAGATGAGCCGTAACGTGGAAAATGCGCGGGTGGCGCCCGCAAACTGGAAGCCCCAGTCGTTGGACCGCTTCCTGGAGCTGCGCAAGTGGGAGATGCACGGCTGGGGCGATTTTAATACGCGCTTGGCTGCGGCCGGCCGGGATCTGTTGCCGCGCGCCAGGATGTCTACCTACCACAAGCCGTTCCTATTTGTGCAAAACGGCTATGGGGCGGTGATGTCCGCCACCGATTTCGACTGCGGCTATCATCCCGATGTCTTTGAAAATCTCGATATTGCCGCAAGTGAGCACTATCACGACGGGCCGACCCTCGGCTTCTGGCCGCATTCGCCCATCATGATTGCCCTGCAGCGCGAGTCGCCGGTCGGCGGCAAGCGCTTGGTCTGGGCTAACATCGGCATGCATCAGGAGTCCAGCACGCTGAATGACGGTCAGTTGCAGCGGCAGATGGCGTTCGCCATGCTGCAGGAGGGTGCGGACGGCATCTCCCAGTACTGGGTGCCTGTTAGTTTTACCGAGGGACCGAACCCCGATACGGTCAAGGCCAAGGAGACGACCCGCCTCCTGAACAAGGAGATCCTGGCGCCGTTTGGCGAACTCGTGACACGGTGCCAGCCGGGGTATCTGAAGGTGGGAATTGTCAACACGCTGGCGCAGCTCTCGCTCAGCGAGTTCAAGAATATCCGGACGGCCAACCAGTTAGAGGAGCTCTGGGTGGCTTGCTGGCGCATGGGGTACCCGGCGGTCTTTCTGCGCGAGCCGGAGTTGGCCAAGGCAATCGAGGGGTATCAGGTTATCTTCGTTCCCGGCATCCGGTTCAAAGGCGAACTGCCCGCGCGGGCCGTGGAAAATCTTCAGAAGGCCATAGCCGCCGGCTGCAAGGTCGTGGTCGAACGCGACAGTACGCTGGATGCGGAGCTGCCGGGCGTGATCAAGCTCAAGGATTTCGACCTCATGAACTACTACCTTGGCGCGGGGTACAACCCGGCGGCCGCGGATGATGAACTGGAGCGCATCTTCAGCAAGTCGCAGCGGGCGGTCGATTACTTGCGTCCGCGTATGGCCGAATGGGCGGAGCCGACCGCGCGCGGGCCGTTCAAGGTCGGCCCCAATTGGCGCTCCAGCGGCGGGATCCACTACCTGCTGATGTCCAACTACGATGATCCTGACTACGAGCAGACCTGTAAGGATTCCATGGCCAAGCCGGTGCGCATGCCGTTGACCGTGGCGGCGTATCGCGGCGCAGTCGCCTACGATCTGCTGGCGCGCGCGGAACTGCCGCTCGGGCCGGCCGGGACCAACCAGCAGGAACGTTCGCTGGTGCTGGATATGACGCGCTGCCAGGGTGCGATGGTGGCCTTCCTGCCGGAAAAGATCGCTGCGTTGCAGTTGTCGGTGCGGCGGGATGCAGCCCGCACGTCCATGCTGCTGAATGGATCTTTGATGGGGGCTTCCGGGAAAGCCGTAACCGGTGCTTTCCCGACGCGCATTCGTCTTCTGGATGGCAAGGGTCAGTCGCTCTATGCCATGTACCGCGTCCTCGGTAGTACGGTCGAGGACCTGACCGTGGCCATCCCGCTGACTGCTGCTGGCTGTGTGCTGGAAGTTACGGAAAACATCTCCGGCAAGAGCGCTCGGATCCCGCTGGAGGGTGGCGCGGCCACAGATAAGGTGCTTTGTTTGGAGAATAGCACGGTGCCGTATGTGCCGTATCCGTCGGAACTGCAGCGCTTCCTGACTGCCAACACCAACGCCTTGCTGGTGCTGGGACGTGGCATGGAAGGGGTCTCGAAGGATGTCGAACGGTTGGTGGCGGGCTTGGGGGCCAAGGGGTTGAAGGTCTCGGTCGTCCCGGAAGGTAGTGTATGGCATGTGCCCACTGGCGACCCAACGATCACGGCTGATCCCACAGCGGACGGGTTCCATTACTGGTCAGGCGGAACGGGGATCATCGCGCCGCGTGTGGCAGTGGATCATCCGCTGATTATCCTGAGTCCGGCGAGCGGATCGTTCCTGTTGAACAGCCTGGCGGAAAAGGGGTTTCTGACGGAACTGCCCACGGCGTCGGCTGGTCTGGCGGTGCCGCCGACGATTCAGGTGGCCTCGCGCGCGTTCCATTGGAAGTATGACACTCTGTGCGTGGTGGCCAATGATGGCGATAGCGTGCGTCGCGCCGTGGATCGTCTGCTGGAACAGTCGCCGGCCGCGACCACGGCCAACGCTAGTACGACTGAAAAAGCGCAGGCGGCTATTTCCTACGGCGCACCGGAGAAGGTGGATGGGCGCGAGTCACTGGCGCGGCCTTCCGCCATGAGCTTCCTCGGCAATAACGAATATATCTTGGATATGAAGTTCGATGCCGCCGGGAACATCTACCTGATCACGTGGGGGCATGGCGATAACCTTTACTCTCTGGATCCGGCTGGCAAACTGCGCTTTTCCCGGCGGCTGCCGGAGATGGGTGCCAGCCGGCTGGATGTGGATAGCGACCGCGTGGTGGTTTTCACGGCCTACGGCAGTCGGTTGTACCAGGTGGCGCTCGATGGCAAGCCGATCTCCCAGGCATGCTTAACGATGGATCCTGGTATCAATGAACGCGGCACCACCTACCGCGAGCGCGCTACGCCCGATCTGCTCCGCCACGGCCTGGCGGCGCCGGAGATGAACCTCTTCACCGAACTGTTCCGCTATGCCTACCTGCCCGGCAAGCGGCGGGTGGTCTACTACGACTTCCTGACCGAGAGCATGCGCGTGCTGGACGGTGATTTGCGCCTGGTGGCGGAATGGCAGGGTGAGCTGCGGATCAGCGACGACGGGCGTGCTACCCGCCGCCGCATGGGTGAGTTTGTTTGTAGTCCGGACGGCACCAAGGTGGCACAGATGGAGGGGAATGCCTTGGTGTTGCGCGATCTGAATGACGCCAAGGGTCGCAAGCTGTCTGAGCGCCCCATGTTGGATCTGGGCGGTAGTTTGTCGTGGGGGGCGGGCGAACCCGGCCCGACCATGGCGCGGACGCATTATGGGGCTGACCTCGCGCCACTGCGGCAGGATCCGCCCGAGGTCACGGGCGCCATGTTTGATCTGGGTGCGCTGGGTGTGCTGGTCCCCGATGGTGCGACGGCGTTGCGCCTGATGCGCGCGTCGAGCACCGGCGAGGTGGAGGTAGCGCGCTTTGGCACATTCACGCACTTACCGACCTTCGCGCAGGCCAGTCCCGACGGGAAGCACCTAGTTTTCCTGGATGAGTACTGGATGGCTTATGTGCATGAAGTCGCCACCGGCAAGCGCGTCGGCCAGGCGAAACTCTCGGAGATGGGTTTTGCGCTGAGCTTTATGCCGGACTCGCAAAAGTTCCTGGTGGGAGGCCTGCGCGGGGCCGTGATGTGTTACGCACTGGATGGCACCTTGCAGTGGTCCACGGTGCTGGGGCCGTTTAATCGTTCCCTGGCACAAACAGATTTCCCGCGCCTAGATCCGGCCTTTGTGGATAGTACGGAGAAACTCTTCCGTCCGCTCGTTGACGAACCCGGCGAATTGGATGCGCTGGTGACCATGGATCGCAGCCGCTTGATCAATGGCGATTGCGAAGCCAAGGGCGGGTGGCAGGTGGATACGAATGAAGCCGCCCAGGCCGGCGGCGTCACGTATGCCGATGTCGGTCATCAAGGTCGGCGCAGCCTGAAGATCGGCGCGACGCCGGTGCAGCAGCAGATCGAAGGTTTGATCGGTGAGCATTTCACCTGGGTGCTGGAGTTCTACCATCGCAGCGCTTCGCCCGATAAACCAGCCCAGTTGCTGGCCGGCATGGATGTGACAAACCGGCACCCCGATAATGTGGTGCGCACCCTGCCGTCCGGCAAGGAGTGGCGATTCGACCGGGTGGTCTTTAAGAGCGGCGGCGACCCCAAGTCCATCCAAGTCGGCTTCCAGGCGCTGGGTGGTGAGGTGCTGGTGGATGACGTGACCCTGCGGCGCATCCGCTTCCCCAGTGTCAACCACATGCTCCATCCGCCGGTGTACGACGTGGAACCCGTCATCCTGCACAATCCGCTCTTCCAGCGCGATTACGATCCGCTGGGCGGCACCTTGCGCGAGCAGATTCCGAATATCGTGCTGGCGCAACGCACGGAGCAGATCGCCAATGCCCTGCTGACGGATAGTTTCCTGCAGAACGGCCGGCTGAATGATGTCAGCAGTGATTGGTATAACGCGCCACTCGGCACACGCGATACGAAGGTGGCGCTGGGGCTCAAGGTGCCGCGCTGGATCTCCATGGTGGCCGTCTACTTTAATGCGTACGATGAGGAGAACACCACCCGACACTTCGATATCTATGTCTCGGATGTGAACCAGCGCAAGAATGTACGTGTGGCGTCGGTCCGCAACAATCGCAGCCTCTTCCGCCTGGTGAAGTTCCCCCCCTGTCGGGCGGATCAGGTGCAGGTGATGCTGGTCAATACCGTGCCCCGGCAGCAGACGTTGACCGAAGTCGAAATCTATGGCCCCATGTCCGGTTCGGATCAGATTGGCATTGTGGATGCAGAGGGACAGAATACGTACATGGGCTCTTTTGCCCGTGTGGACAAGCGCGCCATGCCGGTCGCGGCCATGTATGAGGCCAAGGCGATGACGGCCGAAGCCGATAAGAAGTTGCAACCGGATAAGGTTCTGCCCCGTTGGTCGGTGCCGGTCTCGCAGGTGCTGATAGGGGAACAGAATGTCTACCTCAGCCGGTCCTACGGCTATAATGAGCGCATCCCTCTGGCCGAGGTGGGTGGTTATGCCGCCACCGCCTACCGCACGGGTGGTATGGGGTTTGGACCGTGTGGCACGATGTATGGTGGTGCGCTGTTGAAGCCCGGTAGCGACGGCAAGCTCTATTGCATTGATCCTGAGTCCGGCCGAGCTTTCTGGTCGGTGTTGTTGGGCGAGCGTCTCACCGGTTGCCCTGTGGCGATCGGCCTTGATGTCTACTTGGCCACCGACACCGGGAGACTCTACACGCTGGATCTGGCTAGTGGCGCGATTCTTGGCGAAACCAAGCTGTCGGGGCCGGTTTTCGGCTCCGTGGCCACGGACAACCAGAACCTCTACGTCATCACCGCCAGTGGCCGTCTGCAGGCCCTGCCTGTGACGGGTGGGCGCGAGGCTTGGAGCGTGGAGATCGCCCGTTTATCAGACTCTACCCCGGCGGTCGATGGCGGGGTGGTTTATCTGGCTGATCAGAAGGGGACGGCTCGCGCCGTGCGTTGTGCGGATGGCAAGGTTCTCTGGACGCAGGAACTGGGGAGCGAGTTCTGTCGCTGCCCGGTGGTGCTCCCTGACCAGGTGGTGTTCGGTTGCAGTGATGGCAAGCTGACGGCGCTGAACCGCAGCTCTGGCGCGCGGCTCTGGCAGAATCAGCAGAAAACCCGCTTCATTCGCTACGATCCGGTGCCGCTGCAGCTCGCCAGCAGCACGCCGGGGAGCACCAATGCCACGGGCCCGCTGCAGTCGGTACTGTTGTGCATGTCTGGTCGGTCGCCGCAGTTGCTGGACCTCGCCACCGGTAACCCGGCCGCCCGGCAGTTGACCATGGGGAGTATCAAAAATGGCAAGCTGACGCCCTCCGGTGGGCAACCCGGCATCGGGGATTTGATGGCGCCGATCAGCTATTACAACGGCAGCCTGGCCTTTGTCACGATTCCGCATGAGGATCGCGTCGACGCCCCCATCTATAACGACACCGCCTATCATTGGTTCATGTATGGTACGGCGCAGATGCTGAAGGCGCTCAGCGAGCCGGAATCCAAGGAGGCGCAGGACGCCCGGCGCATAAAGCCCGTCGCACGGCTGGAAAAAACCGTGGAGGTGGATGGCTTGCTCGACGACTGGGGCCTGTCGACCAACACCCTGAGTGGCCCCGACGGGATTTTCCCTGTCAAGAGTCGCAATAAGGGCGGCATGGATGGCAAGAAGGTTTGGATCGGGTTCGATGATCTAGGCTCCAAGGTCTATCTGGCTAGCGATGACACGTCGCTCTACCTGGCAGTCAAAGTGACGGACGACGTGCACATGAATGCCAAAACGGAAGACCAGATTGTGGAAGGGGACTCCTTGCAGATCGGGTGTGTATCGCCGGCGGGCGTGGCTAGCACGTTGGCCCTGGCTTTGACACAGGATGGTCCGGTGATCCGTCAATTGGAAGGCGGGAAGGGGAGCAAGCTGGCCCAGTCGGCGAACTTCGCCATCTTACGGGCGGAGGAGGATCAGCAGTGGAAGACCTGTTACGAGGTGCGTCTGCCGCTGGCGGAATTGGGTCTGAAGGCCGGTGCCGAGTTCGGCCTGAATCTCGCCGTCATGGATGATGACGACGGCAAAGGCGTGCAGTATTGGCTGCAGATGGCACCCGGCCTGGCCGGGCGTGATGCCAAGACCGAGCCGCCCGCCAAGCTCTATCCGCGCTTCGTGCTGCCGAAGTAGCGGAAGCATTCGTATGAACATCCCCTTGGGGCCTAAGCAGAGCCTGACGAGCTATCGCAAGATCGCCATTGCGACTTGGAATCATCCGCGCGACCCGAGCACGTACGCCATGCTTGACCTGCCGGTCGATGCGGCGCTGGCGTTTCTCGCCACCTGCGCCTCGGATACCCCGCTGACGCTGACACACTATGTGGCTAAGATCACGGCGCATTGCTTGGCCGAATTTGATGGCTTGAACCACATTCTGCGTATGGGGCAGTTGTACTGCGCCAGCAGGTGGACATCTTCATCACCACGCTCTTGAATACGGCTAAGGGAAAAGACCTCTCGGGGTTCGTTATCCGTCATGCAAACCGGTTGCCGATTGCGGAGATCGCACGTATTGCGAAGGTGCGGGCCGAGGATTTGCGCCTGAATCGCGATCCTGAGAATCTTAAGGTGCAGCAAATTGTCAACCCGATCTCCGCACGATTGGTAAGCCTCGGATGATCCCGGTGGTCCATGATGGCCAGGTGGTGCCGGCCAACTCCGTGATCATTACCTTCACGTTCGACCATCGCTATGTCGACGGCGCACACGGCTCGCATCTGTTGCGTCGGTTCCAGAAGGTGTTCGCCAATCCGGACGCGTATCGGCGTGTGTTCGACGGCGAGACGTCTGCGATTAGCGAGCCACAGGGTAAAAAATAGTTTGGCACATGTGTAAGATTTAGTCTCTCGCTTGCGTATACCTAAGTGTAGCGGGCCTATGAGCACGCCAGCACCCACGCCATAGGAAGGTGGTAGAGCGGGTGTTAGGACCAGAGGGACGGCAGCGACACCGAGGGGCATGAGCGACCTCGGAGAAGCCTGCACAGTCCCTGGTCGTCCCTCCTGTCCCTCAAGTCCCTCCGGTTCCTTAACAAGAGGTATCGCACATGAACTCTCCTGGCTTTATCCCGAAGTTCGGCGGCTATAAGAAGCTGCTTTCTTATCAGAAGGCGCGGGTGGTCTATAAAGGGACGGTATACTTCATCAAGCACTGGGTGCCGCGCATCTCGCGCACGACAGACCAGATGGAGCAGGCAGCGCGATCGGGTAAACAGAACATTGTTGAAGGGAGTCTCGCGGCGGCAGTCTCCAAGGAGATGGAGATTAAACTCACCGGTGTGGCGCTGGCGAGCCTGGGCGAATTACTTGAAGATTATCGCGATTTTCTCTTCGTGCGTAATCTGGTTGAGTGGCCGGCGGCACATCCTCTGGCCCGTCACCTCTCGGATCTATGCCGCACGCCCGGGGCAGACTATGAAACCTTTCGCAAAGGCATTGACCACGTCGACCCGGCCATCAGCGCCAATGTGCTGGCCGGGTTGACTCGCGTGACCATGCGACTGCTCCATGGCCAGCTTCAGCGGTTGGAGCGCGAATTTGTTACAGCAGGCGGATTGCGCGAACGTATGACCCGTTCCCGCCCCCATTCACCCCTCGGCATGTCCCAGCATCATTCGTTCGCCGTGTACGGGAATATGGCAGGTCTGCTGCGGGTATTTGCTGTGCAGGTAGTCGGTGAAATCTTCGACGCGGGCGGCGTTGCGCGCAAACATGTCGTAGTGCGTCGGGATCACGCTGCCGGGGTGCAGTTCCCCGGCCAGGTCGGCGGCCTCCTGAAAGGTCATATTCCCCATGCAACCGGCGGCGAAGCGGCGCGCATCCCGGCCATTGATCGGCAGCAGGAAGAGATCGCACGACTGGCTCCGTAGCAGGGTGTGCAACCCCTCGTAGAGGCAGCAGTCGCCAGCATGGTAGAGGCGGAAGCCGTTCCCCTCAAGCATATACCCCAGGCAGGGGTGCAGACCGGTGGCAATGTCGCGTTGGAGAAATTCGTGTGCCGCCGGGATGGCCGTGACGGTGATCTCGCCGACCTGTCGGGTGAAGCCGAAATCCAGGCCCGCCACGCGCTGGTCCGGCAGGTTCAACTCGGCGATCAGGCGCGCTCGCAGTAGTTCCGGCACGATGAATAGCGCGGTTGGCGAGGCCTGGGCCATGGCTGGCCAGGACGGCCGATCGATGTGGTCAATGTGGTCGTGCGTGCCGAGGATCAGGTCGGCGTGCCGGGCTTCGGCCGCTGCCAGCGGCGCCTCCACCTGCCGGCCGTTACGGGGCGAGAGAAAGACGTCGAGATAGGCTACGGTTCGTCCCAGCTTAATGATGAAGCCGTGCTGTCCCAGCCACCAGAGCGCACAATGGCCGGGTGGGACATGGCTGGTTTCAATATCACGCAAGAGCGCTTGTCCGGTTTGCATACAGACATTCTCGGCACGCCGGGTTTAAATGTCGATGGCAAAGTAGTCCGTAGCGGTGGGCCGGGTGCTCTATAAGCGGAAGAAGTGTGACGTTCACTGGCCGATTATAGTATGCTCGGGTTTCTAATCACGGAGCGTAGGAGGTCGTATGACGACATGGAAAGTGCTGGTACTGGCCGCGGTTGGCGCGGTTTCCGCGGTCATGGCTGAGGAAGTGCGCGTGTTTGACGTGCCTCGCCTGGATGGGGTTGTAATAGATGGCCAGGATGACGATTGGCGCGAGGGCGGGTTTGTCGTGGAAACCATGTCCTCGGTCGACGGGTGGATGCGCCCCGTGGATGATATGGATATCCGCGTCAGGCTCGGCTGGCATGACCAGGGGTTGCTGGTGCTGATACGGGTGACCGACGATCAGTACTTGGAAGAGGCGCAGACCAACCAGTTATACGAAGGTGATTCGGTCGAGATATACCTGGCAGACAAGTGGGGCGGACGGCAGATGATTCAGGCCGTGATCGCACCCGGCTTGGCGGATGACCAACCGGCGCTACGCTGCCGGCTTTATGATTACCGACTGGACGCCGCCTTGCGCACGAATGCGCCTAGCCTGCTGGCCGCGCGCACCAAGGTGGCCGGTGGCTATTTGTTGGAGGCGTTGCTACCGTGGCAGAATCTCGGCATCGCGCCAACCGGCGGCACGGAAGTC
Organism: uncultured bacterium; assembly: GCA_903861045.1. Taxonomy (GTDB): domain Bacteria; phylum Verrucomicrobiota; class Kiritimatiellia; order RFP12; family CAIWXQ01; genus CAIWXQ01. The sequence continues at coordinate 13,445 of CAIOST010000189.1, read as the reverse complement.
GCCTGTCAGCTCTTTGTGAATGATCGTGATCCTGGCAAGCCGGACTTTCGCGCGGTGTGGTATCCGGCGGTCGGCACCTACCGGGATACTACCCGCATGTATCGCCTGCGATTGGCCGGGCAGGCGAGTGCGCCGTGTGCGGCGGTGGCGCACGGCTTTGTGCAACTTTCGGAGGTTTGGTTTCGCATCGCGGCTGCTGCCCGCCTGGCAGGCAAGCCGGTGGTGGTACGCTATAACAACAAGACGATTGTGGAGGGGGTGACTACCGCGTACGGTGGACGGTCCTATGCCTGTTTGAAGGCCGCCCTGCCGGCCGGTGGCGATGAGATGTCGCGGTTTGAGGTGCAGGTGGATGGGCAGATGTTGGATGCGGTCACCCTGCTGGACCTGGAGAACGAACGGGGGGAGCAGAAGATTCCTTTGAAATATGGCTTTTATCCGTTCTGTTTCCCGGGTAGTCGCCTACCATCCGGTGGGTTCCATGACGCGCTAGCGCTGGAGCGGATGCTAGGACCACATGAAGTGCGTGTGGCGTATTACGACGGGTCATTTCGGCGTGTGACCAGTGCCGCCCAACCAGGCCGCTATGGTGCGGTGGTGACGATCACCCCGCGGTTTCATCCGCCGATGTGGCGCTTCTTCACACTGTTTAATACCACCAATCAGGTGGCGTGGAAGAACCTGGAAATGGGGGTGGAACTCAAATTGCCCGAGGGGCTAGGGCTTAAGCCGGAAATGTTGGACTATCAAGCAGAGGCGGTGGGACGCTTTGCACGCGCCATGTTGCTGGAAGGCATGGCGGAGCGGGAGGAGGGGGCGGCACTGCTGGCCTGGCTGGCGGCACCGCCCGACGAACCGCCCTTCACGGAACGCAATAGTGCCTGGAGCTATAACCAGCGCTGGCAGCATGAACTGCGGCGCGCCAGCGGTAGCCTGGCCCCCTTGAAGTACTGGGTGGAGCTACCCAAGGGGTATGAAGCGCAGGGCCGGCGGAATTATCCGACGATCATCTATCTGCATGGTATCGGGGATCGCGGCGCCCCCGTGGCTGCGCTGGCCGGCGCGGCGGCGGTCCGGCAGCCGGGGGTGTGCAAGCCGGATACATTTCTAGTGATCGCGCCACGCTGCCCGACGGAGAGCAACTGGTCGGTGACGGCGCTGGAAGATCTGCTGGATGAAGTGATCGCCAAGTATCCGGTCGACGAGCTGCGCGTCTATCTAACCGGCGTTAGCACGGGGGGATTTGCCTGCTGGGCCATGCTGGCGGAGCATCCGGAGTTGTTTGCCGCCGTGGTGCCGATCGGCGGCGGGGGGGATGTGCGTGAGGTGGAACGGTTTGCGAGTGTCCCCGTCTGGGTCGTGCATGGGGCCTTGGATGATGTGATACCGCCGGAGCGCAGCCGTGAGATGGTGGCAGCGCTGCGCAACGTGCGCGGCCGGGTGCGATTCGATGAGCTGCCCAAGGCGGGACACCGCTGCTGGGAGACGGTCTATGCGTCACCGGAGTTATACGACTGGCTGTTGCAGCAGGTCCGGGGTAAGCCCCAGCACCCCATGAGCAAGCGTGTACCGCTGCTGCCGCATTGACCTACCGCGAGAGCCCCATGGGTTCCAGCCGGATGTTGTATTCCATCGCCGGCGAAACATGGATGGCGCGCTCATTGGCGGGGTACCAGGTGTAGTTTTGCAACGTCTTGCTGGTCGTTACGTGTCGGTATGACCTGATCGTGGGCGAGAAGCGACCGCTGTCCGTGAGGGCGGGCGTGATCGTGCCGGACCAGTCGTACGGCACGAATATCGCGTAGCTGCCATTGCTGTCCGTCTTGGTGGTGCCGACGCCGGTGACGGTCAGCAGCACATTGGTGACACCCAACTTCGTGCCAGAGCGTGTGATTTTGCCCGAGAGCAAAGGCGACGGGCGGCAGGTGTAGTTCTGCGCGGTCTGGCCTTCCGTTAAGGCCGCATAGGTGCGACTGGCGGGCAGGAACGTGTAGCCGACCAACTGGGGGGTGAGCGTGCCCGTCCAGCCCAGCGGCACGATCAGGGCGTAGCTGCCGTCTAACCCTGTGGTTTGGTTGGTAACCGGGCCAAATGGTTGGGAGACCTGTAATAGCACGTTCGCTACACCGCCCGAGATGCCGGATATCCGGGTCACCGTGCCCGCGATAGTAACGGGCGCGAGCCAGGTGTAATCCTGCGCGGTCAGATTCGTGGTGACCTGCTCATAGGACAAGCTGTGAGGCGTAATGAAGCCGCCGGACGGATTGGCCGGCGTCACGACCGTCCCACGCCAGCCATAGGGTACGGGAAGTGTGTAGCTGCCATTCGCATCGGTGGTGGTGGTGCGGGTGCCGGCGTCGTCGGTGAACGTCAGCGTGAAATCCGCCACGCCGCTACCGGTGGCGAAGTCGCGGATCGTCCCGGAAAGCTGCGGCGGCGGGAAGAGGACGAAGTTTTGGTCGGGCTGGTCGCAGGTCACGCCTACGGCGTAGCTCAGCGTCCGCGGCTCGAAGCCGCTGTGAGGCGCCTGGGGTTCGATGATTCCGGTCCACCCGTTGGACGCCACCATACGATAGCTGCCCTGTGAGTCGGTGACGACCGGCACGCCGGCCGCTGTCACCGTCACGGTCACACCCGGTACGCCGCTCCCGGTGTAGAAGTCGCGGATGGTGCCGGAGATCACGGGCGGTTCCGGCGTCGGCGTCCATTGGAAGTCCTGCGACGTCTGATGGAAATGGATGTCGGCATAGTCGCGGGTGGCGGGTGCGAAGGTGCCGTTGATAGTCGGGAGGGGCGAGAGGGTGCCGCTGGCGCCGAATGGCACCATAAACGCGTAATACCCGCCTAGGTCCGTCGTCACGTTGGTGGTGGAGCCGGAGGCCGTGTTGGTGAATTGTATCGTGACACCTGCCAGGCCGGCGCCGGTCAGGGCGTGGCGGATGGAGCCTGAGATCACGGGCGGCGGGATCAGGAAGAAGTCTTGCGAAAGTTCGTCCATCAGCACCGCTTCATACTCCAAGTGTGCCGGCAGGAAGCCGCTGTCCGGGAAGGAGGTCGTCAAGGTGCCGGACCAGCCGTTGGTCACCTCGATGCGGTAGTCGCCGTATTCGTCGGTAACATCCATGTTATAAGGGGTGCCGGCGACGGTCACAGTTACCGTGACACTTGCCACGCCGAGCCCCGTGTAGAAGTCGAGGATCGTTCCGGAGATCACGGGGGGTGGCAGCCAGGTGAAGTTCGCATCGTCGCATCGGGTCGTCACGTTGGTGTAGGCCCGCGCGGCCGGCCAGAAACCTCCGTTGGTGTCGCTCGGCGTCACCTTGCCGCTCCAGCCGTAGGGCACGGCGAGGCTGAAGGTGCCATTGGCGTCGGACGTGGAGATGATGGAGACCCCTTGGAAGGCCACGGGGATGCCGGCCAGGGCGGCACCGGTCTGGAAGTCGCGGATGGTCCCGGTGATCATGGGCGGGGGGGTCCAGGAGAAGTTCTGGGCGGTCCAGTCGTTGGTCACCCGGGTGTAGGTGCGGTTCGTGGGGGAGAAGCCGCCGGTCAGGCCGTTGTTTGTGTAGGAAGCGACGACATGCCCGGACCAGTTGTTCGTGACTTCGCGCCGGTAGCACCCTTGCTCGTCGGTCACGATCTGAACTACCCCGGTGCCGGGGTAGTCGGTGATGGTGAGGACCACGTTGCTTATACCGATGCTGCTGTCGAAGAGTGTGACCTTGCCGGAGATGACCGGCTCACGTCCGGGCGATACGAGGCTGTTGCCCGTGACCCAGTTATTAGTGTCAATCGGATCATCCGGTGCGAGCGGCACGGGCTCCCGTACCGGGGTTATGTGCATGGCGATGTAATAGGTGCCATTGCTGAGGTCGGCCGGGATGGTCGTCCACGGGAGTTGTTCGGCCGGCACCGGGAAGACGCGCGTCTGCTGGTGGTCCAGGGTGAGTTGCGTTTCGCAATGCCCGATATGGCGCCATTCATTGGTGGCGGCGGTGTTGTTGGTCGGGGCGAGGTAGAACTCCAGAAGATAGTAGGCGTTGTTGATGGAGGTGGTGAGGCTGTTGTTCCGCAGTTCGTAGGCTAGGGCGGCCGGGTGCTGGCCGCGCACGTCGCCGGGGGCGAGGGCGAGTGTGACCCCGCAGACAGCCACATCCGCCACGGCATTGGTGGATACCTGGGTCAGTTCGCGGACCTGCAGCAGGTAGGTGCCGGTTTGGCCGTCCATGTCGCTGACCTGCAGGTGGTAGTTTGCGGTGGCTGCGTTGGTGAATACGATGCGGGCGATGAGGCCGTTCGTGTCGCAGGTGCTGATGTCGAGCAGGGTGTCCGATTCGACCCCTTGCTGATAGAGGCGCAGGACGCCGCTGGTCAGCGCGTTCCTGTCCAGGGCAGATGCCAGCGTGATTACATAGATGTGGCCGTCGGCGAGTGGGATTTTGAAGGTGTCGAGGTCGGCGGCATCTTCAATCAACCCCGGGATATTAGTGTTTGCGCCGATGGCGGTAGCGGCGGCCAGGGTGTCGGCGTGGTCATCCACCCAGACCGTGGTGCCGGACTGGTTGCTGTTGGTGTGCGCATCATCCAGGAAGGTTTCCAGAGTGGCGATCACGGTGTACGCGCCGGCGGCGTTCGTGGGGATCGGCAGCGCGGCGAGTTGCGACGGGGAGAGCTGCAGGCTAGTGGTGGCGCCGGGGAGGATGGTCAGCGTAATCGCGCTGCTTCCAAGCAGTCTGTCGGCCTGGTGGAGGGTCGAGTCGGTGGAGAGGTGGAAAGAGACCGTGGCCTGGCGCGCCGTGATGGTGGCGGATGCGGCGGTGAGGCCGACGTCGAACGTCACGTTGGTTGGTGTGGCCCCTTTCTTCAGGTAATACGGTTGGAAGACCAGGTTGGTGAGGTAGAGGTCGGTGGCCTGTGGCTGCACTGCCACGGTGTAGCTGCCGGTGGCGGCACCGCTGCCGTCCACATGGATATAGCAGGTTGCGGCGCGGGGGCTTAGATACGAAATCGTAGCGGGTGTGCCAGCGGTGGCGGTGCTGGTGCCGAGCACGGTCTGACGGTCTTCGCCGTACAGCGTCGTAACCGCGCCCGCCAGGGAGCCGAGCGTGGTCGTCACGGCGTATTGATGCCCGGCGACCAGCGTGACCTTCATGGCGTCCACGTCGCCGGCGGCCTCGATGATGCCGGCGGCGGCTCGGTTGGTGGTGATGGCGGTGGCATCGGGCAGGGTGTCCGGGTAGTCATCCACCAGCACGGTGGCGGCGCTCCAGTTGTTGCTGGTATTTGGGTCGTCCTGAGGCGGTTGCAGGTGCGCAAGGATCCGGTAGGCGCCGCCGGTGGTGGAGTTGATTCTCAGACTGCTCAATTGACCTGGCGAGAGGTTCACCGTGATCATATTGCCGGGTTGGCTGGTTAGGGTGACCGAGATGGAGCCAATGGGGTTGTTCGTGGCGCTGGTGCTGTTGGTTGTCTGGTAGAAGGCCACGGTGGCGGCATAGCCGGAGACGGGGGCGGAATCCGCGGGAAGCGTCACGCCGAAGCGGATGGCGGCAGGTGTGGCCCTTTGTTTCAGGTAATTCGGTGCGATCACGAGGTTGGTCAATCCCAAGTCCAACGATTGTGGCTGCATTAGCACGAAGTACGTGCCGGTGGCGCCGCCCGCGCCGGCCAATTGCAGGTAGTAGGTGCCGCTCGCGCTGCAGTAGTGCGGGGCGTTGGTCATGGTTCCGGGTGCGCCGGCCAGGGTGCGACTGGTCAGCAGTGTCAGCCTGTCCGGGGCGTAGAGTTTGGCAGTGGCGTTGGATAGTGTGCCGAGGGTAATGGTGAACGCGTATTGGCGCTCGGCGGCCAGTGCGACTTTCATGGTGTCCACGTCGCCGGCCACTTCGATCGTGCCGGTGGTGGTCCGGTTGGTGGTAATGGTGGTGGCGTCGGGCAGGGTGTCGGGGTAGTCATCCACCAGCACGGTGGCGGTGGCTTGGTTGTTGCCGGGTTGGTGTCGTCCAGGGGGGGGCGGAGGCGGGCCGAAATCTGAAAGGTTCCGCCGTTTGTGGCCTGAAGGTCGAGGGATTGCACCTGTGCCTCCGTGAGGTTCACGGTCAGCATGCTGCCGGGTTGGTTGGTCAGGGTGAGGGTGATGCTATTGGTGGTGAGCACGATGTTGGTGCCGCGGAAGACGTCCAACGTTGCGGCATAGCCGGAGACGGGGGCGGAGGCGGCCGAGAGAGTTATGCCAAAGCGGATGGCGGTGGGGGCAACCCGCTGTTTCAGGTAACCGGGTGCGATCACGAGGTTGGTCAGCCCGAGGTCCAGGCGGGCCGGCTGCACGATGAGAGCGTAGGTTCCGGTGGCGCCGGCCGCACCGGCCAGTTGCAGGTAGTAGGTGTTTGTGGCGGTGCAATAGTAGTAGAGGTTGGTGGTGGCGCCGGCCGTGCCGCGGAGGGCGGTGGTGGCCAGCAGCGTCGAGCCATCCGCGGCGTACAGTTTGGCGGTGGCGTTGGAGAGCGTGCCGAGCGTGGTGGTCAGCGTGTATTGGTGCCCCGCAGCCATGGATACTTGCAGGGTGTCCGCATCACCGGCCACTTCGATGGTGCCGGACGTGGTGCTGTTGGTGCGGATGCTCGTGGCGCCGGCCCAAGTGTCGGCGTGGTCGTCCACGCTGATGCGCGTGGCGGTCCAGTCATTGTTGGTGTTGATGTCCGACGTGGCTGGTTGCAGGCGGGCGACGAGGAAGCCGTTGCCGGGGGCGTTGGTGGGGGATGGTGAAGCGGTTAAGCTGCTCGGCGGCGAGGGCGTACGTCACGACTTGGCCGGGTTGGTTGGTCAGCGTGAGGGCGACGCTGCCGATTAGCGGGGCGGCGAGCAGCGAGGCGTTCGTCGAAAGGTAGAAATTTACCATGACATTGCGGCCGTTGAGGGCACCGGAGGCCGGTGTTAAGCCGACGCCGAAGCGCAGGGCGGCGGGGACGGCCCCCTGCTTCAGGTAGGTCGGTGCCACCACCAGATTCGTCAGCAGCAGGTCCACGGGGAGCGGCTGCGCGGTCAACGTAAGATCATCCAGGAACCATCCGGTATACGGCCAAGGGCCATCGCTGGTGAATTCGAACTTGATGATCACGGCCGATTGCCCGCGCCCCACGAAGTTGTTCAGCGCGAGGGTCTGGGTGGTCCAGGCAGTATCGCTGGTCGCCGGCGATTGCTCCCAGAGCTTGATCCATTTTTTGGACGAGCCGTAGGCATACACGCGGCAGAAGTCCCAGTATTGCATAACGCCGGCAATGTAGGATGAGAACGAGAGCGAGGCCGAGGAGTAGTTCGAGAGATCCACGGTACGCTGCAGGTACGCCTTCATCTTCCCGCGGTAGAACGGACTTGCCTGAGTACCGGTATAGCCGACGCCGGCGCAATAGCCCATGCGGTTCCCGCCAGGGGCGGCCAGGCCGGCAAAGTTCGAGTTCACGCTGCCCCAGTAAGCCAGCCCATCTCTGGTGTTGCGGTCACCCACCTGCCACGCCGAGCCGGGGAAGCCAGTTTCGAACCCCTCGGTGAATACGGTTTCGCTCGACTGCCCCAAGGCTACGATGGCTAGGAGCGGCAAGATCACCAGAGAAACCAACCCGCGTTTTAGAAAGTTCATTGGCAAATCCTTTTTAGCGGGGGCGGGGGAGGGGGAGCAGCGGGAGCACGGTTTCGCGCAGGGGGTGATGGAGCTGGCCGTTGGTTGCCAGGAAGGCCATTTTATGTCCGGCGTACTGCTGCAGGATTTCGCCGGTGCCGCCAGCGCGAGCGAGGATGAGGCTGGCCGCGGCCACATCCCAGAGGTAGACGCCGGGCTCAAAGTAGCCGTCCGTGCGGCCGGCCGCAACCCAGCAGATGTCCAGTGCGGCGGATCCCATCAGCCGGGGGCGTTGTGAGACTTCGGCGATGCGGTTGAGAAAACGGAAAGAAGGAAGGCCCGTCTGGTCCTTGTCGGCGCCGGTGTGAATCAGGGCTTGGTCCAAGCGGTTGATGGTGGAAACCTGCAGCGGTTGGCCGTTGCAAAAGGCGGGTTGGTCTGCTTGCGCTTCGAACAGCAGTCCGAGCTCCGGCGCAAAGACCACACCTGCCACGGTGGTCTCGTTGATCTGTGCGGCGATGGAGCAGCACCAGAGTGGCAGGCCATGCGTGAAGTTGATCGTGCCGTCAATCGGGTCAATCACCCAGCGCACGTCGGACACGGGGAGCGCGGCCTCAGCGGTCTCTTCGCCGAGTATGGCGTGGTCGGGGAAGGTTTTGAGGATGGTGGCGGTGGCAATCTCTTGCGCTTCGCGATCCAGCTTGTGCTTGATGTCGTGCCGCAGGACCTGGTCGGTGTCGCTCCGGCGGCTGTTCTGGGAGAGCACATGTTCGCCGGCGGAACGGGCGGCCTGACGGGCGACGGCTAGGAGCGTGGGGATGGCTGGATTCATGGTGTGGCGACCGGCGTTGGGCTGGTGGCATCCTCCGCGCTGTCGTCCTCAAGTCGTTCTTCGTCGGCATCCGTCTCGTCGGTGTCTGTCAGGAACGGCAGCTCCGGGACCGTCTCCGGTTGGTCCGCGGTCTCATCCGTGGCGGCGGTACGCCGGCGGCGGCGCGGGGGGGCGGGGGCCTGGGAAGCGGCGTCCGCCGCCTGTTCGGCCGGGGAGGCTTCGATATCCAGTTCGCGTACGCCAATCTCTTTCAGGCGCATAGAGACAACCTTGGAGATTCCCTTTTCCGGCATCGTGACGCCGTAGACGATGTCGGCGCTGGCAATCGTCTGTTGGCTGTGTGTGATGATCAGAAATTGCGAATGAATGAGGAAGTCCTTGAGCTGCTGTACAAACCGACCGATGTTGGAGTCGTCCAGGGCGGCGTCCAGTTCGTCTAGCATACAGAACGGCGCCGGCTTGATCATGAAGATCGCGAAGAGCAGGGCCACGGCGGTCATGGTGCGCTCACCGCCGGAGAGCAGGGAGATGGTTTGCAGCCGCTTGCCCGGGGGGCGGGCAATGATATCAATGCCGCATTCGAGCGGATCTTCAGCGTTTTCCAGCAATATGAGGCGGGCGGTGCCGCCGTTGAACAGCTTGGCGAACATCCCTTCGAAGTTGGTATTGGCTTGGGCGAACGTCTCCTGGAACATCTCCGAGGTCTTCTTGTTGATCATGCGGATCAGGTCCATGACCTGCCCCTTGGACTTGATCAGGTCGGCCTCCTGCGCATGCAGGAAGGCGTGGCGCTCCTCCAGTTCCTTGTACTCCTCGATGGCCACAAGGTTGACCGGGCCGATGTCGTGAATAGCGGTGTTGAGCTGTGCAATGCGCGCTTCCGCGGTCTCGCTGGTGGGGGGCTGGCCGTCCGGCCAGGCCGGGTCCGGCTCTGCCACCAGTTGTGCGGGGGAGAGGCTGTACTCGTTGTTGATCCGGTCGAACTGATTCTGCCGGTGCATGCGCCCTTCGGCCAGCTCCACGTCGGCGGCGGCCTTGCGGGTACGGCTGGTATCGAGCATCTGGCGATGCTCGCTGAGACTGGCTTCGGCCTGGTCCAAGTCGCGGGCGGTGGCGGCGCGCCCCTGGCGCGCCTTGTCGGCCTGAGCGTGAAAGCTGGCTGCCTCCGCGCGCATGGCATCGAGGCGGCTGTCGAGTTCGGCATTCTCCGTGTTCAGGCGGCGGATGCTCTCCTCGTAGGATTGCACACCCTGATTGCGACCGACGATGGTGCGCTCGAGTTCGGCGAAGCGCGAAGTGACGGCCGCCACCTGCGCAGCCGTGTGTTCCCCCTGTTGTGTGAGCGTGGATGAGTGGATGCGTGCTTCAGTCAAGGCGGTTTGTCGGGTGGCAAACGCGCTTTCCAGCGATTGTAACTCGTCGGAGCGTGTGGCAATGGTTTCGACCAGTGTGCCGCGCGTTTCAACCAGTTGCTGCAGTTCGGTTACCCAGGCGACTTTGCGTTCGTCGTCATCGCGCGTGGCGTGGTTCAGGGTGTTGAGTTCGCTGGTGACCACATCCAGGCGTTGCCTGGCGCGCTGGGCGTCGCGGGTGACGGTCTGGAGTTCGCCTTCTTTGTGCGCAGCTTGCCGGCGCATTTCATCATAGGTGCGTCGGGCATCCACCACGGCGGTGGCTAGCAGGGAGGTTCGGCTGTTACGCTCTTCCAGACGCAGGCGCAGCGCCGCCAGTTCTTGTTCCAGGCGGGAGAGTTGCTCGGTGTGCTCGCTGATCAGCATGCGGCGGGCAAGGGGACTCGAGACGGCACGATCTGGCATCCAGAGTTCCACGCAACCACTGGCGTGAAAGACGATGCCGTTGCGCGTGACCACGGTGCAACCGGCAGGGAGGGGGTGCGGGATGGCATCCGTTGTTTCGGTCAGGAACACATGTCCCAGCAAACGGGTGGCGGCATTCGCAAACTCGGGTGCCACCTGCAGTTTTTCCAGCAGAGGGGACAACCCGGGCGGGCATGGTGGCCGTGTGCTGGGCACCCCTTCGGCGATGATCAAGCGGGCCGCCAGCTGGCGCCCCTGGCGGAGCAGGGTATCCACTAGCGTGCGGGCCTCGGCCTCGTTGCGGATAATGACGGCGTCCAGCCAGGCGCGCAGGGAGGCCTCCACCGCTAGGCGCAAATCGGCCGGCACGGTCAGCATCTCCGCTAGCGAACCCACTACCGCATCCGGGGCGATGTGCAAGGGGTTGCCGGGGGCAAGCAGTTGTCGCGAGCCTTCCAGAAACTCTTCGTCGGTCTCGTCACGGTCGGTCAACATGTCTAGTTGGGCGCGGCGTGCGGCGATCTGTGACTGCAGGCGTGCCTGTTCTTCTTGCGCGGTGCGCAGGTCGGCGGCGATATGCGCGCGCTCGTCTTCGATGTCATGCAGACGGGTTTCGTGGGTGGTGACGTCCTCGGCGCGTTGTTCGAGCTGTCGTTGTACTTCCGTGCGGGTGGTGGCCACCAATTCGAGGGAGTGCGTCAGCTGGGCCTGCTCGGAGGCGAGGCGTTCCCGGCGCAGCATGGTTTCGCGCTGGCGCGTCTCCATGCTGGTCAGTTGGTTCTGGATGGCGGCGGTCCGGCGTTCGCGTTCCACCGTTTCGCCGCGCAGGCGCTGGAGGTCGGCGCGCGCTTGATCCACGGCGCGGCGATGTTCTTCGCATTGCGCCTGGGCGACCTGAAGCGCCGTGCGGGCCGTGCCGGTCTGCGCCTGCAGGGCGGCTAGCCGGGCCTGTAAATCCTCTTGCTCCTGGCGCAAGGTGGCGAGCTGATCGCGGGTGGCGGCGATTTCCTGCGTGTCGCGCGTGGACCAGGCCTGGTACTCGGTCATGCGCTGCTCGTTGACGCGCATGACCTCCTGCGCACGGACTAACTGGCTGTCGGCCTGGGAGGCCGCCTGTGTGAGCGTGCCGATCTGATGTTCGGCGGCCAGAATGCGCTCATGGATGGCTGCGGTGGCTTTCTCGCCATTGGCCACATCAGCCTGACGGGCGGCCAGCGTCGCAGCGAGTTGAATGGTTTCTGAATCCAGTTCACGGATGCGCACATCAAACGCCGCGAGCCGGCGCCGGGTAACAAAGAGGTCGAGGCCGCGCAGTTCGTCGCGCAGTTCGCGGTAGCGGCGTGCCTTGCCGGCCTGGCGCTGGAGCGAGCCGATCTGGCGTTTGACTTCCCGGATGACGTCGGCGAGGCGCAGCAGGTTGGCGTCGGTCTGCTCCAGCTTACGCAGCGCCTCTTTGCGGTCGGCCTTGAACTTGGTGATGCCGGCCGCTTCCTCGAAGATGCCGCGACGGTCCTCGGGCTTGGAGGAAAGGATCGCGTCGATCTGCCCCTGCGCCATGACCGAATAGCTGGTGGTGCCGATGCCGGTGCCCATGAAGAGCCGGTGCACGTCACGCAAACGGCAGAGATTCTTGTTGATGAAGTACTGACCTTCGCCGGAGCGAAATACGCGACGCGTGACGGTTACTTCATTGAATTCGGTGGAGAGGAGGCCTTCACAATCCGCAAAGGTGATGCTGACTTCCGCCATGCCCAATGGTTTACGGGTATCCGTACCGTTAAAGACGATATCCTGCATCTTGTTGCAGCGCAGGGCCGTGGGGCGTTGCTCGCCGAGCACCCAACGGATGGCATCTGAGACATTGCTTTTGCCGCAACCGTTCGGTCCGACAATGGCCACCATGCCTGGCTCAAAGAGCAGCTTGGTGCGGTCGGCAAAGCTCTTGAAACCGGTAATTTCCAGCGACTTAAGATACACAAAAAACCTCATGGGTGCGTGGCCGGCATGCTCGACTTGAAACGGGTCTGCGCCAGTACGCCACGCACGCTATTTGATAGCATGTAACCCTGCTGTCGGGCAATCTGATTGTTGTCGCGGCGCCCCCATTCCCATGGTCTTTTCCTGAAGACCTGGTTCTGTGGACTCCCCGCCGGGCGGAATCTAGCCACAAAAAGCACAAAAGACACAAAAGAAAGCGGTTTTTTGTGTTTTATGTGCCTTTTGTGGCCAACATGAATGGTCTGCACCGATCCTGCCCGTGTCCAAATTCTCTGCCAACCAACACCTCGCCACTGCTAGCATACACAAAAGCGGCTTCTGCGGTTACCACAAAGCCCTTGCTACAGCCAGCCTGCGTTAGGTGGCGCTTCAGGAAAAGACCATGACCCCGCTGCGACAAGGATGCGCTGCACCGTTGACTTCCCGCCCGTATTCTCGTATCTTTTCCCCGTACCAAGCCGGAGGGGTGGCAGAGCCCGGTTGAATGCACATGACTCGAAATCATGCGTACCCGCAAGGGTACCGGGGGTTCGAATCCCTCCCCCTCCGCCATCTTCCCCAATATTTATAGGGGTTTCTGGCAGCCGGCGCCGCCGGTGTTCCACTCCGCCCGCTTTGGTCAGTTAGGCGCATAACGGCCTTCTTCCGCGCTATAGCAGCTTCCACCGCGAGGGTGGCGAAGGGAATCGCCGTTTAACAGCCTCTTGGGCTTGCCCTGCGCTTGCCCCGTAAAATCAAACACAGCAAATATCTCGCCGCCTTCTTCGGTTATCCAGAGCTTGGCGCATGCCGCAGCCAGTAGCCCCGGCCCGCCTCGGGCCGTGGGCCGTGCGATCCAGGGTGGCTATGGATGTGGCGAAAAGTGGCGACAGCGCAGAATTACATGCACGTTGCCAGATCCGCAAAAAATCGCAAACGCTTACGTTTTTTCCGGCTTGGATCCTACCATCAGCGAGCCCGCCCCGCAAAGCGCGACCAAGGGCGCGCACTGTCTCCAAACCTGCCCTACCGAAGATTCTAACGCTAAGGCGCAAGGGCGCGAAGCGAGACAACGAAGGGGGACGTCCATTACTCGGTAGAGACGGCGCAGAACTACCTGGCGGCTGCCAGGCTGGGCCAAAAAAAGTAACTGCTCAGGAGGGAAGGGTTCAGGGTTCGGGGTTCAGGCCGGATTTCACCGCCA